>CAZMNI010000206.1:0-3711 GCA_964567615.1 uncultured Chryseobacterium sp.
CCCCAACCCCAACCCGCGACGCGCAGCGTCGCCCGGCTTCAGTCCGCGAAGTGCTGCGCGATTGTGGATTCGCTGGTGGCTTCGAGGTGGGTGAGGAAGGCCTGGGCTGCGGGGGTATGCCGTTTGGCAGTCAAAGAAACAAGCGACCACATGGACGTGATGGGAAATCCGCGCACGGGCAAGATGTGAAGGCGGCCGGAAGCGAGTTCGTTGCGAATCCCGACCAAGGGCATCACCGAACAACCTAGGCCGGCGAGGACGGCCTGCTTTACGGCCTCGCTGCTGGTGAGGACAAGTTGGGGCAACACACGCACGTTGTTTGCGAGCAAGAAGCCCTCCAATACATGGCGCGTCCCAGAACCGCGCTCGCGCATGATCAGGGGGAGCGAGGCGAATACTTCGGGGGCATCCGTCGGAAGGGAGGGCAAAAAATCGGGGTGGGCAACGAGGTAGAGCCGGTTCGGAAAGAGTGGCAATGCATCCACCTGCAGGTTCTCCGGAGGGACCGTCATGAACGCAAAGTCGACCGAATTTTCTTCCAATCGCGCGAGGACCTGGGCCTTGTTTGTCACATCGAGCGCGAGCTCTACACCGGGATTTGCGCGCATAAAGCCGGCGAGGAAGTAGGGGGCCACGTACTTCGCAGTGGACACGGCGGCAATGCGGAGCTTGCCGGTAAGCCGGCCTTCGTGGGCGTGCATCTTGAAGTTGATGGCATAGACTTCGTTGAGGATGATCTCCGCGGAGCGGGCGATTTCTTGGCCAAAATCCGTCACGTGGATGCGCCGGTTGACCACCTCGATGAGCGGCAGGTCGAATTGCTTTTGGAAGTTCTTGAGCTGGATCGAGACGGCGGGTTGGCTCATGTGCAGCTCTTCTGCCGCACGGGTAATGTTGCGGGTGGCCACGACGCGCAAGAAAATGCGGAGCTGGTGGAGGGTGTACTGCATCGGGCTTCGGGAAGGTTCATAACGAAATACAATCGAATCGATTGCAAAGTTGAATGAAAGTTTATGATTCACCGCCGAGACCTTTGCCCTCAACATCCACCACATGACACGCATCACAGTAGCCAAGGGCGATGGCATCGGCCCGGAAATCATGGACGCCACCTTGTCGATCCTCTTTGCGGCCGGCGCCCGCATCTCCGTCGATGAAATCGAAGTGGGCGAAAAAGTGTACCTCGCAGGCAACACTTCGGGCATTTCGAAAGAATCGTGGGACGTCATCCGCCGGAACAAGGTGTTCCTGAAGGCCCCCATCACCACGCCGCAGGGAGGGGGCTACAAGAGCCTCAACGTGACCACGCGGAAGTTCCTCGGGCTGTACGCGAACATCCGGCCGTGCATGAGCCTGCATCCGTATGTGACGACGAAGCATCCCGCGATGGATTTGGTCATCGTGCGCGAAAACGAAGAAGACCTCTACGCCGGCATCGAGCACCAGCAGACGGACGAAGTGGTGCAGTGCCTGAAGCTCATCAGCCGACCAGGATGCGAACGCATTGTTCGCTACGCCTTCGAGTATGCCCGCCAGTACAAGCGCAAAAAGGTCACCTGCTTTACGAAGGACAACATCATGAAGCAAACCGACGGGCTGTTCCACCAGGTATTCGACGAAATCGCCGTGGAGTATCCCGACATCGAGAACGAGCACTGGATCATCGACATCGGAGCGGCGAAGATGGCGGACTCACCGGAGGCCTTCGACGTCATCGTGACCTTGAACCTGTACGGGGATGTACTGAGCGATGTGGCGGCCCAAATCGCAGGATCGGTCGGCCTCGCCGGCTCGGCGAACATCGGCGATGAGTGCGCCATGTTTGAGGCCATCCACGGCTCCGCCCCGCGTCGGGCAGGCCAAAACCTCGCCAACCCCTCCGGCCTCCTGCAAGGTGCCATTCTGATGCTCACCCACATCGGGCAGGCCGACGTGGCCGAACGGATCCAAAACGCGTGGCTGAAAACCATCGAGGACGGCATCCACACCTACGACATCTTCCGGGAAGGGACGAGCACGCAGAAAGTGGGAACGCAGGAGTTTGCCGCGGCGGTCGTGGAACGACTGGGCAGCGAGCCCGCGCATTTGCGGCCCGTGCGGTATGCGACCGACGCTCCGCTGCACCTTCCGCGGTACGAGCGCCGTGCACCCGGGCGCAAAGAGCTGCAGGGGGTGGATTTGTTTGTGCATTGGGGGGGGCGGGATGCAGCGGATTTGGCCCGCATGCTCGAACCCGTGCGCACGACCACCGTGGAGCTGAGCATGATCACGAACCGCGGAATCAAGGTGTACCCCGACGGCTTCCCGGAAACCTTCTGTACCGACCACTGGCGCTGCCGCTTCAAACCGAAGGCCGATGCCCAGATGTCGAAAGCCGACATCGTCCGCTTGCTGACGGCCGCAGAAACCGAGGGCATCGACGTCATCAAGACGGAGAACCTCTATGCGTTCGACGGCAAACCCGCCTTCTCCCTCGGCCAAGGACAATGAAACGCTCCGCCCCCCTTCACATCGCGCTTACCGAAGGACGCTACGACCGAACGGAAGCCCTCGACCTGCTCACCCGGCACGTCCACGCACAGATTTCCTTTCTCGAAAACCACATCGGCCCGAATTCCTCCGAAGAGGACATCAAACACGTCGAGCGCCGCATCGCCCGCCTGCAGCAAGACTTCTTTGAAATCAAGCAGTTAGTCCTCAAAGGAGGTGCGCGCTGCCAGCTGCAGGTCCATGTGGTCGCGGAACCGGAGTGAGGGCCTCGTGGACCGTGTCACCGACTACTTCGCGGGCCGAAACTTGCATGTGGCGACGATGCATGGCAAAGAGACCGTCCTCGGTCCGCTGCTTGCCGATGCGCTCGGCGTGGTCGTACACCGTGTGCACGGATTCGATACGGACGCCTTCGGGACGTTCACCGGCGAGGTGGAGCGCGTGGGAGATGCGCTCACCGCTGCGCGGGCCAAATGCCAACGCGCCCTGGACCTGACCGGCGGTGACCTCGCCGTCGCGACAGAGGGCTCCTTCGGACCGCATCCCGTGGCCGGCTTTCTTCCTTCCCACGAGGAATTGGTGGTCCTGGTGGACCGCAAGCAAGGCCTCGAAATCACCGCCCGGGAATTCACCACCACGACCAACTACGCCTCAGCCACGGTCACCTCCTCAGAAGAGCTCCGATCCTTCGCCGCGAACGCCCAATTCCCCGCCCACAGCCTCATCCTCCGGCCGGAGCGCGATGCAGCGGATGGCATCGTGAAAGGCCTCTCCTCTTGGGAGGCGCTGCACGCCGCGTTCGAGGAGCTGCAGCGGGGGTCGCGCGAAGTTTGGGTCGAAACCGACATGCGTGCCATGCACAACCCCACCCGGATGGACATCCTGCGCAAGGCCACCCTCCGCCTCATCGAAAAAGTCTCCATCGCCTGTCCCACCTGTGAAACGCCCGGCTTCGACGCGGTGGGCATCGAACGCGGCCTCCCCTGCAGCACCTGCTCCCACCCTACCCGGTCCGTCCTCTCCTACACATACGTCTGCCAACGCTGCAGCTTCACCCTCGATGTGCGCCATCCGCACGGCAAAACCGCAGAAGACCCGCGGCACTGCGATCGGTGCAATCCGTGAGAGGGGGGGCGACGCTGCGCGTCGCGGGACGAGCGAGGCTGCGCCTCGCGGGACGGGGTTGGGCGCGGCGGAGCCGCGCGGGACGAGGGCGGGGGC
>CAZMNI010000207.1:0-3699 GCA_964567615.1 uncultured Chryseobacterium sp.
ACCACGTAGGTGCTGGCGTACGGGAAGATGCTCAGACGCAGCGGCGGGTCGATGTTGCGGATGCCGGTCAGGATGCCGCCTTGGTTGAGCGTGCCCGCGAGGCTCGGGTCCATGGGCTGCCAGGTCGATTCCTCGCGCAGCCGCCGGATCGAGCGGTAGCAGTTCATGCCCCACACCTGTTCCGGGAGGTCGGGGAAGCGGAAGGCCATCCACGGGATGCGGAATTCGGCCGTCCAGCCGCCTTCGTCGATGCGGCAGGCGACGTCCCAAACGGCGTCCCACGAGCCGTCCTCGCCGGCGGGGCCGAGCTGTTGGTCGATTTGGACGCCGGACGGGGTCGTGATGAAGCGGACCCCGTTCACCCCGTCGTTGTAGGTGGAGAACCAAATCCCGAACTCGTCCGCGTTGCCGATGAGATCGCGCGGCGTCAGCTGCCGCAGGATCGAATCCGGAGCGGTGTCGTACATGCGCGCGCCGACATACAGCGCGAAGTCGTCGTACAGGAAGCGGACTTCCGTGCGCTGCGAAGGGGCGCCGTACGGGACCGGGCTGAGCTGGGTGAAGCCGTCTGCGGCGGGCGCGGCCGCCCAAACGCCCTCGTCGAGCCGCCCATCCACCGCGATGGCACCGACCTCCACGTCGCCGGCTGAGGCGGCGCGGCCGGGCGCGGTTTGGGCTGCGGCAGGTCCCCCGACCGCCGCGGCCACCGCCCACACCCCGACGAGCATCCGCCGTACGCAGTTCATCGGAAAATCCGCAACTGATTGAGCCACCGCTGGTACGTCGCCGCGTTCCGCTGGTGCTCCGCGTACGTCACCGCGAAGTCGTGCCGCCCGCTGTCGTCCGGCCGCGCGCACATGAACAGGAATTCGTGCTGTTCTGCGTTCAGCACCGCCTCCACGTACGCCGTCTCCGGGATGCGGATGGGGCCCGGAGGCAGGCCGGTATAGCGGTACGTGTTGTACGGGCTGTCAACGGCCACGTGGCGGTCGAGCACACGGCGGAGCGAGAAGTCGCCCACGGCGAACTTGACTGTGGGGTCGGCTTGCAGCTTCATGCCCGTGCGAAACCGGTTGAGGTAAAGGCCTGCTACCGTCGCTGCTTCAGCAACTTGCGCGGTTTCCTCTTGGACGATGCTGGCCAGGATGACGGCCTCGCGCGGGGTCAGCCCCTGGGCCGCCGCCGCCGCCGTCCGCTCGGGCGTCCACCACGCGACGCTCTCCTCGTACAGCCGGTCGCGCAGGGCTTCCGCGCCGCTTTCCCACCACATGCGGTAGGTGTCCGGGCGGATGCGCCAAACCATGGAATCCGCCCCCAACAGCCCCAGCACCTCCGCACTGTCGGTGCGGATCCGGCACGCCAGTTCTCCGGCCAGGTCCGCCGGAAGCCGCACGGACCGCACGACGACGTTCACCTCCTCGCGGTCCCCGCGGCTGACGCGCCGCATGAAGTCCAGCGCGCTCACGGGCCCGTCGAAGCAGTACCGCCCGTCTTCTGGCGTCCGGTCCAGCGCCGCGAAGAGCCGCTCGGCCGCCCGGATCCCGGTGAGTTCGACGGCGTCGGCCCGGCACGCGGGTTCGTCTGCCGTCACAGGGGAGTACTCACCGGCGGTGACGTGGAGGCACCATGCACCACCGGCTTCCGGCCCCACGGGCGTGTAGGCCACGGACGCGGCGAAACCGGCCGCCCCTGCGCCGAGGAGCAACAGGGCGGCCGCGGCGAGGAACCACGGGCGGCGATACACGGGCCTGGCCGGTGCAGCCGGCGGCGTCAAGGGAGCGGTTTCATCCATTGCAGGAAGTGAACATCGTCAAAGTGAGAACCGTTGCGCACCCACTGCGCAAATACGCCGCGGGATTCGAAGCCCGCGCCGGTGAAGAGGTCAAGGGACGCCCGGTGGGAAGCGGGGATTTCTGCAAACAAGGTGCGGAGGCCGAGGTGGTCGCTGGCATAGCCCTGCACGAGCCGCAGCCCCGCCGCCGCGTGGCCTTCGCGCCGCCGTTCGGCATCCACGACGATGCCCACGCCGGCTTTTCCGTTGCGCGCATCGATGGCATACAGGTCCACGGCCCCCACGGCGCTTCCGTCCGGAGCGACCAGCATCAGGCGCAGGCTGCCTTCGGCAAAGGGGTCCGCGTCGGTGGTGGCATAGCGGACGAGGGCTTCGAGGGAAAGGGGCGCGAGACGGGCGCCGATCCACCACTCTTCCGAGCGGTTTTCCCAAACATACAGCCGGGCCGCATCTTCGGGCTCGAGTGCCCGCAACCGGTGGCCTGCCTGCGACATGGCCGCGAAGATAGCCCGGACGGTGAGTACCTTGCGGGCATGGTGAAGGGATTTCTGGCCGCGGTGGCCGTGGTGTGCTGCGCGGGCTGCACGGTCAACAAGGACCTGATGTTCCGCACGGGCGAAGACTTTGTGTTTGCGGACCTTTCGACGATTTCGCAGGAGGAGTACCGGATCGCGCCGAACGACATTGTGGCGTTTCAGCTGTATTCGAATGGGGGCCAAAGGTTGCTCGCGGGCACCGCCGGCACGCTGGAGGCAAGCGGAAACCAAGGGGTGCTGGCGCAGCAGACGGCCAACTTCCGGGCGGGGATCCCCTATTTGGTCCTGCCCGACGGGCAGGTCGAACTCCCGGAAATCGGCAACCTGCGCGTCGCCGGAAAGACGCTCGAAGAGGCGGAACAGGCGGTCGAAGCGGCCTACGCCCACCTGTACAAAGACCCTTACGCGGTGCTCCAAGTCACGAACAACCGCGTCCTCGTCTTCCCCGGCGCGGCCGGCGCGGCCACGGTCATCACGCTGACCGCCCCGAACACCACGGTCCTCGAGGTCCTCGCCCTCGCCGGCGGGGTCGCCTCGCGCGGAAACGCCTCCCAGGTCAAGCTCATCCGCCGGACCGCCACGGGCCACCAGGTGTACCGGATGGACCTCAGCACCGCCGCCGGCCTTTCCGCCGCCAGCACGGTGGTCCAAGCGAACGACGTCCTCTACGTGGACCCCGTGCCGGACGTCGCTTCGGAAGTCCTGCGCGACATCAACCCCATCGTCTCCATCGTCTCGTCGCTGAGCGTCCTTTGGGCCCTGCTCACGAACGCACTCTGACCGCCATGCCGCTCGAAACGAATTCGACTCCCCTTGCAGGCCTGCTGCTCGTCCGGCCCCGGCGCTTTGCGGACGCGCGCGGCCATTTCGAAGAGACGTGGAATGCGGAGGACTTTCAGCTGGCCGTCGGCCGGCCGGTGACCTTCGTGCAAGACAACGCCAGCGTCTCGGCGGCCGGTGTGCTCCGCGGCCTGCACTTCCAGCGGCCGCCCGTCGCCCAGGCCAAACTCATCCGATGCGCCCACGGCGCCATCTTCGACGTCGCGGTCGACCTCCGGCCCGACTCCCCCACCCGGGGCCAGCACTTCGCGGTAGAACTCACCGCCGACTCCGGCTGGCAGCTTTTCATCCCCGAGGGCTTCGCCCACGGCTTCCTCGCCCTCACCGCCGGCGCCCACGTCCACTACAAATGCACCGCCCCCTACAGCCCTGCCCACGAGGGCTCCCTGCGTTGGGACGACCCGCACCTCGCCATCCCGTGGCCCCTCGCAGCCCCGCCGCTGCTCTCCCCGAAGGACGCGGAGGCGGAGGGGTGGGGATAGAGATTGAGGTTGAGATTGAGGTTGAGATTGGGATTGGGATTGAGATTGA
>CAZMNI010000208.1:0-3670 GCA_964567615.1 uncultured Chryseobacterium sp.
GAGAATGCCTCGATTACTCCATCCAGTTCTTCAACCGGTGGGGGGACCAAATCTACACCATGACCCCCGCCTCGGAGGCCTTCTCTGGCAAGAACTCCGGCGGCACGGAGCTCCCTGATGGGGTCTACTATTACCTCTTCTCCGTAGAACGCTTTGATTGCAGCAACACACCCGAACTCAAATCCTTCTGCAGCGGAACGGTGCAGGTGAAGCGGGAATGAGGGAGCGACGCTGCGCGTCGCAGATTGAGGTTGAGGTTGGGGACGAGCGCGGCGAAGCCGCGACCTCGTCCATCAAAAAAAAAGTGGAGCCGGCGGGGGTCGAACCCGCGTCCAAACAAGGTCGAACCGAGCTTTCTACATGCTTATCCGGTGATTGATTGTCGGCGGGTGGCTGACCATCGGCAGCCTACCATCCCGCTTAGCCCGTGAAGTTTCGCTTCAGGCGCCGGACGCACCTGTTGCTAGATCCATTTGTCCGATACCCCATGGTTTCCGCGGAAGGATCCGTACGTGAAAACCGGGGCAGCCCGTTCCGTCACCTGGTGGCGGAATGAGGCCTATCGACTGAGTCGATTAGGCCGCGAGCGCGTAGGAGTTGTTGTCATTTCTGACTGGAAAGTTCAAGATTAACGAGCTGGGCTTCCAAGTGCTCGGCATGCTTACGCGATTAGACATCTTGCTGTCAAATCCAAAATCGGCCCCATAAAAAAAGAACGTCCGTTCCCCTACCCCAGCCAACCATTTCGGCTGACATAGGGTCAAATGTAGTGCCAGAACCTGCGAACGCCCGAACTTGTACCCGCCTGTCATGCAACGCTGCCTTCCCTCCCTTTCATCTGTGCTGCCCGCGTTGCGCGCTTTGGCGGTTTGGATAGGGGGTGGGTGCGCCTTGATGTGCGGGGTGTGGGGCCAAGTGGAGGACGATTTTGAAGTGCGGTTCGGGACACAGCAGAAAGGGGGGATTTTGTTTTTGGCCAATGCCAGTTTGTCATGCGGCACCTCGAACGGGTGCGCGGCGGCACAGGCCTCGATGCCCATTACAGGATCGGCGCAAGAGAACAACAACGCCTTCGACATGGCGTACATCGACGTGGACGGCGTGGCCGGGACCTGGAGCTCGAGTTCGGATAGTTTGTCGCTGGGGACGTGTGCGGAAGTGGTTTGGGCGGGGCTGTACTGGGCCGGTCGGCTCGAGTCCTCCACCCCCAACTACCTGCTGCGGGACGAGGTCAAGGTGGGTGTGAACGGCGGGGCGTACGTCCAAGTCGTCGCCGATGAGGTATTCGATTACGACGCCGGGTTCTTCGATGCCTACTTCTGCTTTGCGGACGTGACGGACCTGGTGGCCGGCGGACCGCTGCAGGCGCGGTATGCCGTGGCGAACGTGGTGGCGCAGCAGGAAAGCGAATGCTGGGCGGGCTGGACCTTGGTGGTGGTCTACGCCGATGCTTTGGCCCCCATGCGGAACATGACGGTCTTCGACGGATTCGCATTCATCACGAATTCAAACCCTTACGACGAGGTGGATGTGCCGATCGCCGGGTTCGTGACCCCGCCCGTCGGCCCGGTCGACTTTCAGCTCGGCATCATCGCCTACGACGGCGACCGCGGATCCACCGGCGACCAAATGGGCTTCAACGGCGGCAACGGCTTCACCTACATCGCCGACGCCACCCACCCCGTCGACAACGCCTTCAACTCCACCCACGCCACCGCTGGCGTCCTCAACCCGTGGCGCATCCCGGCCTACGCGAACACCCTCGGCCACGACGCAAACCTCTACATCCCAGACAACAGCAGCTTCGATTTCCTCGGCAACAACGCCACATCGGCCGTGATCCGCGCCTCCACCGGCGGCGAGTCCATCATGGTCCAAACCCTCACATCCGTCATCGACGTCTACGAACCCGACCTGCGCGCCACCGTCTTCATCGAAGACCTCAACGGCGGCCTCGCCGAGCCCGGCGACCTGCTGGAATACACGGTGGTGGGAAAGAACGTGGGCTCCGATTTCTCCGTCGGCACCTTCATCACCGACACGCTGGATGTGCGCACGACCTACGTGCCCGGTTCACTTGTGATGCTCGCCGGCACTGGAGTGGGCCCGATGACCGATGCGCTGGGAGACGACCGCGGCGAGTACGTGGCAGCTGCGCAGGCCGTCCGCGTGCGGGTAGGCGCGGGGTCGGGGGCGGTGGCCGGCGGGAGTTTGGCCGCGGACCCGATGGGGCTGGACAGCGTGGCCTTCCGCTTCCGCGTGCAGCTGACGGACGATTGCCTGGTGTTGCAATGCGACGGCACCCTGACCGGCGTTGCGCACATCTTCGGGGAAGGGGACATTTCGGGCAATGCCCAAACCAACGGCGGCGCCAGCGCCATCACCGATGCGAACGGTTGCCCCGTCGCGGCCGTCACCTCCGTCTCCGTGGCCACGGGCAACTGCGCCCCCGTCGAAGTCACCCCCCTCGGCACCGTATGCCTCGGCGACGACGTAGAACTCTTCGTCCCCGCCTTCGACGGCAACCCGCTCGCGGCCTCGCTGGCAAACTACAGCTGGTCCGGCCCCGACGGCTTCTCCTCCACCGACGCCACCGCCGAAGTCCTCGACATGGCCCCGGCGAACGAAGGCGTCTACGCCTTGGAAATCACCTTCGACGGGCTGGATTGCCTGCTCGCCACAGCGGCCTACACCCTCGCAATCCACACCCCGGACCCGGCGATTTCCCTCCCCCCCGACGCCTGTTTCGATGGGCACAGCTGCGACTTCACCGCCTCGGGCGCGGTCTATCCCGGCGCGCAGTACCAATGGACATTCGAAGGCGGCGGCACAGCGACCGGCGCCGGGGTGGCCGGCGTCACGTTCGACGCTCCGGGGTACGCCACGGTGACGCTGACCCTGACTGAACTCGGCTGCACCACCACCGTCGTCGATTCCGTGTTCCTCGAAGCCACGCCGGTTCTGGGGCAATTCCCCGTGAGCGGCGTGCCGGCAGCCGGATGCGTACCGGTGCTTGTGTCGCTGGTCGATGCCGGCAGTGGTCTGGCATTGAGCTACCTGTGGAGCTTCGGAGACGGCACCTCAAGCGCCGCCGCCGCCCCCATCCACGTGTACGAAACACCCGGCACCTACGACCTGACGGTATCCGCCGCTTCCGTGGGCATCTGCGTCGCGACGGTGCAGTTCGTGATCGAGGACGCCGTGGTGGTGCGGGCGGATCCGGTCGCGGGATTCGAGGTGGACCCGAACGTGGTGGACGTCCTCGACGGCGAAGTGACGCTCACGTCTTCGGCCGATCCGGCGACGACGTGCTCGTATTGGATGTCCGACGGAGGTAGCCTGCTCGGCCACAACGGCGTGTACACCTTCTATGCGGGAGGCACGTACGAAATCGTCCAAACCATCGTCGACGACCTCGGTTGCACCGCCACCGCCCGCGCAGAAGTCGCCGTGAACGGAACCATCTTCTTCGCCCCCACCGCCTTCACCCCCGACGGCAACGGGCTCAACGACGTGTGGCTGCCCGTGGCCACCGGCACGACTTCCTACGAACTGCTGGTGTTCAACCGGTGGGGCGAGGTGGTTTGGTCCACAAACGACCCCAAGGAACCTTGGCTGGGCAACGTCCGCGAAGGCACGCATTACGCGCCAGATGGCATGTACCTGTGGA
>CAZMNI010000209.1:0-3645 GCA_964567615.1 uncultured Chryseobacterium sp.
TCGGGACAGATACCCTGATCATCAAAGCCACAACAGGTGCCATTACGGAGCACATCAAGATGGCCGTGAACGAATGGTCCTACCCGGTGCGCACGTCCCCGTTGGCTGTCACCGCGGCTTCGAGCCCTTCGATGGTGGATGGGACCGTTTCAACAACGTTTACTGGGGATTATGCGTCACCGGTGACGATGCATGTGAACGGTACTACGATTCCGATGTCCGGAGGTGTAGGGGTGTTGCGGAGCGCTGTGTATGTGATTGAAGGATACACGAACGCGAAGGGCTGCTTCAACCCGGAACCCGCTGTTCTCTCAGTACCGACAAGTTCACCGGTACCTGTCACGCTGCCCCTGCCGTGCTTGCGTTGCCATTGATTCACGATGCGGTAGGAAGGGTGTAACCTCCCGTGGGAGTTTGCGTACGTGCAGGCGAACTTGCTGCACGCTATGGAACTTGAAGTACTGAAATTCGGGGGGAGTTCGCTCGAGACGGCTGCTGCCATGCAGCGTGTGGCGGATGTGTTGTGGGAAAGGCGAGATGTGCGCCGCATCGTCGTGTGCTCAGCCATGGGAGGCGTGACGAATGCGCTGCTCGAGGCAGGACGTTCAGCCGCAGCGGGGAAGGGGAGCCATGCGGAGAAGATGGAGGCCCTGCGCACGCGCCACGAGGAGGCCCTTGCAGGCCTCGGAATCGCCGCGGACATCGGGGATTTGATGGGGGAGATGGAACTCCTGTGCAACGGGATTGCGCTCATCGGAGAATGCAGTGGGAGGAGCTCAGACGCCCTCGTTTCCTTCGGGGAACGCCTGGCGGTGCGGATGGTGGAGGCGTTGCTGCGCTCGAAAGGGATGCGGGTGGTTCGTGTGGATGCCCGGGACTGGATTGCAACCGATGCAGGGTACGGTGCGGCCTTCGTGGATACCGCTGCCACAGCGGAACGGGTGCGGGCCGGGGTGCGGAAGGCCGGGGAATTCGACGTCTTGCTGACTGAGGGCTTCATCGGCCGGGCGCCGGACGGATCCACCACGACGCTGGGACGGGGAGGGAGCGATTACACGGCGTCGCTGGTGGCGGCGGCGGTGGGGGCGGTGTGCATGGAGAAGTCCACGGATGTACCGGGGATGATGACGGCCGATCCCCGTTTGGTGCGCGAAGCGCGCATCATCCCCTCGATGAGCTACGAAGAGGCCATGGAACTCTGCCATTTCGGGGCCAAAGTGATCTACCACCCGACCATCGCGCCGCTCCGCGAGGCCGGCATTCCGCTCATCGTCCGCAGCACGTTTGATCCCGGCGCGACCGGTACACGGATCGTTGCAAACCCGGAGGCCCACGAGGTCGTGCGCGGCATTTCGAGCATTTCCGGCATGGCGCTGCTCACCCTCGTGGGCGGAGGCATCATCGGCCGGCCCGGTTTTTCGCGGCGTGTCTTTACGGCCCTCGGACTTGCGGGCGTCAACGTGGTGCTCATCACCCAAAGCTCCTCGGAGCACAGCGTCACGCTCGGGGTGTCGGAGGCGGATTTGGAGGGGGCGGAGCGGGCCTTGCACGAGGAATTCGACGCGGACCTTGCCCTCAACCGGCTCGAGCCGCTGCGGGTGGACCGGGGGCTGAGCATCGTGGCCCTCGTCGGCGGCGGCATGGCGGCCACCTCGGGCGTGAGTGGACGTGCCTTTGCCGCGTTGGGCTCGGCGGGCATCAACGTCCGCGCCATCGCGCAAGGATCCACGGAGCGCAACATTTCCATCGTGGTGGCGACTGCGGACGAAGCAGCCGCCGTGCGCGCGCTGCACGGGGCGTTTTTCGTGGGCGGCATCCGGCGCTTGCACCTCTGCTGCGTCGGAGTCGGCGGGGTGGGAGGGGCGTTGGTGGACCAAATCGCATCCACGAGCGACGCCCTCCGGGCTTCCGGCATCGAACTCCGCCTCGTCGGGTTAGCGTCGAGCCGCTCGGCCCTGCTCAATCCGAACGGCATCGACCTGACGGCGTGGCGTTCGGCACTGGCTGCAGCCCCTGCGGCCCCTGCCCCTGCGGCGCTGTTGCAGGCGTTCCGGGACCTCCAACTCACTGACGCTGTCCTCGTCGACAACACGGCCTCTGCAGACGTCGCGGCGGTCGCCGTATCGGCCGTGCAGGCGGGGGTGCATGTGGTGTGCTCAAACAAAATTGCCGCCACCGGTCCGTATGCGGATTTTGCCGCACTGACGGCAGGGCCTGGGCGCTTCCTGAACGAGACCAACGTGGGCGCCGCCTTGCCGGTGCTCGACACCTTGCGTTCCCTCGTGGCTACGGGGGACCGGGTGCTGCGCATCGAAGCAGTGATGAGCGGCTCTTTGAATCACATTTTCAGCAGGTTCGGGGCCGCATGCTCGTTCGAAGCAGCGGTGCTTGAAGCCCGGGAATTGGGATTCACGGAACCGGATCCGCGGCTCGACTTAGGCGGGGTGGACGTGGCCCGCAAGTTGCTCATACTCGTCCGCATGGCCGGCATTCCGCTGGAGATGCACGACATCGAAAACCCCGGGTTTTTGCCAGCAGCTGCATTCGAAGGTGCAGTAGAGGACTTTCTGGCGGCCTTGCCGGAGCTCGAAGCCGGGATGCAGGCGCGGCTCGTGGCGGCTGCGCCCGGACAACTTCGGTTTGTGGGGGCGTGGGAGCGGGGCAAGGGGGCATCGGTCGGTCTCCGCGAGTTGCCCGCTGACCACCCATTTTGTGCCCTTCAAGGCTCGGACAACCGCATTGCATTCTATACGGACCGGTATCCGGAACGTCCCCTGGTCATCCAAGGCAGCGGAGCAGGCAACGAAGTCACGGCCAGCGGGGTTTTCGGCGACATCCTGAAACTCGCGCGCTGAGCCGCGGTACCTTCGGCACCATGGAAGGGCAACACAGCCTCGGAGGACGCGAGGAGGTCACGGTGGTGGCACCTTCGACGGTGGCAAATTTGAATTGCGGATTCGACGGGCTGGGGTGTGCGCTGCAGTCGCCGGTGGAGCGCCTTGTGGCCCGGCGGGTGCCGGGCGCGGCGGGCGAGGTCCGGATCGTCGCCATCCATGGGGCCGAGGGACTGCCGATGGAGGCGGGGCGCAACGTCGCTGGGGCGGCCGCAGCGTCGCTGCTCCGGGCCCTTGCGCCGTCGTGGGGGGTGGAGCTGACGATGTACAAGGAGGTGCGGCCGGGCAGCGGGTTGGGGTCGAGCGCGGCGAGCGCGGCCGCGGCCGTTGTGGCGGTGGACGCCCTGGCGGGTGCCGGACTTCGCAAGGACGAACTGGTGCCGTTCGCCCTCGACGGGGAGGTGCTGGCCAGCGGCGCACGGCATGCCGACAATGTGGCGCCGGCGCTGATGGGGGGCGTCGTGTTGTGTCCGCCCCAAGGGCCGCCGATTCCATTGCCCGTGCCGCCGGGGTGGCATGTGGCAGTGCTGCATCCGGAGGTGGAGATCCGTACCGCGGATGCCAGGCGGGTGCTGCCGGCTGAAGTTCCGCTCGGGCTGGCTGTGGACCAAGCGCGCTGGCTGGCCGCCTTCGTGGCGGCCTGCCACCGCGGGGACGGCGTCGCCGCCGCCTTCGCCCTCGAAGACCTGTACATCGGCCCCGCCCGGTCCGCCCTTCTCCCGGCGTACGACGCCGTCCGGGCCGCGGCCTT
>CAZMNI010000210.1:0-3567 GCA_964567615.1 uncultured Chryseobacterium sp.
GGCTTCGATGCGGCCACCGGCGAATGCGGCGAGGCCTGCGGTCCGGATGCGGGCGCTGGTGTATGCCGAGTTGCCGGAGGGGATGTCGAGCGCCGTGATGCGGAGCAGGCCGCCGTCGACCGAGAGGTTCTCGGGGGCCGCGGTGTAGGTTTGGAGTTCGTTGTTGCCCCAGGCCGTGAGCCCGTAGGCCGTTCCGGTCCCGGTTTGGATGTGCCAGCGTTGCGGGTCCAGGCCGGTGCCGTCGAATTCGTCGGCCCAAACGAGGATGTCGCATGCAGTTTGGGCCGGGGCCACCGCCCCGGCAAGCATCGCTCCTCCCCACAGCAGTCCACGCAGCGTCCTCATGGCATTTCAAGTTCGATGGCCACCGACTTGCTGCCGCAGCGCAGCCCGACGGTACCGGGTTCAACCGACCACGACAGGTCGCGGCCCACGAAGCCCAACTGCCGCACGGGCACGTCGAACTGGACCACTTCCTTCCCCCCCGCCGGCACCCGCACCCGGCGCCACGCCTCGAGCCGCGCTACCGGCGGCGCCACGGACGCCACCGAATCCGAGCTGAATACGAACAGCACCTCGTCCGCCGCACCGCCTGCTGCGCCCACCTCCACGGTTACCCGCACGGTGTCTTCCGTCCGGTAGGTTGCCCGGTCTGTGGTGAGCGACAGCACTTCCGCTGACGTGTAGCCGAGCCCGTACCCGTAGGGATACTGCGGCTTGTGGGCGGTTTCGCTGAAATCCGTGTGGATGCGGTCGGTGTACTTGTGGTCGTAGGGCGTATGCGAGGACGGATGGCGTGGCCACGTGAAGGGCAGGCGGCCCCGGGGATTGAAGTCGCCCGCAAGCAGCCCGGCAATCGCTTCACCGCCGGCATCGCCCGGCAAATACGCCATCACCACCGCATCGAGCAGCGGCTCGACGGCATCGAACGTGCGCGGTCGACCCGCAAGGAAGACAGCAACAATAGGCGTACCGGTTGCCGCTACCGCCCGCACGAGGTCGAGCTGCGCCGGTTCCAGCGACAGGTCTTCGATGTCCCCCGGCTTTTCTGTGTACGTCTGCTCTCCGAGGAACAGGACGGCTACATCGGGGCGTTCCCGCCGGCAACTCGCCGCCGCAGCCGCCACCGCAGCCGCGTCCGCCCCGAATCCCACGGGCGCGTGCACCGCACCGGGGAACCGTGCCGCGACTGCCTCCCACGCTGTCCGTGCCGTCTTGCTCACATGGGCCGTATCCGCACCTTGCCAGGTCCCAGTCCAACCGCCGTTCAACCACTGCACGCCGTTTGCCGTGGGACCACTGATCCACACCTTTTTCCCTGCTGCCAGCGGCAACACCGCCGCGGCACCGGCTTTTCCATTCTTCAGCAACGTGAGTGAACCTTCTGCCGCCGAGCGTGCTGCTTTCCGCGCCGCTTCCGGGTCGTGCAGTTGGGCGGCCGCTTCCCATCCCAGCGGATCAGAGAACAGGCCGAGGTCGTACTTCATGCGCAGGATGCGGCGCACGCTTTCGTCGATGCGCGCCTCTGAGATGCTTCCTTCTTGTACGAGTTCGAGCAGCAACCCGGGAAACTCGGTGTCGGTAGGCACCATGGCGAGGTCGATGCCGGCATCGACCGCGAGCTTGATGGCTTCCTTGTAGTCCTTTGCCACCCGGTGCCGCGTCACGAGGTAACGCACGTCTTCCCAATCCGTCACCACCACCCCCTCAAACCCACAGCGCACGCGAAGCACGTCTTGCAGCATCCACGGGTCGGAATGCACGGGAATGCCGTTCACCTCGCCGCTGTTCACCATCACCGCCATGGCCCCTGCTTCGATGGCCCGTTCAAAAGGCGGGAGGTGGTGGGAGAGCAGCAACCGCTCTGGCAACCAGCTCGCCGTTCTGTCCTTACCCGAAGCCGTGGAACCGTAGCCGAAGAAGTGCTTCAACGTGGCCCCGAACGGGACCGGACCTTCTTGGTAGCCACGCACCATGGCTTCGCCGTTGTCTGCAACCGCCCGGGGATCTTCGCCGAAGGTCTCCCAAAACCGCGGCCAGCGCGGATCCCGGCCGAGGTCCAGGACGGGAGAGAAATTCCACGGAATCCCAGCTGCCCGCACATCCAGGGCGGTGTGCCCAGCGAGTTCGCGCACGAGCGCCGTGTCCCATGCGGCCGCCAGCCCGATCTGCTGCGGGGTCAATGCCGCATCTGCCGTGTAGGTCGCTCCGTGAATGGCATCGATGCCATACAGCACTGGGATGCCGCTCGGCTTTTCCTCCGTGGCGATGCGTTGGATTTCGCGGATGAATCCGCGCCAAACTTCCTGCGGATAGCCGTGCCCTCCGCAGTTGAGGATGCTGCCCACCCGCAAGTCCACGAGGATGCGCCGCATCTCGGCGGTGTCCAAGGTATGGGGCTCCACCGAGGCGTAGGTTTCGCCCACCAGCAGCATGTCGAGGGTGAGTTGGGTCATCTCCCCCACCTTGTCTTCGAGTGTCAGCGTGGTGAGGACGGAATCGACGAACGCTTCGCGCGCATCGTTTTCGCCGGCAGATTCAGGGGCCTTGCAGCCGCCGAACGTGGCCGCAAAGCCAGCCACAGCCACGCAGGGCATCCAGGTCGCAATCGATTTAGTCCACATGGTTCCAGCGGATGGAAGTGAGGGTCAAGGAGCCGGTCGTGCCCGGAGCCGCTTCGAAGGTGAGTTGCCGGATGCGGCGGGGGTCCACGCGGGCGGCGTTGAAATCAAAGTCGGCCAGCGGGATGCGGGCGATGAAACGGCCGGGGGCGGCGGGGTCCGGCACGGCGCGAACGGCGAGGGGGACGGTGGCGCGGGCACCGTCCCACCCTTCCAGGCCGACCCGGAGGTGCCGTGCGGCGGGGGCGGATGGCGCGGATTCGGAGAAGCGGAGTTCGAGGGTGGCGCCGGGTGCCGCCGTCAGGTCGACGGCCCGCCAGTCCGACCAGGTGACGCCGCAGCGCAGCTGGCGGCCGTCGCCGCAGGCGGGCGTGGACGAGCCGGGGTCGGGAAGGGCGTCCCATTGCAACGTGAGGCCCTCCGGACCGGCGCTGTAGGTCCGGCACGCGAAGGAACCGAGGCCCCAGAGGCCCGGGCTGCCGGGGAGCCAAACGTCGGTCGTGCCCCGTGCCAAGGCCACCCGACTTTCCGGAAAGGCCGGGCGATCCGGTGCAGGGCGCTGCTTCCGCTCCCCGATCTCCATCCCATCCACGAGCACTGCACCGGAACCCTGGAGCTCGAGAACGAGCTGCTTGATGTTCGTCGCATCGCAGGTTTGGCCCGCAAAATCGAACGCATCCAACGGGATGGAAGCCTCCTGCCACTCCCCGTCCAGCGGATACCGCTCGAGGCAGTGGGTGCCGAACACTGCCGATGCCATGCGACCGGAGTAATCCTCAAGAAGCAAGATAATCAGCGGAACCCGGGTCTCGTTCCCCACTGCGCGGATCTTAAACCGCAACTCCCCCCGACCGATGTACGGGGTAAGGTCCTTCGGCAGCCACGCATTCCAACCGATGCCCATGCCCGTCCACGTGCAGGCCGCAGCATCCCATTCCAGGCGCAA
>CAZMNI010000211.1:0-3565 GCA_964567615.1 uncultured Chryseobacterium sp.
GATGAGCAGCGAGGTGAAGATCAGGACAGCGTTCTTGTTCTGCATGTCGGTGGGTTTCAGGGCGGCAAATATAACTTAAATCCCTATCGGCAGGGACTCGGCCGCCGCCTACGCAGTACCTTCGGGCGATGTTTCATGGGAAATCGGTGGTTTTGCGCAACTTCCTCGTGTTCATGGGGCTTTCGGTGTTCGTTTGGCCGCGGGCGGCTGCGCCCCTCGCGGCCCAAACCTCCGAACCCACCTACGCCCTCGCGGTCCTGCAATACCGCGGCGGCGGCGACTGGTATGCGAATCCCACGGCCGTCCCGAACCTCGCGCGCTTCTGCTCCCGTGAGCTCGGCATCCGGCTTGCCCCGGACGCTCCTTACGTCGAAGTCGGCAGTCCGGAGCTGGCCGACTACCCCTTCGTCCACATGACGGGCCACGGCAATGTCACGTTTTCGCCTGCCGAAGCCCGCAACCTGCGCGCTTACTTGCTCGGCGGGGGCTTCCTGCACATCTCGGACAACTACGGCATGGACCCCTTCATCCGCCGCGAGATGAAAAAGGTTCTCCCAGACGTGGAGTGGGTGGAGGTCCCCTTCAATCATCCGATCTACAAGGCCCCGTACACCTTTCGCAACGGCCTGCCGAAGGTCCACGAGCACGACAACTTGCCGCCGAAGGGCTATGGTTTGTTCGTGGAGGGCCGACTGGTGGTTTTTTACGATTACCAAACCGACCTCGGAGACGGCTGGGAAGATCCCCAGGTCCACCGCGACCCCGAAGCCGTCCGCCGCAAAGCGCTCGAAATGGGGGCGAACTTGGTGCGGTACGCGTTCGGGGAATGAAGCGACGCTGCGCGTCGCGGGGATGAGGGATGAGGCGCGGCTTCGCCGCGAAACAGGGACGAGGGTTGAGGGATGAGGATTGAGGTTGAGGTTGAGGCGCGGCTTCGCCGCGTTGCACTTGAAGGCACAACTGTGCGTAGAGATTATTTGGGCAATCCGTTGGGCGTCGAAATGAGGATCCAACGGTGAAAGTGGCGCGGAACGTCCTTTCAAACAAGGCTCAATGTCACCTCTTCAGTTTAACCTGAGGCGCGCATCGATTTTACTTCACACACTCCATTGCCACAGCATTCTCAAATCTCCCTTTGTCCTCAACCAATTCGAACATTTTATCCGGAGAGTCATGAAATCGACAAGGTCTAATTTCTCGAAAGCCTGCACGTTTCAACTCTTGTGTGAGGGAAGAGGTGTCCCACATCCACAAATGGTGAGAATTCCCCAAAAACGAACTCATCAAGCCTTTAATGCCTCGAGGCCTTTCGTGGTAGCCGAGGAGTGTTCCATCTATAAAAACGATGCTCGCGAGGGCATTTCCATTGTCTAAATTGGATATGTAGTTCCGAGCAAGACATTCTAGGTCCGGAACGACGCATCGAAAAATTCCCCCTGGTTTGAGAATCAACCATGAGTTGTAGAGTGCTTTGCGAAAGTCATGCAGAGCAAGATGTTCCAGTGTATGGGAACAGTAGAGTCCATCGCAGCTGTTTGCTGCAATGGGCAGGCCTTTGATGATGTCCCCGTACAACACATTGTTCGGAAACACGGCATTGAGTCGACCCTTGACCCATGTTCCCACAAAAGGCATTCGTTGGATCCTCAATGTCGGCGAAGCATCAAAGTTGAGCCATTCTTCGGGTGCTGAAAGTCCGCAGCCGTATTGTACATAGGTACTTCTCATCAGATGTTCTAATCTACCGGATTGTATTCACTTTTCGAGGGCTCCACAGAAAACGTCAGCTGGCCCTTGAGCGAAAAGCAGCGTTTAAAAGCCGTTCCGCGGTGGGAAGGGTGCCGATGAAGAGGAGGACGCCGCTGAGGTTGAAGAGGATGTGGGCGAGCGCGATGGTGGAGGCAGAGTCGTCGGGGATGTGGAGGGAGAGGGCGACGTAGCCGATGAGCGCGGCGAAGGGGTGGAAGAAAAGGAGGGCGAGGGTGACCGTGATGAGGTTGAAGGCGAGGTGGAAGAGGCCGGTTTTCAGGGCGGCCCGGCTGGTGCGGACCGTGGCGAGGAGGGTGTCGGCGCAGGTGCCCAGTTCTGCTCCGAGCATGACGGCAATGCCGCCGAGGGGGGAGATGAGGTGTTGTTTGGCCAAGACAAGCACCATCCCGACGGTCGCGGAGGATGACTGCAGCAAGGCGGTGATGGCGGCGCCCATGCCCGCACCGGTCAGCGGCGATTCCGTGTGCGCCAGGGCGGCGAGGAAGCGGGGGTGGCCGTGCAGCGGAGCGACGGCGAGTTCCAGGATCCACAGGCCGAAGAAGAGCATGCCCGCGTGGAAGAGGATGTTCGCCGAGTGGCCGCGGGTGCGCGGGATGGAGGCGAGCAGGAAGCCGAGGAGGAGGGCTGCGGGCGACCACGAGAGGATGTCGAGGGCGATGATTTGGCTTCCGAAGGTGGTGCCCAGGTTCGCGCCGAGGACGATTCCCATCGCGCTGCGCAGCTGCAGCGAGTTCGCATTGACCAGCACGATGGCCAGGATGATGACGGCCGAGGAGGAGTGGAGCAAGACGGAAGCCGCGCAGCCGATGGCCAAACTCCGCCATGGCCCCCGCGCCCACCGCTCGAGCCACCCGCGGATCCGGTTCCCCGCCGCCTGCCGCAGGTCCGTCGAGAGTTCTCCCACCCCAAACAAAAAGAGCACGAGCCCGGCACCCGCCAGCATCGCGGCCTGCACAACCGTTCCCTCGTCCCACGTGTCCATCGCCCGCAAGGTACAGGGGTTCTCCGCGGCGGAGTGGTTCATAACCTGTCGAAAAGTTTGGTCTATTTAGAAACGCATTTCGTTGTCACTCCGAACGCGCTGGTGATACTTTGGCCCCATGCTTTCCAAGGTATCATCTCGGCTGCCAGCACGTGGCATTTCAATCATTTCGATTTGCGTATGTGGGCTGCTTTTCAGCCTGAACTCCGTTCAGGCCCAAACCCAAAAGCAGTACGACGCCTGCGACTTCACTGCCCTCCTCGCCACGTTGCGTGCGTACGAGGACACGTTGGCGGCGGAGCGGTCCGTAGCGGTTGTACGCCAAGATTACCGCGTCGAAGTCACGGATTTGGGCATCGCCGACAAGACCTACTGGATCTTCCGGTGCAATGCTCTGCTCGACTCCATCGCCGCGTTGCAGGCGGACGTGGCCTTTGCGCGGCTCGACCCTCCGACCATGGACACCGACAGCATCTCGAGCATCACCGCAACTGGAGCCACGTTCCACGGCAAATACACCTCAGACGGTGGTTCCCCGGTGACGCACCTGTGGTTCCGCTACGGCCTGACCGCTGGCAACCTCGTGGACTCGGTTGCAGTGACCGGCACCACGTCTCCCTTCACGAAGGCGGTAACGACGTTGACGGGAGGAAGTGTTTACTACGTGGCCGTTTTTGGCAAGAACGCTGCAGGAACTGCTTCTGGAGACACCATGAGCTTTACCGCGGCAGCTCCCTTTGCCTGCGGGAACACGGTCACCTTCGACGGGTACTCCTACCGGACGGCGACCGTTGCTGGCGAGTGCTGGTTTGT
>CAZMNI010000212.1:0-3555 GCA_964567615.1 uncultured Chryseobacterium sp.
GTCCTCGGCAACGCCGGCGTCCTGTCCGCTGACTACGAACGCGTCGACCACCGCGACGGCCTCCTGAAAGACGGCGCCTTCCAAAACCTCCCCGACGACTTCTTCGCCACCGAAAACGCCGCCGCCGACCGCCTCCACGCCGTCTCCCACGCCGCCCGCACCGGCCTCGAACTGCGCATCGCGCCCGAGCTCCGCCTGCGCCTCGGCGCCGGCATGGAAACCTCGCCCTACAGCGCCGCCGCCGGACTCACGGCCGACGCCACCCGCTACTCCGGCTCCTTCGGGCTCGAGTGGCGCAAAGACCGCTACTACATCGGCGGGGCCTTCCGGCGCAGCTGGACCCAAGGCGAATACTACCTGAACGACCCAGAATCCACCGAACCGGCCGTGATTTCGCGGGTCCGCGGGCTGGCCATCGTGGGGGCGGGGATGCGGCTGTAAACGGCAGCGCCCGCACGAAGCGGGCACTGCAGAAGTCCGGTCCGCGCGCGGCGCGGGCGACGGGCTTATTTCGTAGCGACCTCCTTGCGGATGCGCTCTTCGATCTTGTTGCGCTCCTCTTCCGCGAGTTCTTTGTCAACCAGGATGCGGCCGCTGTGTTCGTCCACGATGATGCGCTTGCGCTGGGCGATGTCGATTTGGCGCTGGGGCGGAATCTTGATGAACGACCCAGCGCTCGCCTCCCGCTCAATCGGAACGACCGCAAGGCCGTTCTTCGCGGCCCCCCGGATCCGGCGGTAGCTCAACAGCAGCCGCTGCTCGATGCCGGTGGACATCTCCTCGCTCAGCTTCACCAGCACGTCTTCTTCGTGGCGCGTCTCGGAGATGATCTCCTCGAGTTCTGCGCGCTTCGCGTTGAGGTCGTCCTGGCGCTGCTCGAACCGGGCGCGGCTGGCATCCACCGCGGACTGCTTCGTCTCCACTTGTTCCTTGCACTCGCGGATCCGCTTTTCGCAGAGTTCGATTTCGAGCGTTTGGTACTCCACCTCCTTCGCGAGCGACTCGAACTCCCGGTTGTTCCGGACGTTGTTCTGCTGCTCCGTGTACTTCGCGATGAGCCCTTTGCTCTCGTCGATTTGGATTTTGTAGCCGGTGATGCGCTGGTTCACCTCGTCGAGCTCCTCTTCAAGGCGCTGCAACCGGGTGGACAGCCCCTCGAGCTCGTCCTCCAGGTCTTGCACTTCAAGCGGCAACTCCCCGCGGACCACGCGGATCCGGTCGATGCGCGAATCGATCAGTTGCAAATCGTACAGGGCGCGCAGCTTGTCCTCTGCGGAAGTGACCTTTGCGTTCTTGCTCATGGTGGGGATTTCAGCGGTAGTGGACGGGATTCGGCGCGTGACGCGCCAAACGGACGGCGAAATTAGGGAATTCCTCGTTGATTTTGCGGACAATGGCCGCACAAGTTTGCACTTCAGTCTCGTAGTGGCCCGCGTCCACAAGCAGCAGCCGTCCGTCCGGCTCGAAAAACCGGTGGTAGGTCACGTCAGCAGTCACAAATGCGTCCGCTCCCGCAGCCACCGCATCGGGGATCAAAAAGCTGCCCGACCCCCCGCACACGGCGACACGGCGCACGGGCCGGCCGGTCGGAGCGGAATGGCGCAAGCACGGGGTGCCTAAATGTTTGGCCACCCGCGCGAGAAAGGCCTCTTCACTTTCGGCCTCCGGAAGTTCGCCGACGAGCCCCGCCCCCACCCCCGGATGCGGCTGCTCGAGCGGAATCACCGCATGCGCCACTTCTTCGTACGGGTGGGCGTGCCGCATCGCAGCCAGCACCGCCGGCACCTTCCAACGGTCCACCAGCACCTCCACCCGCTCCTCGCCCACCTCCTCCCGCGCCCCCACCGCTCCCACCGCGGGATTCGCCCCGTCGAGCGGCCGGAAGCCGCCCGTCCCGGCGCTCCGGAAGCTGCACGCGTCGTAGTTCCCCAGCGCACCCGCACCCGCCGCAAACAGGGCCGCCTGCACCCGCTCCACCGCATCCGCCGGCACGTAGACGACCAGCTGCACCCACTGCCCCTGCAGCGGCGCAAGGATGCGCAAGGTGCTCGCATCTAACCCGATGGAATCCGCCAGCACCCGGTTCACGCCGTCTGCCACGTGGTCGAGGTTCGTGTGGATCGCATGCAGCGCCACGCCCGCCCGCACCGCGGCCAAAACGGTCCGCTGCTCCGGCGTCGCCCCCGTCAGCCGCTTCATCGGTTTGAACACCACGGGATGGTGGGCCACCACAAGTTGGGCACCCCATTCCGCAGCTTCCGCAACGACGGCCTCGGTGCAATCCAGCGCCACCAGCACCCGCGTCACCGGCGTGTCCGGCTCGCCCACCAGCAGCCCGCTGTTGTCGTAGTCCGCCTGCAGCGAAGGGTCTGCCCAACGGTGCAGCACGCGCACCACGTCCGCCACAGTCGCGGCGGGCGTAGCGGAGGAATGTGCATCTTGCATCCCACGAATGTACACGCCCCACGCCGTCCCGCCGCCGCGCATCCACCGCTGGGCCCTCCCGCTCGCCGCGCTCTACGGCGCCGTGGTCCGGCTGCGGCACTTCCTGTACGACACGGGGGTGCTGCGATCGGAGTACGCGGTGCTGCCGACGGTGGTGGTGGGCAACGTCGCCGTGGGCGGGACGGGGAAGACGCCGCTGACCTTGCTGCTGGCCACCGAGGTCACGGCGTGGGCCGGGGAAGGGCGGGTGGCCATCCTCAGCCGGGGGTACCGCAGGACCGGGTCGGGGTTCCGGATCGTGGAGGTCGGGGACCGCGCCGAGGAGGTGGGGGATGAGCCGCTGATGATGAAAAGGGCGGCGCCGGGGTGCGTCGTGGCGGTGTGTGCGGACCGGCTTGAGGGGGTGCGCCGGTTGAAGGCGGAGCGGCCCGGCGTGCGGTGGGTGCTGCTCGATGACGGGTGGCAACACCGTCGGCTCAGGCCGGACCTGGCCGTGGCCGCCGTCGATGCGACGCGCCCGGTCATCGGGGACGCGCTGTTGCCGGCGGGGCGGCTCCGCGACCTGCCGTCGCGGCTGCGGACCTGCGATGCGGCGGTGGTGACCCGCTGTCCGGAAGGGGCGGACCCGCGTGCCGTGTTGCGGGGGTTGGCCGTGGTGCCCGAGGGGAGGCCGGTGTGGGGGGTGCGGGCTGTGCGGGCCGTCGTTTCGGAGCGCGCGCTGGAGGGGAGGCCGCGTGTGGTGGCGGTCGCGGGGATTGCCCGGCCGGAGCGGTTTTTTGAGGGACTCGCCGACCGGTTCGACGTCTGTGCCGCCTTGCCGTATCCCGACCATGCGCGGTTCACGGAGGCCGATGTCGAGGTTTGGCGCACGGCCGTGCGCACCGCAGACGCCGAGGGCCTGGTTCTGACCGAGAAAGATGCGGTGCGGCTCGGCCCCCTTGCGGACCGGCTGGTAGGCCTGCCGCTGCTGGTCGAGCGCCTGGAATTCGTGGTCGACGATGCTCCAGCGTTCCGGGCTTGGCTGCACGAAGCCCTTGCTGCCGTTCCCGTGCGGGGCCGGTGGTGAAATTCCCGATATTTGCCGTATGAATATGGTGAAGGGACTGGCCG
>CAZMNI010000213.1:0-3504 GCA_964567615.1 uncultured Chryseobacterium sp.
CGACGTCATCGCATACCCCGTCCGCGTCCGCATCCGCAGCGCACGCACCTCCGCACACGCCCAAGACGTCAAAAAACAAGCACGAGCCATCGTTCAAATTTGCCGAAGCATCGTAATTGCAGGCACCAATGAGCGTACATCCCGAATAAATGCACGACCCATCTGGCAGGGTTGCGGTGGGGTCAAAATTGTCCGCCGCCACATCTGTACACCCGGCACAAGTCACAAATTCGCACGAGCCGTTGTCTACCGTAGCCAACGCATCGAAATTGCACGCAATCGGATTCGTGCATCCCTGTACCGCACAACTGGTGTACTCGCAGGATCCGTTGTTGTAAATCGCATCCGCATCGAAGTTGCACGCCGTCGGGTCTGTGCACCCCAAACAGCTGAAGAAGTCACAGGTTCCGTCGTTGAACAACGCCTCCGGATCGTAATTGCACGCGCCGAAAAACGTGCATCCTCCTTCAAGCGCATCACAAATGCCGTCACCATCGGAGTCAATTGTGCACGTACCACCGCATACCCCAAGCGCATCAAGCACATTGCCTGCGCAGTCACAAGCCCCTGTCGGAATGCCCGCACACCCGCATGCGTAAACGGCACCGGGCCCGTTGCAGACCCCACATGTATCGAGAGCCCCCACACACGAATCCACATCGTCGCAAACACCGTCTCCATCCGCATCAAGAGCACAGGGACCTCCGCAGACGCCGAGGGCATCGAGGTAAAAACATGTCCCGTTATCGGTCGTGGCGTTCACTTCAAAATTGCACGCGTTTGCGTCAGTGCAGCCCGCAATAAAGCAGGACCCATCATCGTAAACTGCCGTCGGATCGTAGTTGTCCGCCGTTGCTTCAGTGCATCCACATGGATTTTCCGGGCCGGGTGGCGTGTACCCCTGTGGATAAAACGTGCCGACTCCGTTGAAGTCGAAACTCAAGCGGGTCTCATTCGCGCCCACTCCTAAAGGGAAAATCTGAGCATTGACGCGGCCATGGACTGAGCCTGTCGTGGTCAGTTGCATAAACAGCACACGAGCACTTCCTGCAGCAGGCAACCCATTGACAGAACCGTTCAACAGGTACCAGGCCCCCCCAGAGAAGTTGTTGATGACGATGTCTTGCCCGGAAAGGACAGATCCCGCTGTGAATTTGGCTTTCCAAGGCTGGGTTGAGCTTTCAATGGTGGATGGAGCCACCTGGGGCGAAACAGCAGCACTTGAGATTCCAATGGTCACCCAACTGTCGGCGGCGAGGGTGGGGACTAGCGTCAAGAAAAAAGGGTTGATCCCCCCTGCTGATTCGCCCGTTGCAAAGTTGTCGTTGTAAAAAGAACCCGACGTGGTCGAAATGGCGAGTGGATAGAGATTGTTCCCGAAAATGGACGACAAGAAGTCCGTGCTATTCAGCATGTCGATGTAGAACCTGTAGGTCGTTTGGCCTGGAATCAGGCCTACCGCATGTTCCTCAACCGTCATCGAATACACCGGGCCTGCAGATCCGCCATCACCAGCACAAGAACAAAAGTCACACGACCCATCATCATCCGTTGCAGCGGCATTGAAATTGCACGCATTCGGGGCTACGCAACCCAGAACCTCGCTGCCATCGCATACTCCATCGTTGTCTGCATCCCCGTCTACCACCGCACCGCTTGCACAATAATCGCAGCCGATTGCATAGATGCAAGAGCCATTGTCGTCTGTAGCTGCGGCGTTGTAGTTGCACGCCGAGGCAGCGATGCAACCGCCCACCTCATTCCCGTCACAAACTCCATCGTTGTCGCTGTCTCCATCCACCACTAACTCACCAGCACAGGTATCGCACCCCGTAGGCACTGCACACGTTCCGTCATCGACCGTAGCTGCAGGGTTGAAATTGCAAGCACTTGCGTTCATGCACCCCGAAACTGAACTGAAGGGGTCTTCGGTTAAAATCGGCAAAAGCCCACGGAATTCTGCCGATGCAAACCCGTTTTGAAATACCTGCACGTAGATGCTTCCAGTGATGGTTCCCGCCGTAGTTATTTGGCCAACCAGGATCTTCAGGTCATCTCCCGCATAGCCCGGATGGGTATAGTTGCAGCCCACACCCGTAGGGCAAGGATTCAACCCGTACATGGCCCAACCCGTAGGATGATTCATCACCACATTTTGACCCGCATTGAATTGTGGCCAAGGAGTAACGACTGTGGTCTCAGACAAGGTAAATCCAGGAATAGCTTGGGATGCCCCTATTGTCAACCAGCTATCGTATTGCAGCGCAGGCAAAAAAGTGAAGAAAGCCGAATTGATTTGAGAACCGAAGTTCCCCCCGGATGGGTCATTGTGCCATGCGGGGGTTGCAGTGGAATTCAACACCAAAGGATGCGTCGACTCCCCGGAAATGGACGAGAGGTAATCGGAGGCACTGTTCGTATGCAAGTAGAGACGGTAGGTGGTCTGCCCTACCAAGTTTGTAGTTCCGAAAGGCCCGAAGTATGGTGAAGTGTGAACAACGTGTGGCTCAATGCCCAACCAGTAACCGGGGGGGGGAGGTGTTTCAGCGTATGCAGAGAGTGACAAGCAACTTATGGCGACTGTCAGGAGTGATGCAAAACGCATGGCACAAGCGAGATTTGGTAGTTAGGCTACACCAAACCGCGTAACTCCAATGCACATTGGGATGTGCCCCGCATCGCTGCATTGCGCAGGACACGGGAGGAATCAAACGGCTTGATACAGCCAATATCCGAAGAAAATCCCTCAAAAGCAAGTCAAAAAGGGCCTCACGTCGAATATTATATCTTTATGCGGGGGAGGCTTTTACACTACGATATTGACAATTCTCCCGGGAATAACAATCACCTTTTTTACGGAAGCACCGGCGAGTTGAGCCTCCGTGCGTTCATGAGCCAGCACTGCTTTTTCAATTGCGCTGCCATCCCAGCCCGCAGGAAACGCCAACTGAAACCGGACCTTGCCGTTGAACGACACAGGATAGTTCACCTCGTCCACTTCCAACCACTTCGCATCCGCCTTCGGCCAAGCAGCGTCAAGCACCGTCCCTTGCCCTCCCGCCTGCGCCCAGCACCACTCTGCCAAATGTGGCGCATACGGACTCAACACCACCGCCAGCGGCCGCAACACCGCCCGATCCGAGCATCCCGCATCGGTCAGCTCATTCACCGCGATCATCAGCGCACTGACCACCGTATTGAACGCATGGCGCTCGAGGTCGTCCGTGACCTTGGCAATGGCCCGGTGCAACGTGCGCTGTGCGGCATCTGTTGCCGTTCCGTCCGTCGGGGCCGCATAGAGCCGTGTGAACCGCCGCAGGAAGTTGTGAACGCCACTGATGCCTTGGGTGTCCCACGGTTTGTGTTGGGTCAGCGGCCCGAGGAACATCTCGTAACAGCGCAGGGTGTCTGCGCCGTAGCGCTCGACGAGTTCGTCGGGCGTTTGGACATTGTACTTCGACTTCGACATCTTCTCCACCTCGTGCCCGCAGGTGTACGTGCCTC
>CAZMNI010000214.1:0-3488 GCA_964567615.1 uncultured Chryseobacterium sp.
CTCAATCTCCCCCTCACCCCATCACCCCCGCCGCCGTCGCAATCCCCGTGACCAGCAACAGGACCGCCACGATGCGTTGCAGACCGCGGATGGTCAACCGATGCAGCAGCCGTGCGCCGGCAATGGAACCCACGGCCGCACCGGCCATCGCCGCAGCGAGCAAGGGCCCGATGTCACCTAACCGCTCCAGCTGCAAGGTGGCGCCGTACACCGCAAGCCGCACCACATCCACCCCGAGGGCAATCGCCACGCCGGTGGCCACGAAGGCCTTCGGTTCAAGCCCCGCCCGCACGAGGAAGGCCGACCGCAACGCCCCTTGGTGCCCCGTGAGCCCGCCGAAGAAGCCGCTGAGCAGCCCGCCTGCGACGAGCCCGCGC
The DNA here is from genome assembly GCA_964567615.1 of uncultured Chryseobacterium sp. Lineage (GTDB taxonomy): Bacteria > Bacteroidota > Bacteroidia > Flavobacteriales_D > Sanyastnellaceae > CAMCYM01. The sequence goes on from CAZMNI010000214.1 coordinate 378, forward strand.
TTGCCCAGTTCCTTCGGAGGCCGCAGTTCCAGAACCGCGAAAGCCACCATCATCGCCCCGAGCACGGCCGAGGCCGGGCGCACCGTCCCTTCCAGCCCTCCCCAGCTCCACGCCCACCCGTCCGGCCCTACCGCCAGCAAGCCGAGCGCCCCGGCGCCCGCCATCGCCCCGGCCACGGCAGGCAGCCCGAAGCGCAGCGCCACCCCCACATCCGCATGCCGCCCCACCAACCCGGCCTTCAACACGTTGTTTGCCAAATGCACCAGCGCCACCGCCATGACCGCAGTCTCCACCGGAAAAAGCGCGATGAAAAACGGCGTCAGCACCGTCACCAGTCCGAAGCCCGAGAAGAACGTGAGCAGCGAAGCCGCACAGGCGGCAAGCGCCGCGAAGACCAGCATCATGGCCGCAAAGTAGCGCCGTTCACCGGCAAAACTTCCGACACACACGGCAGGTCGAGGAGCGCATGGAGCGCCTCGAACGTCGCCACATCGAGCAACTTGCCGGTCAAATCCAGCCGGATCAAGGCCCGCGTTTCGCCTGCCTGCGTCCGGTTCGTGGGTGGGCCGAAGAGCGCCACTTCGCCGAGGCATTGCATGCACTCCACCGGCGCCAGCCCCGGGGTGCAGCGGATGTCCACCGGGCCCGCAAGCCACCCCGGAGGTCCCTGCGGCAGCGCATGCACCCGCGCGAGCCGCAAAATCCCCGGCGCCACGGCCAAATCCGCCACGACCGCATCTGCGACCTGTTCAGGCACTTGGGTCAGATCGATCGCCCACGCGCCGGAAAGCTGCGTCCACGGCACCGCCGGATAGCGGCGGCTGAACGCCGCCCGCGCCTGGTCCGGCGTCCGCCCCGCCGCCGCCAGCACCCGCGGATCCCATTCCACCACATACGTGCGTTGCACCGGCTGGAGCGGCTCCGTAAACAGCGTGTCCGCGATGCGCCGAAAATCCCCATCGAACTGCATCCAGCGGCCTTCGAGCCGACCGTCCGCGGCGACCGGGCCGAAGCGCGCACCGCCCCCGTGGAGCTGCAGGGCGTGCGGCCGCGGGTCGTGGCCCGTGGTGCCACGCCAAACCCCTTCCGACACCGCCGTCCCTTCGCCGACCAGAAACGCCCGCAGAATGGGCGACGCGTACTCCGCGTTTCCGGCCCAAAAGTGCCCCGTCACCTCGATGTACCGCAACGAACCCGGCGGCACCGCCACGGCCTCGTCAAACTCCAACTCGCACCACCCGCCCGGCGCCACCGACTTCGGCACCGCCCCCGCAAACCCACCCGGCCACACCGTAAAACTGGCGATGTCGAGCGGCTCGCTGCACGCATTGCGGAACCTGAACCCCGTGCGCACCCGCGCCCGGCCGTCTTGCGCAGAAAACACCGCAAACCGTTCCCACCCCGACTCGGGATGCACGCACGCCGAGGGATCCACGGGCGGAAGCCGCACCGGCGTGCGCTCCACCACGAGCGGCGGCGGCGGCGCTACCACCGGCGGCTGCGAAGGAGGATACAGCCCATCCACTGGCACCGGAATGCGCACCACGCCGAAGGGCCGGTTCAGCCGGTTCTGCGGCCGGTGGTCGGTGGGCTTCCACTTCCGCCGAGAATCCAGGAAACCGGAATTGCAGACGTGCACAGCTTCGCCCAGCGGGATCGGGTGAAGCAGCGTGTCGCCGCGGTGGACGATGCGGAAGTAGAGCTCGGCTTCGGCGCCCGGCTTCATCCACGACGTTTCGATGAGGGCGGACAGGCGGCGTCCGAGGCCGGGCAGCTCGTTGCGCCGCACCTTCACCTCGCCGCGGCGGGCCGGGATGCCGTCGCGGTTCGCGACGACCGCGTCGACGCCGCGGACTGGCTTGCCGGTGAGCGGGTGGACCCATTCCACCGCGAGGACGTAGTAGTAGTCGCCCCAGCCGCACATTTGGCCGTGGGCAGCGGGCACCGCGCACACGGAAAGGACGAGGAAAAGCAGGCGAAGTCCGCGCACCCTTCGAAGGTACAGCACCCGCTACCTTCGGGCCATGGAGTTTCATACCATCCTGACCGGGTACTTCAAACTCGACGGCGGCGCGATGTTCGGCGTGGTCCCGAAGTCGCTTTGGCAAACGGTCAATCCGCCCGACGAACGCAACCTGTGCACGTGGGCCATGCGGTCGCTGCTCGTCGTGAATGGACCTTATACACTGTTGATAGACACAGGGTTAGGCGACAAGCAGGATGCCAAATTCTTCAGCCACTACCACCCGCACGGATCCACCACGCTCGACAGCGAGCTCGCGCGGCTGGGCCTCTCCCGCGCGAACATCACCGACGTGCTGCTGACCCACCTGCACTTCGACCACGTCGGCGGCGCGGTCGTGCGACGCGCTGACGGTCAGCTCGTTCCGGCGTTCCCGAACGCCCGCTACCACAGCTGCGCCCGGCATTGGGACTGGGCGGTGCGCCCGAACGCCCGCGAAAAGGCCTCGTTCCTGGCCGAGAACATCCTGCCGCTGGAGGCGAGCGGGCAGCTTTCCTTCATCCCGCGCGACGGGCGTTGGACCCGCGATGCGCTGGCCGACCGGTTCCCGGGGCTCGACATTTTCTTCGCGGACGGCCATACGGAAAGCCAAATGATCGCCGTCCTCCCCCACCCCTCCGGCCGCCGCCTCGCCTTCATGGCCGACCTCCTCCCCTCTTCCGGCCACGTCCCCGCGGCCTGGGTCATGGGCTACGACACCCGCCCGCTGCTCACCCTCGAAGACAAGGCCCTCCTCCTCGGCCAAGCCGCCGACGAAAACTGGATCCTCTTCCTCGAACACGACCCCGTCCACGCCACCTGCTCTGTCATCCACACGGAGAAAGGCATCCGGCTGGGAGAGGTGGGGGATTTAGGGTGAGAAAACAGATTGAGATTGAGAACGAGATTGAGGTTGAGGTTGAGGTTGAGGTTGGGGGCAGGACAGGACTTGCTTCACGATACCAGGTGTCAGAATCCGTTCTCAATCTCACACTCCATTCTCCAAGTGCGCGACACTTCGTCGCCGGCGCTGCGGAGTTCATCGGCGAGTGACTGGGGGACGCGCTGTTCTGCGACCAAGAGATCCATGCCCGCAAGGGCCTCGGCGA
>CAZMNI010000215.1:0-3461 GCA_964567615.1 uncultured Chryseobacterium sp.
TCCGCCCACTTGCTCCTCGGCGCGTGGCGCCCCTTCGCGGGCCGGCGGCCGGGCTCGTTCCGGGTCAACGCGGCGCTGCTGGCGACGACCCTGGCCATCAATGCGGCCTTCGGGGCGGCGACCCTCGCGGTGACGGCGTTCACGGCGGACCGCGGGGTGGGGCTGCTGCCTGCGGTGGAGTGGCCGCTCGTGGTGGAGTGGGGGCTGGCCTTGGTCGTTTTGGATTTGGTAGGCCAATACACGGCCCACTTCCTCCTGCACCGCGTGCCCTTCCTGTGGCGCCTGCACGCCGTGCACCACAGCGATCCGCATGTCGATGCGACCACCGGCACGCGCCACCACCCGCTCGATTTCGTCTTCCGCGAAACGCTGGCGCTCGTGGCCTTGCTGCTCACCGGCGCGCCGCTGGGCATGTACATCAGCTACCGGCTGCTCACGGTGTTTTTCACCTACTTCACCCACGCGGATGTCGACCTGCCGCCGGCGCTCGACCGCGTCATCGGTTGGGTCTTCGTGTCGCCGCGCATGCACAAGTTCCACCACCACGATACGGCACCGTGGACGGACCGCAACTACGGCAACATTCTCTCCGTGTGGGACCGGCTCTTCGGCACGCTGGTCGACGGCGATGTGCGCACAGTCCGCTACGGGCTCGATGTGGCCGATGCGCGCCGCGGGGACGATCTCGGCTACCAGCTGCTCCTGCCGTTCCGGCTGCGCCGCCGCCGCTGATCAGTTGCAGGTGTCGGAGAACGCTGCAAGAAACACGAGCATGTCGCTCGTGGCGGTGATCCCGTCGCCGTCGAGGTCGGCCGCGCAGTTCGCCGTGCACCCGAAGTTGCTGAGCAGCAGCAACAAATCCGGCACGTCTACGAGGCCGTTTCCGTTGAGGTCGGCCGGGCAGTCCGCGCCCGGAACGAGCTCATCGCCAGCCACCGTGCCGTCGCAGTTGTTGTCGATGCCTTCGGCGGTGCCCGCCGCGCCCGGGAACACGTCGTCGCGGCCGTCGTCGCAGTCGAGGTTGTTCGGGACGAGCGGGTAGATGGCCACCGCGTCGCAGCTCGAGAGCGGCTGGGCGTCGGCGTCACCGTAGCCGTCGAAGTCCACGTCGGGGTAAACGGCCGTCTCGGCCACGCAGGAGCCGTCGTCCACGGTGGCGGCGGGGTTGTAGTTGCATGCCGCGAGGGCGGTGCAGCCGGGAATGCTGCCGGTGCACAACCCGCCGAGCTCGACGGTGACGGTGTAGGCGACCGCCGGCCCTGCACCCCAACCGTTCATCGCGCTGACCGTCCACGTGCCGCTGCCTTCCGGTCCGTCGGGCAGCAGGAAGGTCGTCGTGTAGGTGCCTGCGGTGGTGACGTTCCATGCGGTGGGGAAGGTGCCGCCGTAGTTTGCGCAAGCAGGGGCGATGTCGTAGCCGCCGTAGGAGATGCAGGCGCCGTTCGGGGCGGTGACGGTGAGCAGCAGGTCGGCGGGCCAGGCTTGGCCGTTCGGGGTGAAGGCGAAGGTGACGGTGACTTCGTCGAGTTGGCCCGCGAGCTCTTGCGTCGCGGTGGCCGACTGCCCGCCCGAGAGGGTAGAAGTGAAAGCGTAGGTGGCGGTGCAGTCGCAGCCCCCGCCGGGAGGCGCGTAGAAGCAGCTGCCGGCCACGGTGGCGGTGGCGTCGTAGTTGCAGGCCGTCGGGTCCATGCAGCCCGTGCACGCGCTGCCGTCGCCGCCGCAGACGCCGCATGCGTCGTTGAAGGTGCACGAACCGTTGTCGGACGTGGCGTTCGGGGCGTAGTTGCAGGCGGCGGGGTTCGTGCAGCCGGGGATCGCGCCCGAGCCGGTGGGGTAGCCGTTGAGGACGAGGATGCCGGAGTTCTGCGGGTCGAGCCAGTCCTTCAGCCGCTGCGACGCGCTGGTGCCGGTGTTCCAGCTCACGTTGAACCGCCCGTAGTAGTCGTTGCCGCCGTTGTTCACCGTGCCGGCGCAGGCGGAAGAGCCGCCGTAGAGTTGGCCGATGATGCGGTGGTTTTGGTCAAACAGCGGAGAGCCGGACGAGCCCGGTTCCGTCACGCCGAGTTCCCACTGGTTGATCATCCAAACCTGTGCCCCGCTCGCAGACGCTGTGTACGGGGCGTTGTTTTCGAAGCAGATTTTCTTGAGGTCGCCAGCGGGATGGTGGATGCCCACGGCGGAGGTGGGGGCCGCCCCGCTGGCGTCCCAACCGGCGTACTCCACATTCCACGCGGCCGGCGGTGCACTGCTCAACTGGATGAGGGCGAAGTCGCTGCCGGCGCGGCTGGCTTTCAAGGTGCCTCCGCTGATGCTTTGGTTCGTGGGCCCACTGGTGCCCGTGCACGTCGCCGACTCGTGGTTGAAATAGTACACCCACGTTCCGGGCGTGCCGAGGCAGTGGTTTGCGGTCAGGAAATACGGCGTGCCGTTCTGCAAGGCATTGTTGACCAAAGCGCCCGTGCACACCGCGAAGCCACCCTGCGTGATGAGCGCGACGGAGCGTTTTTCCACTTGCCAGCCCGCGCCGGAGGGGCAGTTCACGTTGATGTTGCACGCACCCGAGTTGCCGAAGGGGCCGCGGTCCACCAGCGCATCCTCGGTCGGTCGGAGCAGGCTGCGGTAACCGTGGACAACCGTGGCGATTTCGAGCACACCCGTCCCATGCACCGGCACCGGCTCGTGGTACTCGAGCACCACCCGGCCCCCGGAAATGACCCCGATGGCCAGCCCGCCCCAGTCGAGTTCGTTTTTTTCCGTAAAGCTCCCGAGGAACTGGGTCGCATCTTCGTTGTACACGTACAGCTTGCCGCCCTTCGGCAGGTCGAAAGCACTCAGCAAGAAACTCACGTTCAACCCTCCGGGACAATCAATCCCAAGCCGCCACACGTGCTCGCCGCCCTCGAACGTCCACTGGCCGGAATTTGCAGGGTTCAGCACCACCGGGTGCTCCACCCCGAACCTCCACGGCGACTCCTTGTACTGATCGGTTACCGCATCCTGTGCGGCGAGTTGAGCGAGGTCCAACTCCGGCAACGAGGTCCACGGGAATCCGCTGAGCGCCGGTTGAGGCCAACCGTTCGGCGCACCTCCGTGGGTGATTTGGGCCGTGACCGGAGCCGCAAGGAGGGCGCAAACGGCGAGCAGGAGGGAAGCAAGGCGCATGGGAAACGATTTGGCTGCGTAGAAGTTACGCAAAAATCGTTCGGCGACCTTTAGGCTGCATAAACGAGCTGCTTTGTCCGATGAATCGAATCGATAAGCACCGGATTTTTCAGGGAACGCCCCGGGACCAAATCCACCGACCGCCCGAGCAGTTCCTCGAGTTTCTCCTTCAACGAGAAATAGTTGTCTGCATACTCGAGCAAGGCGATGGAGTCGTCAAAGGCCACGAGCAAATCGATGTCGCTGTCTGCGTTGAAGGCATCTGAAACGGCCGAACCGAACACGTCCGCCCGCATCAC
>CAZMNI010000216.1:0-3427 GCA_964567615.1 uncultured Chryseobacterium sp.
CCTCGCGCTTTACGGCGCGGCGTTGTGGCGGTGGAGCGAATCGCGGCTGCGCCGCAACAGTTTGAGGGACCAGGGCGGCTCCGCCGCTGGGGACGAGGCGCGGCTCCGCCGCGAAGGATTCAGGGACGAGGGCGGCTGCGCAGCAAGGGATGAGGCGCGGCTCCGCCGCGAGGGGTCCAGGGACGGGGGCGGCTCCGCCGCAAGGGATGAGGGCGGCTGCGCCGCAAGGGATGAGGCGCGGCTCCGCCGCGAGGGGTCCAGGGACGAGGGCGGCTGCGCCGCTGGGGATGAGGCGCGGCTCCGCCGCGAAGGGTCTAGGGACGAGGTTGAGGGCGAGGACGGGAACCGTGTCGATCAAACCGTCCCCCACTCAACCCTCAACTTCAACCCTCAACCCTCAACCTCAATTCTCGACCCTCAACCCTCAACCACATCCCTCAACCCTCAATCTCAATCTCATCCCTCCCTCCTCACCATTCTGATTCCGGCGCGCAACGAGGCGGTGCGGTTGCCGGGGTTGCTTCGGGATTTGGCGAGCCAGCAACCGCGCGTGCGGGTGGTGGTGGTGGACGACGGGAGCACCGATGGGACGGCGGAGGCGGCGCGGGCGCATGGAGTGGAGGTCGTGGCCGCGGAAGGGGAGGGCAAGAAGGCGGCGCTCAAGACGGGGATGCGGGCGTGCACGACGCCGTGGGTGGCGACGCTCGATGCGGATGTGCGCGTGGGTTCGGTTTGGTCCGCCCGCGTGCATGCGGCCCTCGAGGCACATCCTGAAGCGGCATGCCTGCTGCTCCCGGTGCGGCTGGGGCCGGCGCAGACGTTGTTCGCGCGGTTGCAGGCACTCGACTTTGCGGCGGTGCAGGCGTGGTCGGTGGCGGAGGCGCGGCGGGGGACGGCGGCGGTGGCCAGCGGGGCGAACCTCGTGTTCCGGCGCGAGACGTGGCCGGCCGAGGCGCTGCGGCCGGAGTGGGCCTCGGGGGACGACGTGTTCGCAGTGCAGGCGCTGGTGGAGCGCGGCGAGCAGGTTGTGGCGGTGACGGATGCGGGGGCGGGGGCGGAAGCGGCGCCGGCGGCGAGTTGGGGGGAGCTGGTGGCGCAGCGGGCGCGGTGGGCGGGCAAGGCGGCGGGGCTGACGGCGCGGGCGCGGCGGGTGGCGGCAGGTGTGGGCGGGCTGCATGGGCTGCTGGCGGGGGCGACGGTGCTTGCGCCCGCGGTGGGGGCGGTGGCGTGGGGGGCCAAATGGATGCTGGACGTCCTCTTCTTCGCACGGGTTGCCGGACCGCAGGGGGTGCGGTGGGGGGTGCGCGAGGCCGTGGTGATGGGGCCGTGGTATGCGGCGCTGGTGGCGACGACCGGATGGCGGGTGGTGCGTGGCGGCGTGCAATGGAAAGGACGGAATGTGGAGGGGCGGGCCGATCTTCGCCGCATGGAAGCGAGCGCGGGCACGTCTGTGGGACGCCGGTTTTTGCGGCACCGGACGGCGGTGGTCGGGACGGTTTGGATTGCCGTCCTGACCTGCGTCGCGCTGGCTGGACCGGTCCTGCGCCCGGACCCATCGCCGCATGCAAACGCCCAGGACCTCGCCCACGCACTGCTCCCTCCGGGCAGCACGGTCGAAATCGACGACGGCGCCGAGCGCACCCACCTGCTGGGGACCGACCGGTTCGGCCGCGACGTGCTGAGCCGGCTGATGGCCGGGTCGGCGCTGAGCCTCGGCGTGGGAGCCGTCGCGGTGCTGATGTCCCTGGTCATCGGCGTGGGGTTAGGCGCGTGGGCCGGGTACCGCGGAGGCTGGGTCGACGCCGCCGTGGGCTGGCTGATCGAGGTGGTATGGACCCTGCCGACGTTGCTGCTGGTGCTGGCCATCACGCTGGCTTTCGGCAAAGGATTTTGGCAGGTTTTCGTCGCCATCGGCCTGACCATGTGGGTCGATGTGGCGCGGCTTGTTCGGGGCCAATTCCTCTCGCTGCGGGAGCGCGAGTTCGTGGAAGCCGCCCGCGCGCTGGGCCTTTCAGAAGTGCGGATCATTTTTCGCCACATGCTGCCGAACGCCCTCGGACCCATCATCGTCGTCGCGGCCGCGAATTTCGCCGCCGCCATCCTCGTCGAGTCGGGGCTGAGCTTCCTCGGCGTGGGCGCCCAAATTCCCGCCCCGAGTTGGGGCAACATCGTCCAAGAACACCACCACCTCATCACCGGACGGCACGCGTGGCTCGCCCTGCTGCCCGGCGCACTCATTGCCAGCGTGGTGCTGGCCTTCACCTTCGTCGGCGACGGGCTGCGCGCGGCGCTGGCAACCGACCGCTGAGCTAAACCGCAGGCGGGGCCGGCAAACCGGTGCTGTACCTTCGAGGCCATGGAACAGCGCGCACGCATCTACGTCGCCGGCCACACCGGCATGGTCGGTTCGGCCATCGTCCGGCTCCTGCAAGCCCAGGGATACACGGAGCTGCTGCTGCGGACGAGCCGCGAACTCGACCTGCGCGACGCGGCGGCTGTGGAGGCCTTTTTTGCGGCTGAACGTCCTGAATACGTGTTCCTTGCGGCCGCAAAAGTGGGCGGCATTCTCGCGAATGCGACGTACCCGGCAGAATTCCTGCGGGACAATTTGGCCATCGAACTCAACGTCATCCACAGCGCGCACCTGCACGGCTGCAAGAAGCTCCTGTTCCTCGGCTCGAGCTGCATCTACCCGAAGTTTGCCGCCCAGCCGATCCGCGAAGAAGCGCTGCTCACCGGCGCGCTGGAGCCCACGAATGAGCCGTATGCGCTGGCCAAAATCGCCGGCATCCACCTCTGCACCACCTACCGGCGGCAGTACGGCGCGAACTTCATCAGCGCGATGCCCACGAACCTGTACGGGCCCGGCGATTCGTACGACCTGACAAACAGCCACGTCCTGCCGGCGCTGCTCCGCAAGGTGCATGCGGCCCACGTCTCAGGGGCGGCCGAGGTGGAAGTGTGGGGAACGGGCGCTCCGATGCGCGAATTCCTGCACGTGGACGACCTCGCTGCGGCCTGCCTCCACTTGATGCTGCACTACGACGGCGCCGAATGGGTCAACGTCGGCACCGGCGAAGACCTGAGCATCCGCGAACTCGCAGAGCTCATCTGCGAAGTCGTCGGCTACACGGGCCGCCTCGCATGGGACACGACGAAACCGGACGGGACGCCGCGCAAACTGCTCGACGTCAGCCGCATCCACGCTCTGGGCTGGCACCACCGCATCGCCCTGCGCGACGGCATTGCCGCTGTGTACGCCGACGTCCGCAACCGGTTCTGATGGGCTGGAGGGCGGTCTGGCTGGCGGTCGTTTGGGGGGTTGCGTGCGGCACGGTGCTGGGGCAGGGGGGAGGGATGAGGGGTGAGGGTGAGATTGAGATTGAGATTGAGGTTGAGGGGACAGGGGTGAGGGATGAGTGTGAGT
>CAZMNI010000217.1:0-3423 GCA_964567615.1 uncultured Chryseobacterium sp.
AGTTACAGAATTCCAAACGAGTAACCCTCATTTTTCCTCCTGAACTTATCCACACTCCGCCCCCCTTTTGGCCCCCTCAACCTCAACCTCAAACTCAAACTCCAACTCCAACTCAAACTCTAAACTCAAACTCAAACTCTACATCCCCACCCTCCCCTCCACACACTCCGCCACCCGCGCGAAGAGCGCCGTCGGCGTGTAGGTCCGCCAGCCGAGGTCGTTGAGCTCGCCGCCCAGCGCGAAGTAGCTGTCCAAATCAATGGCCTGCATGTCCGCCAGCACATGCGGCCGGAAGTTGAGCAGCGCAATCCAACCGTCTTCGTCGCTGACTTCCTCGAACCACTCCTCGTAGTAACTGTCGTCGCTGTGGTGGAAGTTGAGGACGTTTTCGCCGATGAGGATGAAGCGGTGGATGCCCTCATGTTGCAGGGGATCAACGACTTCGCGTTTGAGCTGCATCACGTCGTTGTGCAAGCAGTCGTTCCATTCGCCGATGAGTTCGAGGATGGCGTAGCCGTCTTCGTAGTCGACGAAGAGGATCTTGAGGAAGAGGGTCGGCGAGCCGATGCTATCCCATTGGGGATGAATGAGGTGGTCGTAAATCGCCGTCGAATACTCGAACTCGCTGTACACGCGGTCGTGGAAGGGCGAACGTTCGTCCTCGCTGGCAATGTAGTGGTTGCGCCAGGCGTAGTAGGGCTCGAGGGTGTGCATCGGTCAGGAGGTTAGGCGGTCGGGCGGGGTGCGCCGGGTGCGCCGTGCGTGGGGGGTGCGTCGTGCGACGAGGCCAGCAAATCCACTGCCCCGCGCACGCTGCCCGCCTCGGCCAAACTTGCCGCAGCCGCCTCCTCGCTGCACCCCGTGAGGTCGCGGACGGTCCGCACGGCCCGTTCGTGGAGTTTGCGGTTGCTCAGCCGCATGTCCACCATGCGGGTGCCGCGGACGTGGCCGAGCCGGATGTGGGCGACGGTGGTGATGAGGTTCAGGACGCGCTTCGTGGCAGATCCCGCTTTCAGCCGGGTGCTGCCGGTCACGAACTCGGGGCCGGTGACGGCTTCGATGGGGTGGTCGACGGCGGCGGCAAGGGCGGTGCCGGGGTTGCAGGTCACGGCGGCCGTGAGGAGGCCGGCGGCGCGGGCGGCGCGGACGCCGCCGAGGACGTAGGGGGTGCGACCCGAGGCGGCGATGCCCACGAGCGTGTCGTCGGGGCCGGGCCGGTAGGCCGCCAGGTCGCGCCAGGCCGCCTCGGCGTCGTCTTCTGCGCCCTCCACCGCCTCGCGGATGGCGGCGTCGCCCCCGGCGATCAGGCCCACCACCCGACCGGGCGGGACGCCGAACGTCGGCGGGCACTCGCTGGCGTCGACGATGCCGAGCCGGCCGGAGGTGCCGGCGCCGATGTAGAACAGCCGCCCGCCCCGTGCCAGCCGGGGGACGAGGGCCTCGACGAACGCGGCGACCGCAGGGAGCGCCGCTTCGACCGCCTCGTCGACGCCGCACTCGACTTCGTGCATCGCAGCGACGAGTTCGGAGGTGCCGCGCGATTCGAGATCGCCCACTGGGCCCACCTGTTCCGTAGGCGGCAAAGCCTGCGACGCAGTCCCCAGTCCGTTGTCGAAATCCTCCGCGTTCATGCCGGGAAGGTACGGCGGTGTGCAGCGTAATTTGGCCCGAAAATCCCCCCGATGCGCATCCTCTCGCTGGCCCTTTCGCTGCTCTTTTCCACCGTTTTGCTCGCGCAAGACGGCAACGTGACCCGGACGCTGGCCGACGCCCGCGATGCGTACGACGACGGCAATTTGCGCGGCGCCCTCACCATCCTGCGCGAGGCCCAAAAAGCAGCCCCGAACGACCCCCGCGTCCTCGTCTGGATGGCCCGGGTGCATGCGGATTTGGGCCGCGACGACCTGGCCATCGAGTACCTCGACAACGCCGCGAAGGGCGATGCCGCAGTGCCGCAGCGCGAAGCCCTGCTCCACGGCCGGGTCCTGCAGCGGCTCGGGCGGTACGAGGAGGCCATCGCCGCCTACACGACCGCAGCGAACACGGGCCGGCCCACCGAAGAAGACGCCGAGGCCATTCGCCGGGGCACGCTCGAATGCCGGCGCGCCTGGGCCGACGAGGAGCGCCGCCTCCCGATCCCCATCGCCCACCTCGGCCCGGAAGTCAATTCGCGGTTCGACGAGGCGGCTCCCGTTTGGTCGCCGGCCGGTGACGCCATCGTCTTCACCTCCCGCCGCGACGGGGGGCTCAACGACGCCATCGACGAGGCCGGCGACTTCCGCTTCTTCTCCGACATCTACACCGCCCGCCGCCGCAAAGACGGCTCGTGGGAACGTGCGCAGCTGCTGCCCGGCGCGATCAATACGAAGGGCCACGACGCCGCCCTCGCCTGGCCCGGCGGCCGCGACTCGCTGCTCGTCTACCTCAACAACGAGGTGCTGGCCGGCGACATCTGCGTGAGCCGCCGCGGCACCGATGGACAGTGGTCCGCCGCCGAACCGCTTCCGCGCCCGGTGAATTCCAGCTACTTTGAGGGATCGGCGACGGTCTCCGGCGACGGGAAGTTCCTGTACTTCGTCTCCGAGCGCCCGACCGGCGTGGGCCGTGGTGACTTGTATGTCAGCACGTTGCTCAAAGGCGGCGGCTGGTCGAAGCCGGAAGCCATCGGCACCACGGTGAATACGCCTGGGGACGAGAAATTCGTCCAAACCAACGCCGACGGCACCATCCTCTTCTTCGCCTCCGACGGCCTCCCCGGCTACGGCAACTACGACCTCTTCCGGACGGAGCGCGTGAACGGCGTTTGGTCCGTGCCCCTCAACCTCGGCCTGCCCGTCAACAGCCCGCGCGAAGAATCCACCTTCTCGCTCACCTCAGACGGCACGCAGCTCCTGCTCTCCTCGGAACTCCCGACCGGCTTCGGCGACCGCGACCTCTACATCGCCGACGTCTCCGCCCACCCCCACCTCGGCGCCCGCGCGTTCGCCCCCGTCGCCGGCACCCTCACCGTCTCGGTCACTTCCGACGGCAAGCCCGCATCCGGCGCCCTCGTCGAACTCCTCGACGGCTCCGGCCTCGCGGTCCTCGCTTCCGGCACCACGGGCGACGACGGCACCTTCCGCATCCCGGTCCACGCCGGCACCGACTTCACCCTCCGCGCGCAACTCCGCAGCCGCAAGGGCTCGACCACCTTCCGCCGCGAATTCCCGGCCACGCCGGGCACGTGGGCGGAGACGGTGAAGGTGGGGTTGGAGTGAGAGTTTGAGTTTGAGTTTACAGTTTGAGTTTGAGTTTACAGTTTGAGTTGGCAGTTTGAGTTTGAGAGCAAGTTTGAGTTTGCAGTTTGAGGGGGCCAAATGGTGGGCGGGGTGTGGATAAGTTCAGGAGGAAAAATGAGGGTTACTCGTTTGGAATTCTGTAACT
>CAZMNI010000218.1:0-3371 GCA_964567615.1 uncultured Chryseobacterium sp.
TCCCCCTCGGTAGGGGGCGGCAAAGGTAGACAACTTTTTTCATTCTGCAAGCGGGTCGAGATTTTTTTTCTTCTCGCCTTTTTTCGGGGGTGGAGCCGGAGCCCATTTCCATCGAAAGCTTGCTTTCAGTTGCCGTCGCTTCAAAGACCGTTTCCCTCGATAGGGGCGGCAAAAGTACCCAGCGCTTTCCCTTTGTCAAGCCTTTTGGTCACATTTATTTTCGCCAAAATCATACTTCGTTGACAGTCAGTCCTCGTCGAGCAACAAGGCCATGTCGGTCATCAGGTGATCCACCTCAGCCGCGTCCGTTCCGTCGTAAAATCCCCGCAACCGGCCGCGCGCATCGACCAGAACGAGGTTCTCGGTGTGGACGAAGTCCTGCAGGCCGCCGTCGCCCTCGTCGAGGCAGGCGAAGTAGCTGCGGCGCGCAAGGGCGTAGATGTGCGGCTTCGGTCCGGTGAGAAACCACCAGCGCTCGGGGTCCGCGCCGTACCGGTCTGCATAGGCGGCCAGGACCGCCACGGAGTCCGCTTCGGGCGTAACGGAGTGGCTCAAGAGCCGCACCCGCGGTTCGTCGGCGAACCGGGCGGCGACGCGCTGCATTTGGGACGTCATGACGGGGCAAATCGTGGGGCACCGCGTGAAGAAGAAGGCCGCGACCCGGATTTGGCCGTCGACATCGGCTTCGGTGACCGTATCGCCCACCTGGTTGATCAGCTTGAACGGCAGCACACGATGGTCCTCCACGTGGGCGACGGCTGCATCCACCACCGCGGGATTCAAGTCGCCCGGCTGGAAGACCGGCAGCTCGCGCTCGGGCGTCAGCATCCACGTCCCCACCCCGACCGCCACCGCCACCACTGCGACGAAGCCGGCAAGCGGCGCCCACGGACCCAGCCCCCGCTTCACCGCAGCCATGTCCCGTCGGAATAGACGATTTCGCCCGCCACCACCGTGGCTAACACCCGCGATTCCAGCACGGCGGCCGGTTCCGCGAGCCAGTCCCGGTCCACCACCGTAAAGTCCGCCGCCTTCCCCACCTCGACCGTGCCGAACCGGTCCTCCTGGAAGTTCGCCAGCGCCGCCCAAACCGTCATCCCGCGCAGCGCATCGAGCGGCGTCAGTGCATTTTCAGGTTGGAAGCCCCCTTTCGGTTCCCCGCTCGCGTTCGTGCGCGCGACGGCCGCGTGGAAGGTGCGCCGCGGATCGATGTCTTCCACCGGAAAATCCGTTCCGAGCGCGAGCATGCCGAGGGCGTCTTTGAGCTCGCGGTAGGCGTAAGCGCGCCGGATACGGTTGCGGCCCAGCCGCACCCCTGCCCACGGCGCATCGCTGGTGGCGTGGGTCGGTTGCACCGACGGCACCAGGCTGTAGGCCGCAAACCGCGCCAAATCCTCTTCGGCGACGACCTGCGCGTGCTCGATTCGCCACCGTGCATCGTTCGTGCCTCCGAGCACTTCGGCACACGCATCGATCACGATCCGGACCGCGCGGTCGCCTATGGCGTGGGTCGCCACTTGGAACCCCGCCGCGTGCAGGGCCGCGATGCGCTCGCGGTACGCCACCGGGTCGGTCACCAGCAACCCGCTCCAACCCGGCCGGTCGGAATACGGCTCCAGCAAGGCCGCCCCGCGCGAACCCAGCGCGCCGTCCATGTAAAACTTGAAACTGCGCACGAGCAGCCGGTCGGTCTCCAGCGGGCCGTTTGCGATGAAATGCGTGCGGTTTTCCTCCGTGTCGGAAGCCATCGCGACGATCCGGAGCCGGAGTGCGCCGGCGGTTTGGAGGGAATCGATGAAGCGGATGTCGGCCAAACTGAGCCCGGCATCGGTCACCGCCGTCAGCCCCGCCGCAAACAACCGGGCCTCCGCCTCGCGCAGCGCGTCTTCCCGGTCCTTGCGGTCCAGCGGCGGCACTGCGGCTTGCAGCGCGCTCGCCGCGGCGTCGATGAGCACCCCCGTCGGCTGCCCGGCCGCGTCGAGGACCACTTCGCCCCCTTCGAACCGGCTCTGCCCCGTGATGCCCGCCGCCGCCAGCGCCGCGCCATTCGCCACCACCGCGTGCCCGTCGATGCGCTCGCACACCGCGGGACGGTCGGGGAAGGCGGCATCGAGCAACGCGCGGGTAGGCAAGGCGGTGTCGGCCCAATCGTTTTGGTCCCACCCCCGGCCCACCACCCACCCTTCCGGCTGCCGCTCGCCCAACTCCCGCATCCGCTCCACGGCCTCCTCCCACGAGCCGGTCGCCACCAAATCCGCGCGCAGCAAGCCGTCCGCATACCCCACAACGTGCGCATGGGCATCGATCAATCCCGGCATCACGGTCGCGCCGCGCAGGTCCACGGTCCGCTCGGCGCGGAACCGCCGCAGCAGCTCCTTGCCCGTCCCCACCGCCACCACCTTCCCCTCCCGCACCGCAACGGCCTCGGCCACGGTCAATTCCCCGTTCAAGGTCAGCACCCGACCGTTGTGCAGCACGAGGTCTGCCTGTTCCGATCGGAAACCGCAGCCTCCGAAAAGCACCCCCACCAGCACCGCCGGCAGGAAGCGCACAATGCGCATCACCATGCCGCAAAGGTCGGGCGCTTAGCCCCTTCGTATCATCATGGAAGATGCTTGGGCGGAAGGGGTGATGACCAAATCCTGCACACACACCCGCCCCGGCCGCTCCACCATGAACATCAACGCCTCGGCGATGTCCGCCGCACGCAGCGGCTCGAACCCCGCATACACCTTCGCTGCCGCCTCCCGATCGCCTTTGAACCGGACTTCACTGAACTCGGTCTCTGCGGCGCCCGGCAAAATCTGCATCACTTGGATGCCCCGCTCCAGCAAGTCCATGCGCATCGCTGCAGTGAGTCCGTCGACGGCAAATTTGGTCGCGTTATACACCGCACCGCCCGGATACGCCTGCCGGCCGGCGATGCTCCCCACGTTCACGATCCTCCCACCCTCCCGCATACGCGGCGCGACACAGCGCGTCACATGCAACAGCCCCCGCACATTCGTATCGATCATCCGGTCCCAGTCCTCGTAATCGCCTGCATCGACCGCATCCCGCCCGACCGCCAGCCCCGCGTTGTTTACGAGCACATCCGGCCCCGTTCCCTCCCCCTCCCCGTACCGCCCCGCCACCGCCGCCTCAACGGCCTCCCGGTCCCGCACGTCGAACACGAGCACCTCCACCTTCCTCCCCCCCTGGCGCAACTCTGCCGCCAGCGCATCCAACCGCTCGCGCCGCCGCCCCGTCACCACCAGGTCCCACCCCGCCGCTGCAGCCGCCCGTGCCGTTGCTTCTCCGATTCCCGATGTCGCCCCCGTGATCAGCATTTCCATGCAGCGAAGATGGCGAAGACGACGCAATGCGCCGAG
>CAZMNI010000219.1:0-3299 GCA_964567615.1 uncultured Chryseobacterium sp.
AATCCGGCGGGGTGGTCCAGCGTGGCGAGGCAGAACTGGATGCAGCTTTCGGCGTTCGAGATGGTGGGCCAAATCGAGGGCTGGAGCGCATTCCACGTCGCGATGTCGGCGTTCGTGGCGGCGAAGTCGGCGTTGAGTGTGGCGATTTGGGAGAGGGCCATGTCGGTGGCGCAGGCGATGGGGATGCCGGTATTTTGGAAGTGCGCGGCCACCGGAATGATGAGCGGATTCGCGCATTCGGTCCGGTTCTCCGCCGCCGCATTCACCGCGTCCACCCGCGCACGGAACGCTGCCTCGTAGCCCGGCAAACCCATCATGTGGACGTGGACGGAATCGGTTCCGCAGGTGCGCTGCGCGCGCGCGGGCATACATATATAAGCGATGAGCGCTGCGGACAGGAGGAAGCGCATGGCAGTTCAGGCGGGTTGGTTTCGCAAAAGGGACCGCAAAGGTCGGCAAGAGGTTGCACCGCTGCATTTGCTATGCATGCATAGGGAAAGTGTGCTACATTGCGGGCATGCGTCCTCAGGAGACCATCGACTTTCACCTGCGCTGGGGGTGGGCGCGGCTCGCCCGGCTCTACACGGCGGAGGCCGAACGCCGCGGCATCCCGTTCAGCTACGTCTTCATCCTGCTCCAAGTGGACCGCGAAGGCACGCCCAGCACCCGGTTAGGACCCCGGATGGGCATGGAGCCGACCAGCTTGTCCCGCAGCCTCAAAGGCATGGAGGACATGGGGCTGATTGTCCGCCGGCCCGATGCCACCGACGGCCGCAGCGTGCGCGTCTTCCTCACGCCGGAAGGCGTCTCGGCCCGCCGCCAAGCCCGCGATTTGGTCATCCAAGTCAACACCGAACTCCGCACCTTGCTCGGCGCAGACGAAGTCGATGCGCTGTTGACCTCGCTCCGCCGGCTGAACGATGTGCTCGATCGCCCCGAATCCCTGTTGAATCCCCCCTCGAATCCTACTGCTGCATGATTCCCTTCCACCGCGTTCAACGTGTCGCCGTCCTCGGATCGGGCGTGATGGGCTCGCGCATCGCGTGCCACTGTGCCCAAACCGGCGCCACCGTCCTGCTGCTCGACCTCCCCGCGGCCGAGGGGCCGCGCAACGGTGTCGCCGCGAAGCACCTCGACGACGCCCTGAAGTCAAACCCCTCGCCGCTCTACGCGAAGAAGTTCGCGCGCCGCATCGAAACCGGGAACTTCGAGGACGACCTCGCCCGCATCGCCGAATGCGACTGGATCATCGAGGTGATTGTCGAGCGGCTCGACATCAAACAGCAGCTGTTTGAAAAGGTCGAAAAGCACCGCAAGCCAGGGACCCTCATCACTTCGAACACCAGCGGCATCCCCATCGCCCTGCTCGCGGAAGGACGGAGCGACGACTTCCGCCGGCATTTCCTGGGAACCCACTTCTTCAACCCGCCGCGCTACCTGCCGCTGCTCGAACTCATTCCCGGGCCGGAAACATCCCCCGACGTGCTCGACTTCTTCACGCGGTACGGCGAAACGGTGCTGGGCAAGCAGGTCGTGCTGTGCAAAGACACGCCGGCCTTCATCGCGAACCGGGTCGGCGTCTTCGCCATCCAGGCCCTGTTCCACACGGTCGAAACCCTCGGGCTGAGCGTGGAAGCCGTGGACAAACTCACCGGACCGGCGATGGGCCGGCCGAAGAGCGCGACGTTCCGCACGTGCGACGTGGTCGGGCTGGACACCCTCGCGCACGTGGCGAAGGGGGTGGCCGAGCATTGCCCGAACGACGAGCGCCGCGAGGTCTTCGGGCTGCCGCGCTATGTGCAGCACCTCCTCGATGCCGGGGCGCTCGGCGCCAAATCAGGAGCGGGCTTCTACAAGAAAATCAAAGCCGCCGACGGCAGCTCGGAGATCCATGCCCTCGACCTGAAAACCCTCGAATACCGCCCGCAGCAAAAGGCAAAGTTCGCCACGCTCGAAGCGGCGAAGCAGGTGGACGACCTCGCGGAACGGACCCGGCTGCTGTTCGACGGGAAGGACGAGGCCGGAGAGTTTTACCGCCGCGTCTTCGCGGACGTGTTCGCCTATGTGTCGCACCGGGTGCCGGAGATTGCAGACGAGCCGTACCGGATTGACGATGCCATGCGGGCCGGGTTTGGGTGGGAGCTCGGACCGTTCGAGACGTGGGATGCGGTGGGCTTCGAACGCGGATGTGCCGAAGTGCAGGCCCGCGGTTTGACGCTGGCCCCGTGGATCGAGGCGATGCGTGCGGCCGGAGCGACGGCGTTTTACCGCAACCGGGAAGGCGTGCGGGAATGCTGGAACCCCGCGACCGGCACCTATGCTGCGGTGGCCGGACAGGAGGGGCGGATTGCGTTGGCGTGGCTGCCGGCTTCGGCCACCGTTTGGAAAAACGCCGGAACCACACTGCAGGACCTCGGCGACGGCGTCCTCAACGTGGCGTTCCACACGAAGATGAACAGCATCGGCGCGGAAGTCATTGAGGGTCTGAACAAGGCCATCGACCTGGCGGAAGGCGATCCCGCACGGTGGCGGGCCGTGGTCGTTTCGAACGAAGGGGCCCAATTCAGCGCCGGGGCGAACGTGGGCATGATCTTCATGCTCGCCGTCGAACAGGAATGGGACGACCTCGACTTCGCGGTGCGCACGTTCCAACGCACCATGATGCGCATGCGCTACAGCGGCATCCCCGTCGTCGCCGCGCCGCACAACCTCGCGCTCGGCGGCGGCTGTGAACTTTGCCTGCACGCGGACAAAGTCGTAGCGCACGCCGAGACCTACATCGGGCTGGTCGAATTCGGCATCGGTGTCATCCCCGCCGGCGGCGGCACGAAGGAGTTCGCCCTGCGGCTCAGCGACGAGCTGCGGGAAGGCGACATCCGCACGAACCGCATGCGCGACCGCTTCCTCACGATCGGCCAAGCAAAAGTGGCGACGAGCGCGTACGAAGCGTTCGAACTCGGGTACTTGCGGCCGGGCGTGGACGAGGTCGTGGTGAACCGCAAGGAAGTGCTTGCGCGGGCCAAACGCGCCGCACTCGAACTCGCCGACGCCGGCTACACCCGCCCCATCGAGCGCCGCGACATCCAGGTCATGGGAGCCGAGGGCATGGGCCTCGTCCTCGTGGGCGCGCACAGCATGCTCAGCGGCGGCTTCATCAGCGAACACGACCGGCTCATCAGCGAAAAGCTCGGCTACGTCCTCTGCGGCGGCGACCTCTCCGTCCCGACCGCTGTGAGCGAGCAGTACCTCCTCGACCTCGAGCGCAAGGCCTTCGTCGAACTCTGCATGCAGCGCAAAAC
>CAZMNI010000220.1:0-3226 GCA_964567615.1 uncultured Chryseobacterium sp.
CCATCGGCACGCGGGGCGAGCCCACTGGGCGGCCTTGCAGCAAGGCGCGCAGCCGCTGTCCGGCGCTGAGGGGCGGGCCGCAGACGGCGTGCAAGGCGGCGCGGCGGGCAGGGACGTTGTAGCTGTCGTTGATGGGGAGCAAGGGGAGGGATGAGGTTGGGGGTTGGGGACGAGGGTTGAGGGTGAGGCGGCGCTGCGCGCCGGAGGGATGAGGGGGAGGTTGAGGGGGAGGGTGGGGCGGCGCTGCGCGCGGGAGGGGTGAGTGGGAGATTGAGGTTGAGGTTGAGGATGGGGTTAGGGGAGCCAGTGGGTGCGGTAGGCGCCGTCGGGGTCGTAGAATTCGGTTTGGCGGGCGGGGTTGAAGCGGCGGTTCGGGCGGGGGTCGTTGCCCAAGCCGGCGATGTAGAGCCAGTTGCCGGAGTTGCTGGCGGGGTCAAAGTCGAGGAGGTGGTGCTCGAAGAAGGCTGCGCCGAGGCGCCAGTCGACGCCCAAATCGTGGACGAGGTACGAGGCCACGTTTTGGCGTCCGCGGTTCGACATGAAGCCGGTGGCGGTGAGTTCGCGCATGTTCGCATCGATGAAGGCCTCGCCGGTGTAGCCTTCGCACCAGGACGCAAAGGCCGCCCGCGCCCGGCTGTCATTTCGCCCGCGGCTCACATCCCCTTCCGACCGGCCCAGCCCGCCCGCCGCGAACAGCCGCCGGCCGTTTTGGCGCGCGACGAAGGCAAAAAAGTCCCGCCAGAGCAGCTCGAAGATCAGCCAATACGTGTCCTCCGTGGCCCCGTGTTCCGCCTCGAACCGTCGGATGCGCTCGAGCACCCGGCGCGGTCCCAGGGCTCCGGTCGCCAGCCACGGCGAGAATTTGCTGCTGTAATCTGCACCGAGCAGCCCGTTGCGCGTCTGCTTGTAGTGGGCTGCGGCCCGCGTCACCTCGAAGTAGTGGTGCATGCGCGCCTCAGCAGCCACCAGCCCTCCGCGGAACGGCAGCACCCCGCGCGGGTCGTCCTCCACTTCCGGCACGGCCCGCGGCGCCTGCACCCACGCCGCTGCCCGCTCCCGCACATCCGGTGGAGCGGTCACCCGCTCGGGCGCTGGAATCGGATTTCTGAAGGCGGCCTCTGCCTCCACCTTCTTACGGAACGCCGTGAAGATGCGGGGCGTGGCGGCAATTTCGAACGGCAAATCGTCGGGGTGCACGAGCGTTCGCCCCTCGAACCACTGCACGGTCACCTGCTGCTCGATGGCGCGCTCCACTTCCTGCTCTTCCCATGCGGCCTCGCGGTGGGCATAGACGGCCGTGCAGCCGCACGCCGCAGCCACGGCCGGAACCACCTCCTCGGCCCGCCCGCTGCACTCCAGCAGCACCCCGCCCCGGGCCGCCAGCGCTTCCCGCAACGCCCCCACCGCCTCCGCCAGGAAGCGCTGCCGGCGCGGCCCCATGCGGGGCACGCCGCCCGCGCCGGCCGCCTCACACCGCTCCTCCCAAACGTACACCGCCACCACCTCCTCACACTCCGCCGCCGCGGCCGCCAGTGCGGGGTGGTCGTCCACGCGGAGGTCGTTCCGGAACCACACGCAAGCTCTTTTCATAGCGTTTCGAGGTTGTTGAGGTGCGCCGCCGCCGTTTCGAGCAAGGCCGCCCGATCGGCCGCCGCCATCCGGTCCCACGTCCGGTACACCATGCCGATGCGCGGATTGCGCTCGAGCAGCGACCGGTTCCGCGCGTGAAAGTCCCAATACAAACTGTTGAACGGACACGACCGCGGCCCGGTCCGCTCGTCCGCCCGGTAGGCGCACCCGGCACACGGCGCGCCCATCTTCCGCAAATAGTTTGCGCTCGAAACGTAGGGTTTTGTGCCGACCAGCCCGCCGTCTGCGTACTGCGACATGCCGCGGGCGTTGGGCATCTCGACCCATTCGACCGCGTCGATGTACACGCCGAGGTACCAGGCATCCACCGCGTCGGGGTCGATGCCGGCCAGGAGCATGAAATTCCCGGTAACCATCAGACGCTGAATGTGATGGGCGTAGGAATGCTGCAAGGTGGCGTCAAGTGCAGTCCGGACGCACGCCATGCGGGTGCGCCCGGTCCAAAACCACTCCGGAAGCGCCCGGTCGTGGCCGAAGAAGTTCTTCGTCGCATACCCGGGCATGTGGGTCCAGTAGTGGCCGCGGACGTATTCGCGCCATCCGAGAATTTGGCGAATAAAGCCCTCCGCCGACGCAAGCGGCACGCGGTCCGGTTCGGCCCGCCACGCGGCCTCCACCGCCTGGATCACCTCGAGCGGGTGCAGCAGCTTTGCGTTGAGCACGAAGCTCAATCCGCTGTGGTACAGCCAAACGCCCTCGCCTCCGAGGGCGTCTTGGAACGGCCCAAACCGGGGCAGCGCGCGCGCCACAAAATCCTCGAGCAGCGCCAACCCCTCCTCCCGCGTCACCGGCACATCGAACACGCCGCACGTCCCGCACGTCTTCACGCCGGCCGCCTCGATTTCTGCCAGCAACCCGGTCACATCCCGCGGAAACGCTTGCGGCGCCGGTGCCACATGGCCCTTCGGCAGCGGTTTGCGGTTGTCCGCATCGTAGTTCCACTCCCCTCCTTCTGGCCCTCCGCTCCCGTCCAGCAGCACCCCGTACCGCTTCCGCAGTGCCCGATAGTAGCCCTCGAGGATGAACACCTTCTTGCCTGCGAAGTGGCGGCCGAAGTCCTCCCGACCGGTCAGAAAATGCTCGGTATCATCGGCTTCCACCGCGATGCCGCGGGCCCTGAGGGACGCCGCCAGCGCGCCCAACTCCGCGTCGAGCCGCCACTCGTCCGGCGTTTGGTAACGAAACACCTGCGCTCCTGTAGCCCGCACCACTTCCTCCACATTCGCCGTCAGCCCCTGCCGGTTGTTCGCATCCCCGATGCGGAGGTATTCCACGCGGTGGCCGCGCGCCGCCAGCCCTTCCGCAAACGCCCGCATGGCTGCAAAAAAGGCCACCACCTTCCGGACGTGGTGCAGCGCGTAATCCGTCTCCGAGCGCATCTCTGCCAAAACCACGACCACCCCCTCGTCCGGCTCCCCCTGGAACCAGCTGTGCCCTGCGTGGAGTTGGTCCCCGAGCACCCACCGCACCTCGCGCGCCGCCCTCATGCGGGCCTCGACGCTGTGCGCCGCGCGCGGCACCGATCGCTGCAATACCGCACCTCCTCCCAACACGCCGCCCACTTCCGGCGCCACGC
>CAZMNI010000221.1:0-1857 GCA_964567615.1 uncultured Chryseobacterium sp.
CAACCTCAACCTCAACCTCAACCTCAACCTCAACCTCAACCTCAACCTCAACCTCCCGTATTTTGCCTCCATGAAGCAAGCGTGTATTCGGTGGTGGGGAGTGGTGGGGATGTGGGTGGTCGTTGTCGGGGTGGCAGGTGCAGCGACGGTGCAACGGGACGCGGGGCGCCCGGAGGTTCTACTCGTCTGCACGGACACCTTGCTTGCCCCGGGAGGAGAGCTGCCGAAGAGGGGGGCTGGGGAGGAAGTGGTGCGGCATGCGGGGTTTAGTTTGGTGTACAGCGAGGAGCACGAGCAAGCCCGCTGGGTGGCGTATGAGTTGACCGCGGCGGAGACGCAGCGGCGGTTCGAGCGCACGGACCGGTTTTTGGTCGATCCGCGGGTGGGGACGGGCACGGCGTCGGACGACGACTATGCGGGCTCGGGGTACGACCGCGGGCATTTGGCGCCGGCGGCGGACATGGGCTGGTCGGAAACGACAATGCGGGAGAGCTTCTTTTACAGCAACATGAGTCCCCAAGTGCCCGGCTTCAACCGCGGCGTTTGGAAGCGGCTCGAAGAGCTGGTCCGCACCTGGGCGGTGGAGTATGAGGCCATTTATGTCGTGACCGGGCCGGTCTTGCAACCGGGGCTTCCCACCATCGGGCCCCACGGCGTGGCAGTGCCGCGGCAGTATTTCAAGGTCATCCTCGATGCGCGCGAACCCGGACTGAAAGCCGTCGGGTTTCTGATGCAGAATGCCAGTTCCAGCGCGCCGCTGGCGCAGTTTGCGGTGCCCATCGACAGCGTGGAACGCGTCACCGGGCTCGACTTTTTTCCGGGTTTGCCGGACGCACGCGAGGCACAGCTGGAGCGGGAGGTGTGTGTGCCGTGTTGGACGTGGACGAGCGCGCCGACGGGAGGCGGAGGGGAGGGGGCTGCGGGCGAGTCCGTGCGCTGTTCTGGCACCACCCAGAAAGGCGAGCGGTGCAAGCGCATGACCCGCAGCCCAAACGGCCGCTGCTACCAGCACGGCGGCAACCCGCCCTGACCTGGACCGGCCCCGGTTCGTAGCTTGCAGGCGTTCAACCGTCAACCGCCATGGTCCAGTGGGTATTTGCGTCGCACAACGCGCACAAAGTGAAAGAGATGCAGGAAATTCTTCGGGATTTAGGCGACGTCGAAGGCCTCGATGCGCTCGGCTGCACACACGAGGTCGTGGAAGATGCCGATACGCTGGAGGGCAATGCGGTCTTGAAGGTGCGTCATCTGCTGGAAGTGCACGGTCGAGAAGGGTTTGCGGACGATACCGGGCTGGAGGTCGAGGCGCTGGGCGGCGCTCCCGGGGTGCATTCTGCGCGTTGGTCCGGGGAAGGGGCAGAGGGGAACGTGCGGAAGTTGCTTGCAGAATTGCAGCGGGTGGGTGCTCGGGAGCCGGAGCAACGCCGTGCCCGGTTTCGGACGGTGGTGGCATCGACTATCGGTGGCAAGCTGTGGTGGGTCGAGGGGGTTGTCGAAGGAAGGATTGCAGAAACTCCGCGCGGGTCCGGTGGGTTCGGGTACGATCCGGTCTTCGTGCCGGATGGGGAGGATCGCACGTTTGCAGAGATGGCCTCACACGAGAAACATGCCATCGGACATCGGGGGCGGGCCGTGCAGGCGTTCATCGCGCGGTTGGAATCGATATAATGTGTTTTTAAAAAGTCAATTTAGCCCTATATTAGCGCTTTAAATACGCGTTGTGCCCAATAAGTCCGCCACAGTCTTGCCGAGAATCCAGCAACTCCTCGCGGAGTTGGGGGAGAATATTCGTCTGGCCCGTTTGCGTAGAAACCTCAGCACGGCGCAGGTGTCAGAGCGCGCAGGTATGGCGCGTTC
>CAZMNI010000221.1:1867-3200 GCA_964567615.1 uncultured Chryseobacterium sp.
GCATCCGGGTGTGGGGTTGGGCCAATATGCGAACGTGTTGAAGGTGTTTGGTTTGGAGCAAGACCTGCTTGCAGTAGCAAACGACGATGTGCTCGGCCGCAAAATCCAAGACGCTGGCCTGCAGCAAAGGGCGCGGGCCCCGAAGAAGCGGGCTTCACCATGAGCAACTTCGGAAGGAGACGCACCGTCTTCGTCTACGCAGATTGGGCAGGACTCGATGGACCGGTGCGCATCGGAACGTTGTTCGCTGAGTTGCTCCGTGGAAAGGAAGTGTTTTCCTTCTCCTACGATGGCGCGTGGTTGAAGCGGTCCATGTTTTGGCAACTCGACCCCGACCTTTCGTTGTTCACGGGGCTGCAGTTTTTGGGCGATGCCAAACCCAACTTCGGGGCCTTCCTTGATTCTTCCCCGGATCGATGGGGCCGTGTATTGATGCGCCGCAGGGAAGCACTGCTTGCGCGCAGAGAGCACCGAGCAGAACGAACGCTCTTCGAAAGCGATTACTTGCTGGGCGTGTTTGACGGCCATCGGATGGGCGGATTGCGGTTCAAGGTTGCTGAAGACGGACCGTTTCTAGATGCGAGTACAGACCAAGCTGTCCCACCGTGGACGTCTTTGCGAGACCTAGAAGCAGTTAGTTTGAGATTGGAAGAGGACGGTGTAGAACGCCAACCGGACTTTGCACAATGGCTTCACATGTTGGTTGCACCGGGTGCTTCATTGGGCGGTGCAAGGCCGAAAGCCAGTGTTTGCGACGCATCGGGAGCGCTTTGGATTGCCAAATTTCCCAGCAGAAGCGATGGCTATGATGTGGGGGCATGGGAGTGGGTCACGCACCGCTGCGCGGTTGAAGCAGGCATCGAAATGGCGGAATGCCGTGTGCAAACTTTCTCGAGCGCGCATCAGACCTTTCTAACCCGTCGATTTGATCGGTCGGCGATGGGAGAGCGGGTGCATTTTGCTTCTGCCATGACACTTTTAGGGAAAATGGACGGGCAGTGGGGGGCAAGCTATCTGGACCTTGTAGATTTTATCACCTCCCATGGGGGAAGGGCGGATGCGGATTTGGAACAGCTGTGGCGACGCATGGTGTTCAATATGTGCGTATCGAATGCAGACGACCACTTGAGAAACCACGGTTTCTTGCTTCGACCCGAGGGCTGGGTGCTGTCTCCCGCGTATGATTTGAATCCTGTCGAATCGGCAGCTGGGTTGACCTTGAACGTTTCCGGTACAGACAATTCCCTTGATCTCCGGCTGGCCTTGGAGGTCGCGCCTGCATTCCGGCTGAAGCAAGAGCGGGCCCTTGCAATTGTCGGTGAGGTGTTGAAGG
>CAZMNI010000222.1:0-3135 GCA_964567615.1 uncultured Chryseobacterium sp.
ATAACGATTACTTCTTCCGGCGTTCAATGATCAACTTCTTCGAAGGCTTCCGCGGATTCCGCGTCTTTTGCCCTTTTGCGAGCAAGCCTTTCCGCGAGCGGGGGTGTCCACCCGATGCACGACCCTCACCACCACCCATCGGGTGATCGACCGGGTTCATCACCACACCGCGAACCCGCGGGCGGCGACCGAGCCAACGCGAGCGACCCGCCTTGCCCGAAATCTGCTGGTTGTGCTCCGAATTGCTCACCGCACCGATGACCGCCATGCAGGAAGTCAAAATCATGCGGGTCTCGCCACTCGGGAGCCGCACGATGGCATACTTGCCATCCCGGGCATTCAATTGGGCATAGGAACCTGCGCTCCGAGCAATGCAAGCGCCCTTGCCCGGATACATCTCAATGTTGTGGATGATGGTTCCCATCGGGATGTCCGACAGGTACATCGCATGCCCCACGTTCGGGGTGGCTTCCTTTCCGCTGTGGATCGTCATGCCCGGGCGGAGACCCGCCGGAGCGATGATGTAGCGCTTCTCGCCGTCTGCATACTCGACCAGGCAAATGCGCGACGTGCGGTTCGGGTCGTATTCCACCGTCAACACCGTGGCAGCCATGTGCTTGTCCCGCAGGAAGTCGATGACACGGTACCGGCGCTTGTGACCACCTCCGATGTACCGCATCGTCATTTTACCGTCCTTGTTCCGTCCACCCGATTTCTTGATGGGCTCGAGCAAGGGTTTGTGCGGAGTCGACGTGGTCAGCTCCTCGAACTTTGCCAACACCCGATGGCGCATGCCCGGGGTGACAGGATTGAATTTACGGAGTGCCATGGTCTCTTAGAGGTTGTCGTAGAAATCAATCGATTGCCCTTCGCCCAAACGCACAATGGCCTTCTTGTAGGAGGAGGACCGGCCGCGTACAACACCCGTCTTCGTGTACCGTTGATGCCCGTGACCGTCACACCGTACTTCTGCTCGATTGCCTTCTTGATTTCAATCTTGTTCGCACCCAGGGCAACAACGAAGCCATAAGCGTTCGTGCGGTCCGTGGTAGCTGCCATTTTCTCAGTGATGAGCGGCTTGATGAGAATGTTCTGCATGGCCTTCCTTATTTCAGCATGCCCTCGAGCACCTCATGCGCGTTGTCCACGAAGAGGAGGGTGTTGCAGTTCATAATATCGTAGGTACTCAAGTCAGTGGCTACCATCACCCGGTGCTTCGGCAGGTTCCGAGCGCTCAGGTAAACCGCTTCGTTCTGCGCCGGCAGCACGACAAGGGTCTTCGTTTTTGCCAACTCGAGGTTGTTCAAGATGGCCAAGAAGTCCTTCGTCTTCGGAGCGGCCATCGCAATGGGTTCCACAACGCGAATGCCATCCGCCTTCGCTTTGTAGCTCAGGGCACTCCGGCGAGCAAGCTGCTTTACCTTGATGTTCAACTTGTGGGTGTAATCACGCGGCTGCGGACCGAAGATGGTACCACCGCCCCGGTAGAGTGGGTTCTTGATGCTGCCTGCACGTGCCCCGCCCGTTCCCTTCTGCTTCTTGAGCTTCCGCGTAGACCCTGAGACCACCCCGCGGTGCAAGGTATCGTGGGTGCCCTGGCGTTGTGCGGCCATGTAGCGCTTCACGTCCAAATAGATGGCGTGATCGTTCGGTTCAATCCCGAACACTTCTGCGGCCAATTCGACCGACTTCGCGGTCTTTTTGCCGTCTGTGCTGTACACGCTCAGTTTCATCACGCGTTGGGCTTACGGATTACTACAAATGCCCCTTTGTGTCCGGGAACAGCTCCTTTGACCACGAGGATTCCGTCCTCGGCGAGGATCCGAACCACTTCGAGGTTTTCGATGGTGACCCGGCTATTCCCCGTTTGGCCCGCCATGCGCATTCCCTTGAAGACCCGCGCAGGAGTAGACGCCGCGCCTACGGAACCCGGTGCACGCAAGCGGTTGTGCTGACCGTGCGTCGACTGACCGACCCCACCGAAGCCGTGGCGCTTGACCACACCTTGGAAGCCCTTGCCCTTCGAAGTGCCGATGACCGACACAAACTCGCCTTCTGCAAACACGTCCGACACGCCCAGTGCGTCGCCCGGATTGAGCGTCTGGGTGAAATTTTGGAACTCCACAAGTTTGCGGAGCGGCGCCACGCCAGCGCGCTTAAAATGGCCTTGCATGGCCTTCGAGGTGCGCTTCTCAGAGCGCTCCCCGAAGCCGAGCTGGACAGCTTCGTAGCCGTCCTTCTCAAGGGTACGTACTTGCGTCACGACGCAAGGACCAACCTCTAGAATCGTGCATGGAATGTTCTTTCCAGCGGCACTGTAGATGCTGGTCATACCTACTTTCTTCCCTATGAGTCCGGGCATGAGTGGGGTAGTGTCAGTGGGGGGTTAAACAAAAACGAATTCGGCCTGTCAGACTTTGATTTCGACTTCGACACCGCTCGGCAGTTCGAGCCGCATCAACGCATCGACGGTCTTCGCAGACGAGCTGTAGATGTCGATGAGCCGCTTGTACGAATTCAATTCGAACTGCTCGCGGGAGGTCTTGTTCACGTGGGGTGAACGCAGGACCGTGTAGATGCGCTGGTGGGTGGGCAGGGGCACCGGGCCACTGATCACTGCACCCGTCGCCTTGACGGTCTTCACAATCTTCTCAGCAGACTTGTCGACGAGGTTGTGGTCGTACGACTTCAGCTTGATGCGGATCTTCTGGGTCATGGGATTCGAATAAGCTTCAGCGCTTGGCGGCCTCGGCAATCACTTTCTCTTGGATGTTGTTCGGAGCCTCTGAATAGTGGCTGAAGCTCATGCTGGACGTTGCGCGGCCCGACGTGAGCGTCCGGAGATCGGTGACGTAACCGAACATCTCGGACAATGGAACTTTTGCGTTCACCACCGTCTTTCCAGCGCGTGCACCTGTTCCCTCGATGATGGCCCGGCGCTTGTTCAAGTCACCGATGACGTCACCCATGTTCTCGTCCGGTGTTACCACTTCGAGTTGCATCATGGGCTCCAGGATTTTCGGCGTGCACTGGCGCACCGCGTTCCTGTATGCCATCTTCGCTGCAAGTTCGAACGACAGCGCGTCCGAGTCCACTTGGTGGTAGCTACCGTCGATGAGCTCCACCGCCATGCTG
>CAZMNI010000223.1:0-3129 GCA_964567615.1 uncultured Chryseobacterium sp.
CAACCTCAACCCCAACCTCAACCCCAACCCCAACCCCAACCCCAACCCCAACCCCGTCCCCGTCCCCGTCCCCACGCTCGCTCTTCCCCCTCCTCGGCCTCAACGACCGCATTCGCTACGCGGGAGCCCTGTTCGGAGGAAATGTGGAAGCCCTGCGGGAAGCCTGCACGGTGCTGGACGGTTTGGCCGACCGGCAGGAGGCCCACAACTGGTTGAAATCTCAGTGTTCTGTGAATTGGGATGATACCCAAGGGCTGCCCGTGCGCTTTCTCGAATGGATGGACCGGGTGCGTACTTGAAATGGATGCATTCGCTGGCCGTTCCCTCGTACTCGTGCCCACACCCATCGGGCACCTCGGCGACATCACCGCCCGAGCGGTCGAGGTGTTGCGCCTAGCCGACGCGGTGTTGGCGGAAGACACGCGCACGACCGGATTTCTGCTTCGGCACCTCGGCATCGATACGCCACTCCGCGCATTCCATGCCCACAACGAACACCGGGCGGCAGATGCCCTGGTCGCAGAAATGCGTGCAGGCAAACGGATGGCCCTGTGCTCCGATGCCGGAACCCCTGGCATTTCCGACCCGGGTTACTTGTTGGTCCGCAAGGCCTTGGATGCCGGATTGGACGTGCTTTGCCTGCCAGGGGCGACCGCTTTCGTCCCGGCGCTCGTGGCCTCTGGGCTGCCGTGTGACCGGTTTGTATTCGAAGGATTTTTGCCCCACAAAAAAGGTCGGGCCACCCGCGTGCGTGAAGTCTCCGAGGAGGCGCGTACCGTGGTCCTGTACGAGAGTCCCCACCGGTTGCGCAAGCTGCTCGCAGAACTCGCAGATGCCTGCGGGCCCGATCGGCCTGCAGCTGTGTGCCGCGAATTGACAAAACTGCACGAAGAAGTGCTCCGCGGTGCGCTCAGCACGTTGTGCGCGCACTTCGAAGCCGTCGAGCCGCGCGGTGAAATCGTGGTTGTGGTGGGGGGAAAGCGTTAAGGTGCAGGGCACAGGGTGCCGAAGATGCCGAGCAAGACGAGCAGGTCTCCGGTGGAGATGACGCCGTTGCCGTCGAGGTCGCCGACGCAATGCGGGGCATCCGCGTAGAGGCAATGCGCCGTTTCGAAGCAGGCCTCGCCGGTGAAGTTGAGGGCGAGCGGGTCCGCGCATCCGACCGCGAGGACCGGCGAAGGGACGGTCGAGGCGGGGACGAGGGTTTGGCGCAGGGTCGCGGCGTTGCCGCAGCCGTCCCTGGCCGTGGTGATGCGGTGGATGCGGCCTGAAACGCAGTCTGTGCTGTCGGACCAAACGAGTTCCACCGGACCGGAACAGGCATCCTGTGCCGAGGCCGTCGGAGCGTCGGGAGGCCACGCCGTTCCGGTTACGACGAGCTCCGCAGGACTGGCGTAGAAGGTGGGGGGCGTGGTGTCGTCGACGTGCAGGGTTTGGGTGCCGGTCACTTCCGCGCCGCCGTCATCCACTGCGCGCAGGTGCCGCAGCACGGTGAACCGCCCGGCGCACGGGCCGGGGAGGGTGTCGAAGCTTTCCTCGACCGGGAGGTCCACGATGTCAGGGCCGGGCGCGAAGCTGCCCATGCGGCGGTCGCGGGCCCGGACCGTGGGCAGGTCTTCAGGGGACGTGCCGCAGGCGACGGTGACTTCGGGGACGAACCGCAGCCGCGGGGGCCGGTTGCCCGTCACTTCGACCGCCTCTGAACCGAGGATGCGGGCAGCGCCACAGCCGACTTCCACGCGAGCGAACGTGCCGCCAGAAGCGGTGGCTCCCGTCCAGGTGCGGTAGACATGTACGGGCTGCAGCCCGTTCCAAACCCGCTGCCCCTGCACGGGCAGCGGACCGACACCCCACGCGGCCGGATCAAAATCATCCACATCCACCGCAGTCACCTGCGTTGTACCAGCGGCAGATACCGCCGGAGCCGCCGGAGCAACCACCGTCTCCACTGCAAAGGCATGCCGCGCGCGATCACCGCATGCTCCCACTGCCTCCCAAACCACCCACTCCGACCCCTGCCCACAGGCATCGCGCCACAGCACGTGCACCTCCTCGCGAACCGTTGCTGCCCCAGCCGAGGCCTGGATGCGGGGAGCGCCGAACGGCAACGTCGTGGCCCCGGGTGTCACTGAGAACACCGGAGCACAGCCCGACGGAGCAAGTGCAGTCGGGAGTGGCGTGGCCGGAAGGATGCGGATGGACTGCTCGGCCGTCACTTCGAGGTGGGTACACGGGCACACGGCGGTGAACCGCCGCACAACTGTTACCGCACCGGACGCATCGGCGGGCAAGGTGGTCCGCTGTTCAGCGACATCGAAAGGTTCCGGACAGGTGGTGAAGACGTGGGGTTCGCCATACGGCCGGTCGATGTCTGCTCGCACCCACAAATCAGGAGGAGCTACGAGGGCCGTGCGCGGAGCGAGTGTTTGGGCCGAAACCGTCGCCACGGCAAACACTCCCCAACCCGCCGCAAGCAGCCTGCTCAATCGTTCAGACAATGTCATGCCTGAAAGTACGACGAAATCGCGAAAATTCCCGTCAAAACAGGTGCCGGTGCAGTTCTGCAACGCGCAGCACCCGCTCCACCCCGGTCACCTGTTCTGTGTCGCGGGTGTGCCCCGAGACGATGAGCCGCTCAAGTCCCATGCGGCTGGCTTCGCCCCAACGTTGCGACCACCTCGCCACCGGCCTGATTTCCCCGGACAACCCGACTTCTCCCGCAAATGCCAACCCCGGAGGCAGCGGGACATCCAGGGACGAACTCAACACCGCCGCCACTACCGCCAGGTCCAACGCCGGATCTGCAATCCGCAACCCTCCAGCAATGTTCAAAAAGACATCCCGGGTGGCGAGCTTGAATCCGCACCGCTTTTCGAGGACCGCAAGCAACATGTTCAACCGGCGCACATCGAATCCCGTGCACGAGCGCTGCGGCGTGCCGTACACCGCTGAACTCACAAGGGCCTGCACCTCCACCAGGAAAGGCCGCGCACCTTCGACCGCTACGGCAACGGCTGTCCCACTCGCCGCATCGCGCCCTCCGTCGGACAGCAACACATCGGACGGAGTGTCCACCGCGGCCAGGCCCGTTCCCTGCATTTCATACAGCCCAAGCTCTGACGTCGTGCC
>CAZMNI010000224.1:0-3117 GCA_964567615.1 uncultured Chryseobacterium sp.
ATAGAGAAATTCACAATCGTTGGGTGAAAAGCACAAGAAGTTTGAAAGAATTTCTTTCGCCTTCAGGCAACCCTGAACGCATTTCTGCGTCTGCTTGTTTCAGGCCCGCGTCAAGCAAGTTTTTGGAAGGTCTTCCACCAGCGGTCGGGCAGGTTGCCGTGTGCGGCATCTTGGTAGTCCGCATAGGAACAGCTGATGAGGAGCTCACGCCGCAAGTCGTTCCCCTTGCGCGGAGGGAAAGGCACCTCCATCCACCACCGGTCGCTGCGGGGGCTCTTGTAAAACACGACTTCGTGCCGCACGTTCTCGAGGTCCACAACATAGCGCTGGTAGGCGTCCTTCGTGCATTTGGGGTAGTCCGCCTTTTGGCTGAAAATGCCTTCGAGGATGTGCCAAACCACCTGCCCACACAACTCCGCGCCGAGGTGACGCACGTCGAGGTCGGGATTGTGTTCGAACAGGCCGATGGCCTTCAGCCGGTCGCTCATGCCCGCATACCGCCCGAGCCGGCACACCTGCTGCGCATCGAGGCCATTCGGACCGGCTTCCGCATGCGCGGGATGGTCAGCACCTCGTACGGCTTGCATGTCGATGGACACGAGGTCGGCGTCGCGCAGGATCGGCTCCATCGCCTCCACGTCGTCGTGCACGAGGCCGAGCCGCATGGCATCGAACTGCATCTTGTCGAGCAGCTCGAGCGTGTCGGCATCCGTCAAGTACCCTTGGTGGCCGATGTTGACGTAATCGAACAACCGATTCGGCTCGGCCAGAACGATGTCGTTCATGTAGTTTGCGGCTGTTGTTGCGCCGGGATCTGCCCCGAAGTCCAGCCGCGCATCCCAGGTCACCACGTTCAGGGGCTCCCCGAGCACCGAGAGCGCCTCGTACATCGGTACCGTGAGGTCCTGCCCGCCACCGAGCACCACCGGCACGATGCCCATCGTCACCAACTCGTTCACCACCATCCGCACCGCCGCGTGCGTGTCTTGCGTGGTCACCCCGGGCCGCAGGTTGCCCAAGTCTACCGTCGGCATCCAACCGCGGTGCGGCATCAGCCGGTAGAGCCGTTCGCGGATGGCATCCGGGGCGGCCGCACACCCCTCGTTGTCTCCGCTGCTGCGCCCGTCGAGCACGCCGAAGAGGGCCACGCGTACCCCTTCAAGTCCTGGGCGGTAGTCAAACCGGTGCACTTCGATGCGGTCAGCGATGCGCGCGGCTCCTTCCGAATTGCTGAAATACGGCGTGTACACCGTCTCGAACAGGTCGTACAGTTCGTGGCTCATGGGCGCGAAGTTCAGCCGCTTGCACTCCGGCAAGACGCGGCTTCACGTCCGGATGCGAACAGCCCGCCGTTGAACGCTTAGGACTTTTTGCCTCCGCGGCGGGGTCCTCGGGCGGGTTTTGCCTTCGCGATTTCGATGAGTTCCTGTGCACGCAGCCACGACACCCCCGTGGGGTCTTCGCCCTTCGGGATGGTGGCATTGAGCTTGCCCGCCTTGATGTAGGGCCCGTAGCGCCCGTTGAGCACCCGCACATCCGGGTCTTCGTCGAACGTCTTGATGAGGGCGTTTGCGTCGGCCGCTTGCTTCGCCGCGATGAGCTCGATGGCGCGTTCAAGGGTGACGGTGAAGGGGTCGTCGCCGTCGGCGGCTTTGATGGAGACGAAGGCGCCGTCGTGCCGGACGTAGGGTCCGAAGCGGCCGATGCCCACGGAGACGACTTTGCCGTTCCAGTCGCCGAGTTGGCGGGGGAGCTTGAAGAGGTCGAGGGCTTCCTCGAGCGTGATGGTGGCGATGCTTTGGTCTGCACGCAGCGGGGCAAAGCGCTTCTCGGGGTCGTCTTGGGTGCCGATTTGGGCGAGGGAGCCGTAGCGGCCGACCCGCACAAGCACGGCCTTCCCGGTGGCGGGATCGGTCCCGAGGATGCGGTCGGCCAAATCCTCCATCGGACCTTCTACCACCCCGCGCAGTTGGCTGTAGAACTCACCGAGCATGGTCCGCCAGTCCATGCGGCCCTGGGCGATGACGTCGAACTTCGACTCCACCGCCGCGGTGAAGTGGTAGTCCATGATGAACTCCGCATTTTTCAAGAGGAAGTCCGTGACCTTCGTGCCGATGTCGGTCGGGAACAGCTTCGCTTTCTCCGCGCCGGTATTTTCCACGTCCGTCCGGTCGTCGATGCGCGCACCTTCGAGGGTCAGCACACGGAATTCACGGGGTTTGCCCTCGAGGTCCTTCTTTACGGCGTACCCGCGCTTGACAATCGTATCGATGGTGGGAGCGTAGGTGGATGGGCGGCCGATGCCGAGTTCTTCGAGCTGCTTGACGAGTGCGGCTTCGGTGTACCGCGGTGCGTGCTTTGTGAAGCGCTGCGTGGCCGTGGCCCGGATGCGGTCGGGGTGTTCACCGGCCACAAGCGCAGGCAGGCGGCCTTTGTCGCCCTCTTCTGCGCCTTCGTCGTCCGTGCTTTCGAGGTAGACCTTGAGGAAGCCCTCGAAGGTGATGACCTGGCCCTTTGCTTGGAACTGTTCTGGACGCGTGGAGATGTCGAGGACGGCGGTGGTGTTCTCGATGCGCGCGTCGGCCATTTGGGAAGCGATGGCTCGCTTCCAAATCAAGTCGTACAGCCGCTTTGCGTCGCTTTCCGCGGAGATGCCCGGCACGGCGAAGTCCGTGGGGCGAATGGCCTCGTGGGCCTCTTGTGCACCTTTCGACTGCTTGCCGTGGTGGGCCCGCGGCGTGCTGTATTCGGCACCGTAAGACGCGGTGATGGCTTCGGCGGCTGCGGTGACGGCGAACTCGCTCAGGTTCGTCGAGTCCGTACGCATGTAGGTGATGTGTCCGGCTTCGTAGAGGTTTTGGGCCACCCGCATGGTCCGGGTGACGCTGAACCCGAGCTTGCGGGAGGCCTCCTGTTGCAACGTGGACGTGGTGAACGGGGCAGCGGGCTTGCGGGTGGCAGGCCGTGTCTCGACCGAGAGCACCGTGTGCGTCGCCGGTCCGCACGCCTCCAGGAAGTCGCGCGCGGCCTCCTCGTTTTCAAACCGCTTGTTCAACTCCGCCTTGAACGGAATCCCTTTCGTCGTGAATTCGCCCACGACGCGGAACGACGATTCTG
>CAZMNI010000225.1:0-3092 GCA_964567615.1 uncultured Chryseobacterium sp.
TCCAAGCGGTGCTCGGAACCACCGAATATGCACGGCTGCGCTTCGGCATCGGCGCCGAGTTCCACAAAGGTGCCCAGGTCGACTACGTGCTGGGCAAGTGGTCAGAAGCAGAGCGTGCGGCGCTTCCCGAGCGGTGCAGCCGTTGCGCAGAGGCCATTCTGAACGTCACCACCGCAGGGCTCGGCGCGGCAATGGGAACCTACAACAACACCTGACCGCGCGGGCCGTACACGGCAGCAAGGGAGGGGTCTGCGCGCAACGGTTCCGGAAGCATCGCGTCCGCCGGTGTGTTTGAGCGGAAGGCCTCGCGCACTTCGGTCGAAGAGAACGGGTGCAAATCGCCTGGCATGCGGATTACTTCCACCGCCGGATGGGCCAGCTCCCACGGGGTGGTTGCCGCGGCATCTTCGCCGTGCCGGGGGTAGACGTACAGCGGGCTGTGTGCGGCGATGCGGTCGGTGTCCTTCCAGGTGTGCAAAGTGCGCAAGGTGTCGGCTCCGATGAGCAAACTGAACCGGGCGAAGGGCGCCTGCAGTTCAAGGGCGCGAAGCGTCTCAGCGGTGAAGTGCGGCGGCGGGAGATGAAACTCGATGTCACTGACTGTCAACCGCTCATTACCAGCAAGGGCCCGCGTGACCCAGGCAAGGCGCAGGTCCGCAGGGGCCAGGTCGCCGGGGAGTTTGTGCGGGTTCGCCGGGGTGACGATGAAGCGGACTTCCCGAACTTCTGGGCGTGCTGCCGCGGCTTCCGCCACGGCCAAATGTCCTACATGCACCGGGTTGAACGACCCGAAGAACAGCACCGTAACGCGGGCATCTCCCGTCATCGGTTGAGGAATTCGGTGACCAGCCGGTGTGCTTCGGAACACGCTTGCGCAAGGTCGTCGTTCACGAGTTCAACGTCGAACCGCGGCGCGAAGGTCCATTCGCGGGCGGCCTTTTCCAGCCGGATGGCGATGGACTCTGCAGTGTCGGTTCCGCGGCGTTCGAGCCGGTCGCGCAGGTGTTCGAGGGTAGGGGTACGCACGAACACCGAAAGGGCGCGGTCTCCGAGAAGGCTGCGGAGCCGCAATCCGCCGACCACATCCACGTCGAACAGGACGGCTTTGCCTTCGGCGGCGATCCGCTCCAGCTCGCGGTGCAAGGTCCCGTAGCAGACGCCGGGATAGACCTCTTCCCATTCGAGGAATTCCCCGCGCTCCACTGCCGCCGCGAAGTCGGGACCGCTCAGGTAGTGGTAATCCACGCCGTCGCGTTCCGCGCCGCGCGGTGCCCGGGTCGTGGCGCTGACCGAGAAGCCGAGCGGCAAATCGGCCGCTTCTAACAGCGAGCGCACAATGGTGGTTTTGCCCGACCCGGAGGGAGCAGAGAAGATGACGGCTTTGCCCGCTGCCCGCAATGCGCTCATAGCACGTTGAGTACCTGTTCTTTGATTTTCTCGAGTTCGTCCTTCATGCGGACCACCCTGCGCTGGATTTCGGCATCGTTCGCTTTCGACCCGAGCGTGTTGATTTCCCGTCCGATTTCTTGGGCGATGAAGCCGAGGGGTTTGCCCGCTTCGCCCCCCGCATCGAGGGTTTCGAGGAAGTAGGCGCAGTGGGCGTGTAGCCGGACCCGCTCCTCGCTGACGTCCATCTTCTCGAGGTAAAAGAGGACTTCTTGTTCGAAGCGGTTTTCGTCGATGCGCGAACGGTCGATGGCTTCTTCGAGGTTCGTGCGGATGCGGGTGAGGATGCGGGCATGGCGTGCGGCCAGCAGCGCATCGAGGTCCGCTTCGAGTGCGGATATGGCAGCGATGTGGCTGCGCAGGTCCCGGTCGAGCACGGCGCCTTCTTGTATCCGGAAGCCGTCGAAGGCCGCAAGGGCGGCGGCCAACAGGGCGGTTACGGCCTGCCACTCGGCTTCCGTGGCGGCTTCACGGGGCGTGGAAACCGCATCGGGAAGGCGCAATACCGTCGCGAGAAGGCCGTCGGTGGGCAAGTTCCGGTCAGCGGCGATGGCGGTGAGTCGGTCGAGGTAGGCCTCGATGACCGGTCGGTTCACGTCGGCCCGCAGGTCGCCTGCTTCGGCCTCGAAGGTCAGCGAAAGGTCGGATTTGCCGCGCAGGATGGAACCGGAGCACAGCCGGCGCAGTTCGACTTCGCGGTCGCGGAAGGCAGAGGGCGTGCGGACGCCGAGGTCGAGTTGCTTGCCGTTGAGGGAGCGGATTTCGACCGTGAGCATGCGGTCCCCGACGGGTCCGGAGGCTTTGCCGAAGCCGGTCATGGAGCGGATCATGCTGCGAAGATAGGCGGGACGCGCGGCGGCTTCGGGCGTACATTTGGCACCCATGGCGCGAATCGACCGCATCCAGGCCCCCGTGGCCTCGGAAATGCAGGCTTTCCAGGGGCATTTTCGGGAAGCCATGCGGACCGACGTGCCGCTGCTCGACCACATCACGCGGTACATCATCCGGCGGAACGGCAAGCAAATGCGGCCCCTGTTTGTCTTCCTCACCGCGCGGCTCGTAGCCGAATCGCGGGGGGAACCGGCGGGTTGGGCGCCCGGCAGGCGCACCCACGTGGCGGCTTCGCTCATCGAGTTGCTGCACACGGCGACGCTTGTGCACGACGACGTGGTGGATGACAGTCCGATGCGCCGGGGGTTTTTCAGCATCCAGGCGCTTTGGCGGAAGAAAATCGCGGTGCTCGTCGGCGACTATTTGTTGTCCCGCGGCCTGCTGATGAGCGTGGACGAAGACACGTGGGACTTGCTGAAAATCACTTCGGAAGCCGTGCGGCTCATGAGCGAAGGGGAGCTGCTCCAAATCGAGAAAGCCCGCCGGCTCGACATCACCGAGGAGGTGTACACCGAAGTCATCCGCCGGAAGACCGCGTCGTTGATCGCGGCCTGTTGCGCGTGCGGGGCGGCCAGCGTGGGGGTGGCGGGGGCGAACGGGCCGGAGGTGGGCGCGTTGCGGGCGTTTGGCGAGGCCACGGGCCTCGCTTTCCAAATCAAAGACGACCTCCTCGACCTCGGCGACGGCACCCTCACCGGCAAGCCCAGTGGCGTGGACATCAAGGAGCGCAAAATGACCTTGCCGCTCATCCATGC
>CAZMNI010000226.1:0-3075 GCA_964567615.1 uncultured Chryseobacterium sp.
CCGTCCTCGGCGTCTGCTACGGGGCCCAGTTGCTCGCAGAAACCCACGGCGGCCGAGTGGCGGCCTCGGACAGCCGTGAATACGGCCGCGCCCACCTGATGACCTTGCACGAGACCGATGCGTTGCTCGAAGGGATGCACGAAGGGTCGCAGGTGTGGATGAGCCACGGCGACACGATTGAAGAGCTTGGCGATCGGTTTGAGGTGATTTGCAGCACCTACGATGTGCGCAACGCGGGGTTCAAAGACCGGGAACGTCCGGTTTGGGGCATCCAGTTCCATCCGGAGGTGTGGCACAGCGTCGAAGGGCCGCGGCTGCTGCACAACTTCGTCCGGGAGATCTGCGGGTGTGCCGGGGACTGGACGCCAGCGAGCTTCATCGAGGAAACGGTCGGCGCACTGAAGGCCCAGCTGGGCGAGGACCGCGTGATCTTAGGGCTCAGCGGTGGCGTAGATTCAACCGTGGCGGCGGAGCTGCTGCGGCGGGCGATCGGCGACCGGCTCCACTGCATCTTCGTGGACAACGGGCTGTTGCGGAAGGATGAATTCAGCTCAGTGTTAGAGAATTACACGCACATGGGTCTCAATGTGCGCGGAGTGGATGCGGGCCCCCGGTTCCTGGCCGCCCTTGCCGGCCTGACGGACCCGGAGGCCAAAAGGAAGGCCATCGGGCGCGTCTTCATCGAGGTATTCGACGAGGCTTCGCACGGGGTGGAGGGGGCGCGTTGGCTCGGCCAAGGCACGATCTACCCCGACGTCATCGAAAGCGTCAGCGCAACCGGCGGTCCTTCAGCCACCATCAAAAGCCACCACAACGTAGGCGGCTTGCCGGATTACATGAAGTTGCAAGTCGTCGAGCCGCTGCGGCTCCTGTTCAAGGACGAAGTGCGCCGGGTGGGCCGTGCGCTCGGCATCCGGGAGGACCTGCTCGGCCGGCACCCCTTCCCGGGCCCGGGGCTGGGCATCCGCATCCTCGGCGAGGTCACGGCGGAAAAGGTCCGCGTGTTGCAGGAAGTCGATGCGCTCTGGATCAACGGTTTGCGGAAGGAAGGACTGTACGATGAAGTATGGCAAGCCGGGGCCATCCTCCTTCCGGTGCAAAGTGTGGGCGTGATGGGCGACGAGCGGACCTACGAGAATGCCGTGGCCCTGCGCGCGGTCACGTCGACGGACGGCATGACGGCCGATTTTTGCCACCTTCCGCACGAATTCCTCGGCCGCGTCTCGAACGAGATCATCAACAAGGTGCGCGGCGTCAACCGGGTCGTCTATGACATCAGCTCTAAGCCCCCTGCAACCATTGAGTGGGAATAAGTTGCGCGGTTTCTGCCTGCGCGTCGTCTGCGTGGCCGGCGTGCTTTTGGCCTGCGCGGCCGGCAGGCCGCTCGCGGCCCAAACCCACACCGTCCAGCCCAAGGAAACGCTGTACGGCATCGCCCGCCAGCACGGGGTGGACCTCAACGCCCTCCTCGAAGCAAATCCCGCGGCGGAACAGGGCCTCCAGCCCGGCATGGTCCTCGTCCTCCCGACCGCGGCGGCACCCGTTCCGAGTGCTCCTCCCGCCCTCGATCCCGACGCGCGGGACTCCCTCGCACGCCACCCGGTCGCGGCCGGTGAGACGCTGTTTTCCATCGCTTCCCGCTACGGCGTTACCGTCGAAGCGCTGCAAGCGGCGAACCCCGGACTCGGCACCGCCCTCCGCGTAGGCCAACCCCTCCGCATCCCCGGCACCGCCGCCCCACCCTCGGAATCCGTCGACGCCTCGTCCGTGGAACTTGCGCCGCGCCGCCCGGCTGCCGACCCCACACTGAACATCGTCGCGTCGTTGCCTTTCACGCTCCACGCAGATACCGCGATGGGCGGCGTTCCCGCGGAGTCGAAGGTGGCGCGCCTGCGCGAAGTGGCGATGGAGATGCAGCAGGGGCTGGTGTGGGCTGCAGAGGTCTTGGGCGATGCGGGGGTGAAGGTCGAGTTGGAGATTCTGGACAGCGAAGAGGTGGGAGGGGGCTGGCGTCCGATTCCGATGGCAAAACTCAAAGCGGCCGACGCGGTGGTGGGGCCGCTGCAGCGCGACCGGCTTGAAGTCGCACTCAAGCTCTCGGCGGGCGTCCGGGCCGAGCATTGGGTGATGACCCCGCAGCCGCTTTCGCTTGGCGTTTCCGGCGGCCATGCCCGATTCACCAGCGAGCCGCTCGAACGCGGCATGGAGGCCCTCGGCAAACTCACGGCACAGTACCACAACCGCGACCGGGTCCTCGTCCTGCTCACCGGCGGCAAGGATGCGGCCCTCGAGCAGGCCTTCCTGCGGGGCTTCCGCGAAGAGGCCAGCTCCACCGGCGCCACCTGCGACACGTTGCGCGTCAGCGAACGCTTCGCCTCCGGCCTCCGCGAGTCCCTGAGCCGGACCCGCCTGAACGTCCTCGTCGTCCCCGCCGGATCACCGGCCCGCTCGATGCTCGCCCAGCTCCAAACCGAACTCGGCCGCCTCTCCGATCTCCGCATCCGGCTCGTCGCTCACCCCGACGTCCGCGATTTCGAGTTCATCGAGCCCGCCTTCGCCGACCGGGTCCGCCTCACCCTCCCCGTCCTCACCGAACCCGACTGGACTTCCCCGGCCGCCCTCGCCACCCTTCCCCGCTACCGCGCCGCATACGGCACCGACCCCGGCCCCTATGCAAGGTCCGCCTTCGACGCCGTCCTCGCCACTGCAGCCCTCAAGGGCATCGTCCTCCCCGGCACCCTCGTCCCGTGGTCGCACCGCTACGTTTGGTCACCCGTCACCGGCGGCCACGTCCACACCGGCTGGCGCATGGTCGAACTCTGCCACGGCCGGTGGGAAGATGTGGAGGAAGGATGTCTTACCGAGTGAGTGTGAGGGGGCGCTTCGCGCCCAAACAGTGTGAGGGGTGAGGCGCGGCTTCGCCGCGGGGAACAGGGATGAGTGTGAGTGTGATGGGTCGCTTCGCGACCAAGGGTTGAGGTGAGATTGTTGACAAGTTTCGGGCGGAAATTCGGGACCGTGGGGAGCGATTTCGTAACTTAACGTATGAATTTACAGCAGGTTAAGGGTGATTTG
>CAZMNI010000227.1:0-3068 GCA_964567615.1 uncultured Chryseobacterium sp.
CAAGCCCAACCCGTAAAATCGAGGAGCAGGGGCTTGCCTTCGGCCTTTGCCGCTTCGAGCCCGGCCTCGTAATCTGTAAAACGGGCTTCTACATGGCCGCTCGCGGTTCCCGACTCACCACTACCGCCGTGTTGCCATTCTGCATAAAACGCTGGAGGTGGGAAACCGGAAATCAGGTGCACGGGCGCACCCCAAAGTCCTGGAACGAGGTAGAGACCGAAGATGAAGAACAACATGGCCGTCGAAAACCGGCCCACCCCGATCCGATCGACCTTCGAATCGTGCGGAAACGTGAGCCAGCCGAAGAGGTAGAAGGCGATGGCAAGCGCCACGGCAATCCAAATCGCAATGAACAGCTC
Organism: uncultured Chryseobacterium sp.; assembly: GCA_964567615.1. Classification (GTDB taxonomy): domain Bacteria; phylum Bacteroidota; class Bacteroidia; order Flavobacteriales_D; family Sanyastnellaceae; genus CAMCYM01. The sequence goes on from CAZMNI010000227.1 coordinate 360, forward strand.
CCGTTGGAGGAGACCCAGTTGCAGGACGAGATCGGCATTCGAGAGGAACTTGAAGGCAAAGCCGATTTCAAGCAAGCCGAGCACCACCTTCACACTGTTCAGCCAACCTCCTGAAGAGGGCAGCGAATTGAGCCAGCCGGGGAAAGCAGAAAACAGCATGAAGGGAAGGGCCAAGGCCAGCGAAAAACCGAACATCACGGCAGCGGGAGCCGCGAACGAACCCGTTGCAGCACCTGCGAGCGCACTGCCCACCAAAGGACCGGTGCACGAGAAGCTCACGATGGCCAGCGTGGCCGCCATGAAGAAGATGCCGAGAAAACCTCCCCGGTCAGCCGCCCGGTCTGCCTTGTTCGCCCAGCGCGAGGGCAACTGCAATTCAAACGCGCCCAAGAAACTCGCCCCGAATACCAGCAAGAGCAGGAAGAGGAAAAGATTGAAGAAGGGATCTGTAGAGATCAGGTTCAGCACGTCCACCCCGAAGACCGCGGTGAGCAACAAGCCGAGGCCGGTGTAAATGAAGATGATAAAGAAGCCATAGAGCAAGGCGTTGCGCAGGCCGGCTGCCCGGGTTTTCGATTGCTTCGTGAAGAAGCTTACCGTCATCGGGATCATCGGAAACACGCACGGCGTGAAGAGCGCCGCGAAACCGAGCAACATGCCCAGCAAGAATACTCCCCACAGTCCATTTTCTTCCGCAGTGCCCCCGGGAGCCGCTTTTTCTTCGTGTGCATCGCCGGCACCGTGGCCGCCGCACAGGTGTTCCAGGGCAGGGCAATACTCCGGGCGGTCAGTCCCGGGCTTTACGTCGCCCACGGACAATGCAAAGGGCACATCTTCCGGGGGCAGGCATTTCGTGGAATCGCAGACCATGAAGCTGACAAACCCGCGGATGCTGTCCGTGGTGGCGGCACCCGAGAGGTCGAGCGTCGCCACCCAGTAGACCTCTTCTTCGAAGAACTTGAGGTCCATCATGAAGTTCGGGTCGTAGGCGACGATGGGGGTGCATTCCCGGAATCCTCCGGTCGAGTCCGCGCCGGCGGGCAGGGATGCTTCGATGTAGGTGGGAAGCGGGCCGTCGGGGCTGTCGAGAAATTGGCTGTAGATATGCCAACACGGATCTACCGTGGCGTGCAGTACGAGGTCCGTTTTTCCAGCTTCTGCGCTTTCATAGAGCCCAAATTCCCATTTTACCGGGGTGTAGACTTGGGCCGTGAGGCTGCCCGCCACCGCGAGCATGAGCATCAGGAAAACGTGGCGCATGTTCATAACCCGCGAAGATAACGCCCCGGTGCGAGCTCTGTGTGACCGCGGTCCCCGCTTCAGAGAGCGAGTTCTTGGCCGAAGGAAAGGTTAAAACGCTTTCGTAACCAGCCACATACGAGGTATACGAAGGGCGTATCGAGCAAGGCGAAGACCACCTTGAAGGCAAATCCGTTTATGAAAAGTTTGGGAAACAGCCCCCACTCCAGCTCGCCGAGCAGGCACAGCACGCCCAACACGGTGGCCGTATCTACAAATTGGGACGGGATGGTGCTCAGGTTGTTTCGAAGCCAAAGCGCCTTCCCTCCGGTGAGATCCTTCCAAAAGTGGAAAATGCGCACGTCCAGGAATTGGGCCAGCAGGTAGGCCACCATCGACGCGCCCACGCCGGCCACCGTGGAGCCGAAGACGTGATCGAATTGGCCGTCGGTCACCGGCGACCAGTCTGCTGCAGTCGATGTGGAACTGATCCACACAAAGGCGAGGGTAAACAGGCACGCCACAAGACCTGCTTGCACGACGAGGTTCGCCTTCTTCCGCCCGTACACCTCGCTGATGACGTCCGTGATCACGAAGGTGAGCGGGTAAGGGAGCAGTCCGACGCTTTGTTCGAAGGTGAGCCATCCGTCGGTCCCGAAGGGTTGCCAAATGAAGAACTTCCTGAAAATCAAGTTACAAGCCACCAAGCTCGCGATGAACACCCCTGCAAGGATGAGGTAGGTACGGTGGGCCGCATCCCGGTCTTCGGGGCGTTCGAGGGAAAGCGGTTGCAGTGTGCTCATGGGCGGGAGGGACGGTGGGGTTCGATGTGCAAAGTAGGTCCGATTCGGCGCGCCTTGAGGACAGCCGCATCGACCTGTTTTCCGCTTTCAACCCCCCGTGCACAAAGCTTGTTCACGGCCTCCGCCACAGTGGCCTCTGCGCCGAGTGTCGCGACGATGCGGTGGACGACCTCTTCCCGCAACGGTTCGTTGTGCAACCGAACCAAATCGACCGTGCAGCCCCCTCCTGCTTCCCAAACCGCGCACCGGTCCATGGCCGTTAGAACAGCTTCCTCGGCTGCAGCAGCCAAGGGAGCAAAACGTCCGGCCCAGCGGGCCAAATGCTGCGCCGCTCCTGGCCGCAAATCCTCGAGCAGCGGCAGGAGTTCGTGTCGGATCCGGTTGCGGAGGTAGGCACGCGATGCATTCGAAGCATCCTCGCGCCACACCACCCCGCGGTCTGTGGCGTAGGTGCGGAGTGCGGCGCGCGGCTCGTGCAACCACGGCCGAAAATGCCGCCCTTCACGCGCTGTAGCGCGCATCGCCACTGCAGAGAGGGGATCCGAAGACCGCAGCAGGTGAAGCAGGACGGTCTCGGTTTGGTCGTCGGCGTGGTGGGCGGTGAGGAGGAGGGGTTGAGGTTGAGGTTGAGGTTGGGGTTGGGGTTGGGGTTGGGGTTGGGGTTGGG
>CAZMNI010000228.1:0-3062 GCA_964567615.1 uncultured Chryseobacterium sp.
GCTGCAAATCTCATCCGCGTCCCGTTCATGGGCCAAAAGAACCTCACCGCCTCGCTGTTGCCCGTCACATGGATGCGGACGAGTTCGCCTGCGGAAAAGTCGCCTTCAATGCGCCGGCCTGCGATTTGGTCAAACCCTCCGAGCGAATCAGCGAGGTCCGGCACACGGCCTACAAGTACCGCATGGCCCACGGCGTTAAATCCCGTCAAACCCCCGCCGGCCGTCGTGGCCGTCACACTGTCTGCCACGAGCAACCGCCCGTCGAACCATACCCGCGGCGTGCCGTGGAGATGCAACACGCTGTCTGCCATGGCCCAAACCAGCGTATCACACCGCGCGTCCATGCCCGATGCCCGCGCTTGGGCAGCGGGAAACGCCCGCAACACCTCACCTCCCGTGGCCAGCGTATCCGCCACCACCCACAACGTGTCCCCGTCTGCAACGTGCCTTGCTTGTGCCCGCAGGCCCTGCGGCACTCCGATCACCCACCCCACCGCCGTATCGGCATGCCCTGCCTCTCGCCACATGGCTGCACCCTTCGTCTGCCATGTCCCGGCGGTATCCCATGCGCACACCGACCCAACGGCCTCGACTGGGCCATCCGGACCACCGATAGCAACGCTGTCGGCCTCGAGAACCTCTCCATCCCGACGCATCCGCGCCGGGTTGCCTCCGAACCAACCGGCCTCGCGGTCAAGCCCCCACGCCCCACGGCTGCACGTCAGGTCGAAGCGGCCATCCGCGGTGATGACACGGGTCGGCGCTTGGAACCGCACAAGGCCATCTGAAGCACGGTACAACAGCGAATCGCTCGTGACAGTTTCGTCCACCGAGGTCATGCGCACGGCGCCGCCGAGCTGGAGCCAGCCCGATTCTACGTCGTAGCGGCCCGAACGGCTGCGAACGGTCCGGCCCTCGCGTTTGAGCGTTCCACCGGACGTATAGGTTGCAACGCGGGCCTCGGTATCGTAGCGGAGTACCGGGGCCTCGAGTTCGCCGGTGCGGTCCCGGAGGGTCACGGGCAGGCCGGGCCGACCCGTCGCAGTTACGGCATCGCCCGCGGGATCGAGGAGCATCCGCGAAGCACGGAGGACCATCCCGCCGCGGTCCGTCAAAACGACCCGCCCCATGGCTTCGAATCGGCCGTCGTCGTAGCGCCACGCACTGTCGCAGTGCAGCACCGCGTCGCGGTACCCGAGGGCAACGCCATTCAGCAACCGCTGCACCCCGGAGACCGATGGGTCACGGGCGATGGCCCCTGCCGAAAGCAGTCGCACACGGGTGCGCGGCTGCGTTTGGCCTGCCGCCCAGGCAGGTAGCAACAGGCCGCAAATTGCGCCAAACAGCCATCCGACCCAGCTGCGTCGCCGGCGCCCATGTTCCCGTCTTCCTGACACGCCGCGAAGGTGGCGCGCAACCCGCGAACCTCAAATCGGCTTAGAAAATTTGGCAGGTTCACCGCTCAGAAATCCTGTGTACATTTGCCGCCCCGCTGCGGGTGTGGTGAAATTGGCAGACACGCCAGACTTAGGATCTGGTGCCGCAAGGCGTGGGGGTTCAAGTCCCTCCACCCGCACACAGCCGGGACCGACCAGACGCTATGCACATCGAACGCACTTCCCTCGAAGACCTCATCGAAGCGGTCACCCTCTCTTTCGAACCTGCGGATTACGCGCCGCGCGTGGAGCGGGTTTTAGAGAATTACAGGAAACAGGCGGTCCTTCCAGGTTTCCGGAAGGGCAAAGCCCCGATGGCACTTGTGCGGAAGCAGTATGCAGCACCGGTCCTGGCAGACGAGATGAACAAGATGATCCAGGAGCACCTGGACGCGTTCATTCGAGAACAGGGGCTGCAGGTGCTCGGACAGCCGCTTCCTTCAGAAACGCACGCGTCGCAGGGAGATTTCGAGCGGCCTGATCGGTTTGAGTTTGGGTTTGAAATCGGTCTTGCACCGCAAATCCCGGCGGAGTTTGGCGAAAATGCAGTGTTCACCCGGCATTTCATCGCTTTGGACGGCGCGACCGTCGACCGCCAAATTGAGGACCACCGCCGGCGCCACGGCACCTTGAGTGATGTGGAGGTTGCAGGCGAGAAAGACCTCGTGTTCTGTCACTTGGCGGAAGTTAACAGCACCGGAGAACCGGTGGAGGGTGGCCTTTCCGGGGACACCTCCGTTTCTCTTGAGCACCTCCAAGACGCGGCTACCCGAAAGTCCTTGACCGGGTTGCGCGTCGGCGAATCCACCGACGTGGACATTCATGCCCTGGTTCCCGACCACGACGAATTGGCCAACATCCTCGGCATCAGCCACGGAGCAGTGCATGATTTGCAAGGAGTTTTCCGTTTGGACGTGAAGGAAATCAAGCACCTCGAGCTGCATGCAAACGACGAAGCCCTGTGGAACAAGGTGTTCCCTGAGGCTCAGTGTGCGTCTGAAAGTGACTTCCGCCGCGCAGTGGAAGGAGAACTCGCGCAGCAATTCGATGCCGATGCCGAGTACGTCTTCCGGCGCCGTTTTGTGGTGGATTTGTTGAACCTCCTCGACCTGCCGATGCCTGACCGCTTCCTGAAGCGGTGGATCCTCGCCTCGAACGAGCAACCGCTCACAGAAGCGCAACTCGAGGCCGAATACCCCGCCTATGCACAGTCATTGCGGTGGGAATTGCTGCAACATGCGACCATGCAGCAGCGCGAAATCCGCATCACGCGCGACGACATCGTTGCGGAGGCGAAATCCATCCTCGCTTTGCAGTACCAGCGCTACGGCCTGCCCGTGGACGACGCGACCCTCACGGCATATGCTGAAGAAATCGTTGCAAAAGAGGAGGATCGTCGTCGGCTCATCGACCGCATCGCAGAACGCCGCGTGGTGGACGCTCTCAAGGAAAAAGTGAGCATCGAACCGAAAGCAGTTTCCGCTGAAGAGTTCAAGCGCATTGCCGCCACTGTCCGGTAAGGTCCGTTCATAAAGTCCTGGTGAACGACGACGAAGCGCTCCCTGCAGTGGGGAAGGCGTTCGTACCTTCGCCGGGATGACACAACGCAAGGAATTTCTGAAGTAC
>CAZMNI010000229.1:0-3055 GCA_964567615.1 uncultured Chryseobacterium sp.
CGGCCGCAAGACGCGCCAGAACGGGCGGTTTATTTGACGGACCGGGACCGCTACGAGGCGTTTGTGGCCGCAAATCCGGCAGTGGACGAGCTGCGCCGCCGGCTCGACCTCGATTTTGCGTAGCCGGTGAACCTTCGCCGGGCGCAGGTGTTGCTCCCGCATGGTACGAATTGCAGAATTTCGGGTACGGGTGTTTTTGGCCGCGGTGCTGGCCCTCTGCGCGGGCGCAGCAGCGGCCCAAACGGGCACCATCCGCGGACGCGTCACGGACGAAGCGACAAACGAGCCCATCCCGTTCGCGACGGTGGTGCTGCAAGACAGCCGACTCGGCACGGTGACGGACCTCGAGGGTTCATTTGTGCTCGAAGGCGTGCCCGCAGGCCTGCGCAACGTGACGGTGAGCTTCATCGGTTTTGCGACCCGGACGGTGTTTGAAATTGAAGTCACCCCCGCCCGTCCGGCGGTGGTCAACGTGGCACTGAAAGCCGTGGCCGTCGAAATCGGAGCTGCGGAAGTCACAGAAACCCGGCGCGCCACCCAAGCGGAGGCGCCGCTGAGCGTGCGCAGCATCGGAACGAATGAAATCAAGCGGAACCCCGGCGGCGGCCGCGACATCAGCCGCGCCATCCGCACCCTCCCCGGCGTGGCCGCCATCCCGAGTTTCCGGAACGACATCGTCATCCGCGGTGGCGCGCCCAACGAAAACCGGTTCTACATCGACGGCATCGAAATCCCGAACATCAACCACTTCGCCACCCAAGGCGCGAGCGGTGGACCGGTGGGGATGATCAACGTGGACCTCGTGGAGAACATCGATTTCTACGCGGGCGCATTCCCTGCGGCGCGCGGCAACGCACTGAGCTCGGTGATGGAGTTCGGGTTCAAGGAGGCCCGACGCGACGAGTGGACCGCAAACCTCGTGGTAGGCACCAGCGACCTCGGGTTGACGCTCGAAGGTCCGACGGGGGAGCGTTCCTCCCTGATCGCCAGCGTCCGCCGCAGCTACCTGCAGCTCGTCTTCGAAGCCCTCGGATTGCCCTTCCTGCCGATTTACAACGACTACCAGTACAAGTGGACGTGGCGCCCGGACGACCGGAACGTGGTGACCGTTCTGGGGCTCGGTGCCCTCGACGATTTCGAGTTGAACCTTGATTTGGCGGCAGATACCGCTGCCGATGACTACCTCGAACGCGTGGCCATCTTGGGTTTCCTCGACGTGCAGACGCAGTGGAATTACACGCAGGGGGCCAAATGGGACCGCTACATGGAAGACGGGCGCTGGACGTTCGTGGCGAGCCGCAACATGCTCAACAACAGGGCATTCAAGCACGTCGACAACGACACGTCGTTGCCTCTTGTCCGGGATTACCTGAGCCGCGAAATCGAAAACAAATTCCGTGCGGAGCGGCGGCGTACGTTCGATTCGGGCATCGAAGCTACCTGGGGAGCGGCGTACGAATATGTGAAGTACGAAAATGCCACCTTCGATCAGCGCTTCAACCCGGCGACCCAAGGCATCGACACGGTGCAGTTTGACATCGGCTTCAAGGCGCACAAGTACGGTGCATTTGCCCAAGCTTCGCGCCGCATGGCGGCGGAGCGGTTGACGCTGTCAGCGGGATTGCGGATGGACGGATCGACAGCGGCCGCAGGACTCCGCAACCCGCTGCGCGCCGCTTCACCGCGGGCGTCTGCGAGTTTTGCCTTTGCACCCGGTTGGACTGCGAATGCAAACGTCGGGATCTACCACCAACTCCCGGCCTACACCGTGCTGGGGTTTGCGGATGCTGCCGGACAACGGGTGAACGCCACCGATGCGACGCGGTACCTCTCGAACGGCCAAGCCGTGGCCGGCGTCAAGTGGGACGGAGGCAGCCGCAACCTCGTCGTTTCGGCGGAGGGATTCTACAAGGGCTACCGCCACGCGGCGGTGAGCCGGAGCACGGGCGTGGCGCTCGCGAATTTGGGCGCGGACTTCGGCGTGGTGGGCAATGAGGCGGTCGATTTCGCCGGTGTGGGCCGTTCTTACGGGGCGGAGTTTTTGCTCCAGCAGCGGCTGTACAAGGGGTTCTATGGATTGTTGGCCTACACGTTTGTACGCAGCGAGTACGCCGCGGAAGCCGGCGCTGTGTACGCGGCAAGCAGCTGGGACAACCGGCACATCGTGAGTGTGACGGGGGGGAAGAAGTTCGAGGGGGGCTGGGAGGTCGGCGCGCGGCTTTTGGCCAGCGGCGGCCTGCCGTTTACGCCCATCGATCCGGCCTCGCTGTCCATCGCGTCCTGGGATGTGTACGGACGCCCGCTGCCCGACTACAGCCGCCTCAACACGGGCCGCAACGGAGCATTCCACCAACTCGACATCCGCGTCGACAAGAAGTGGTTCTTCCCCGCGTGGTCGCTCGACGTGTTCCTTGAACTGGTGAACGCCACCGGAGCAGCGGTGCCTGCTCCCGCCACGACGGATGTGGTGCGCGATCCGGTGACCGGTGCGCCGCTGCCCTCTACCGCCACGCCGGGCTACTACGATGCGCGCACCTTCGACTCCAGCGCGGGCCAGGTCCTTCCGTCCCTCGGGCTGATCATCGAGCTCTGAGGGTACCTTCGCGCGATGCGGGTGGACAAATTCCTATGGTGCATCCGGGTCTTCAAGACGCGGACGTCTGCGACGGACCATTGCCGTGAGGGCAAGGTCTTCATCGCAGACCGTCCGGTGAAGCCGGCCGTGGAGTTGCGGGGAGGGGAGAAGATCCGCATCCGCATGGGGGCGGTGCATTTCGAGTGGGAGGTGGTCGAGTTTCCGAAGTCGCGGGTGTCTGCGGCCTTGGTGTCCCAATTCGCGCGCGACATCACCCCAGAAGCTGAGCGCGCCAAGCTCGAAGCCATCCGCGCTGCCCAGCAGGACCTCTTGCGTCCTGTCGGTCGTCCTACGAAGCGAGACCGCCGCGACCTCGACGCCTTCTTCGATACCTGATTTTCTGACTTCCCGATGGAAATTCACGCCATTCCTGCAGTCGCCACGCGTCCGGTGCGTTTTGCCGTGCTTTGGCCCCACCGG
>CAZMNI010000230.1:0-3039 GCA_964567615.1 uncultured Chryseobacterium sp.
TGGAGAAAGTGAACCTGAACGGCGAACACAACGACCCGTCGATGGTGCGTGCGCGCACGGTTTGGGACGTGTTCAGGGAAGCGGGGCTGCCGGCCCCGCGCACAGGACACGTCGCCCTTTTTGTAAACGGCGAATACCGCGGCGTGTACCTCCATGTGGAGCACGTCGACGAGGAATGGATTCGCAAACGGTTTGCGGATGATGGGGGCAACCTGTGGAAATGTACCTACCCCGCCGACCTCACCTACGCCGGTCCCGACGGTGAAGACTACACCTTCACCCCGCCGTGGAATGCAAACCAACGCGTCTACGCGCTGACCACGAACCGCTCAGAGGACGACTACACGGCCCTGGCGCGTCTCGCCACGGTCTTGCACAGCGCCTCGGATGCCGAACTTCCCTGCGCACTGGAAGCCGTGTTCGATGTGCAACTTTACCTCCGAACGGCTGCGGCAGAGATCCTTTGCGGCCATTGGGACAATTACATCGGGAACAGGAACAACTACTACCTCTACGAACGGCCTTCCGACGGGCGCATCGCCTACCTCGCGTACGACGTGGACAACACCTTGGGCATCGAATGGGGCGGCAACTGGGTGAATGCAGATCCGTTCGCTTGGGCTCCGTCCGGGGATCGGCCGCTGTACACCCGGCTCATGGCCATTCCGCGCTACCGAGAGGACTTTGCGTGGTACCTGCGGGACTTGCTCGAGGGGGCGTTTGAGCCGGCCTCCGTGGGTGCGCGTGCCGCGGAATCGGTCGCGTTGATTGCCCCTGCGGCAGAGTTGGACCTGTTCCGGACCTACGATTACGGTTTTTCATTCCAGGATTTCGAGGAGTCGGTTGAAGACGGTTGGGGCGCGCACGTGCTGTGGGGAATCGGGGAATTTGCCTCCGTCCGCGCCGCTGCGGCGGACGACCAAACCGAAGCTGCGCCCGAAGCACCGCAGACCCTCCAGGCGTGGGCCGAGGCCCCGGTGACGGACGGGGTCCTGCGGATGCACGCACAGGTCAGCGGAACGGCCGAAGCGGTGTACGCAGAAGTGGATGGAGCGGCGGTGCCCTGTGTCGAAGATGTGCCGGGAGTTTGGTCGTGCGAGGCAGCCGCAGTGGCCCCGGCGGTTTTTGCCCGCGTGGTTGCAGCGTTTGCAGACGGCACCGTCCGGCACTCTCCGTGCGCCGCAGAGCGCGTTTGGACAACCCCAGCGCCAGAGCCGGTAGCCGTCCTGAATGAAATCATGCCCGTAAACAACAGCTTCATCGCGGATCCGACCGGACACCTCGGCGACTGGGTGGAGCTGTACAACCCGGGCCCTGCACCGCGCTACCTCGGCAATGCCTTCCTGACAGACCGTCTGGATTTTCCTCGGAAATGGCGGCTACCGAATGTGACGCTGAATGCGGGCGACCACCTGCTGCTCTGGTGCGACGACCGGCCAGAAGCTGGACCGCTGCACGCGCCATATGCCTTGGACGGTGACGGAGAAGCACTCTACCTCCTTGCCGAAGAGCTGGGGGCGTGGCGGATTCACGACACGTATACGTGGGACCTGTCCTACCCGAATGCCTCGTGGGGCCGTGCAACGGACGGTGCTCCGCAGTGGACGGTCTTTGCCCAAGGCGGGCTGCCTCCGACGCCTGACGGCCCGAACGGTGTTCCCGCTGGCGTGGCGGAGCAGGCAGGCCCGTGCCGCTGGCCCCACGCCAATCCGGTCGCCACGGGAACGCCGCTTGTGGTACCCGGTCCGGCGCGTGTTTACACTTCGACGGGTGCTTGCATCGCCGCCTCCGAAGGCCCAGAACTGCGCTGGACGCCCACCGCTTCAGGGCTGTTTTTTGTGCGTACGGCGGCCTGCCAAGCGGCCATTCGTGTCGCGGTGGTGTCCACCGATGGACCCGGTTAGTGTACTTTGAACACTCAGGGGGCTTCTCTCCTATCTTGCCACCGATAAATCCACTTCCCATGCGCACGTTCGTACTTCTTGGCTTGCTTTCGGTTGTTCGGTTTGCAGGTGCACAGGTGGTTTGGACGGACCCGCCCTTTCCGACTGCCGACGACCAGGTCACGCTGTACTACAACGCCGCCCTCGGCAACGGAACCTTGACGAATGTGATTCCCGTGTACATCCACACCGGCGTCATCACCAGCGCCTCGACGACGCCGAGCGATTGGCAGCACGTCAATACGCCGTGGGGCGTGCCGGACCCCGGGGCGGTGATGGCCCCACAAGGCGGCGGCATCCACACGTTCAACTTCGGAGGGCAGACCCTGGCGAACTACTACGGGCTCCTGCCGGGCGAGACCATTGAGCAACTCGCCATGGTGTTCCGCAACGCCTCCGGCACGCTGGTCGGGCGCAACGCCGACAATTCAGACATCTTCCTGCCGGTTTCCGATGGGACCTTTTCCGCCTCGTTCATCGCGCCGGAACTGGGGTACGCGGTGCTGAATGTGGGCGAATCCGTGGCGCTCGAGGGCATCGCGACGGCCGATGCCGCGTTGACGTTGAGCGTCAACGGCGTAGAGGTCGCGGCCGCAAGCGGCCAAACCCTGAGCCACACCTTCACAGCCACCGAACCGGGCACCTTCGTCTGCACGCTCACCGCCACGAGCGGTGCTCTGACTGCAGAGGACGAAATCACCGTCACAGTGCTGCCCGAAGCCCCTCCGACCGCTTGGGCCCCACCGGGCACCCTCGACGGCATCACGTACACCAGCGATGCGTCGGTGCGGCTGCAGCTGTATGCGCCGGGCAAGGAGTTCGTCTTTGTGACCGGGGATTTCAACGGGTGGCAGTTGACCGGGGACTACATGATGACCCGCACGCCGGACGGGCAGCGGTTTTGGGTGGACATTGCGGGGCTGACGCCGGGAGAACAGTACCGCTTCCATTACCACGTGTTGCCCGACGGCATTCGGGTGACCGACCCGTATTGCGAGGTGGTGCTCGACCGGTGGAACGATCCCTGGATTCCGGAGTCCACGTATCCGGACCTGTTGCCGTTCCCGACGATGTTGACCGAGAATAGCCCGGTGGG
>CAZMNI010000231.1:0-3021 GCA_964567615.1 uncultured Chryseobacterium sp.
ACCGAGGTCGGGGCGACGGGGAACGGCGCCGAGGTGGCGGTGCAGCCGTAGGGGTTCGTGGCGGCGGCGAGGTAGGTGGTGCCCGGGACCGGGTCGGCGAGGAGCGGGCCGGTGAGGCCGGTGGGCAGCGGCGTGCCGTCGGGGGCGAGGGTGAGCCAGGCGAAGGTCAGGCCGGAGTTGGCGGAGCCGCTGCCGCCCGCCGTGGCGAGGAGGGCGCCGCCGGCGTCGGTGACGGTGGGCACGTCGGGGGCCGGGAGGACCGCCAGCGCCGCCGTGGTGGAGGCGGAGCAGCCGGGGAGGTCGAGGGTGTAGGTGACCGGGTAGGTGCCGGGCCCGGCGGCGGAGGGGTCGAAGGCGAGGGTGCCGTCGGGCAGGGGGAAGACCCCCGTGCCCCACCAAACGCCGCCCGGAGGGACGGCTTCGAGGGCGGTCGGGGCATCGTTTGCGCAGAACGGCCCGGCGGTGAGGATCGTGGCCGTGGGCGTCGGCGTGACCTCGACCGTGCAGTCGGCCGTGGTGCCCGCGAAGGTGTAGGTGAGGAGGTGCAGGCCGGGGCCAGCGGCGGCCGGGTCGAAGAATCCGTCGGGACCGATGCCCGGCCCGGAGAGGACACCGCCGGGGGGGAAGGGCTGCAGCGGCCAAGGATCTGCCGCGGGGCAGAGTGCGGGCGGCGGGCAGGCGAGGGAAGCCGTGGCTTCGAAGGTGAAGGCGTAGAGCGTGGTGGGGTCGGCGAAGGCGGGCATGGGCGCGCCGTTCGTGTTCGCCCAACCGTTCAGCGGCAGCGGCGCTGCGGCGGAGGGGTAGGGCAGTTCAAGGGCCGTGCCGGCCGGTGCAAGCCGGAGCGTAAACGGCTCCGTGCCCGTGATGCCTTCGTCCGTGGTGGGCGTGGTGGGGTCGTCGCCGTAGATGGCCAGGCTTACGTAGGACGTGCCGGCGTTGAGGATGAGGGCCGCGGCGCCGGCGCAGTGGCCATCGGGGTCGAACGCGCCGATCCAGGTGCCGGCTGCTGCGGGTGCGCCGTTGACCGTGACCGTGCCGAGGAGGCTGCCGGAAGCGGCCGTGGGGGTGAAGGTCCAGTCGGGGGTTTGGGCAAGCGCCGCCCCGGGAATCGCAATTCCCAGGGCGGCGCATGCTGACCAAATCCAGAACCTCCCGCGCATCATTCGGCGCGCAGCCAGGGCAACGTCGCCGCGGGCACTCCGTCCACGCGGACCGTCCATGTGTACAGCCCCGGCGCCAGTCCCGACGCGTCGAAGCCGCTTTCCCACACCCCGCCGGCATGCACCCCGCTGACGCCGTTTGCGACCGTCCGACCCGCCAGGTCTGCCACAGTCCAACTCACGACGCCGGCTCCGAGGTCCGCCCGGAACCGCACCGGCCCGTCCGTGGGATTCGGGTACACCCCTGCCCCCAGCGGCCCTTCGGCCCCGTCCGGGAACGTCAGCACCACCTCGCGCAGCCCCATCTCCCCCCCGGCGATCACCGTTTCCGCGGCGACCCGCCCCTGGAACCGGAATCCGAGCACCGTCCCCGGCGCCACCCCTTCGACGCGGTCCGTCGCCGGGTCGTCCCCGAACACGGCCGCCGTCATCAGGTACCCCCCTTGCAGGATCGGCAGGTGGGCGACCACCTCGCCCTCGGCGGTCACCACCTCGACCCGGTCGCCGGCGAAGGCGCCGAGCTCGGACCGCCCGTTCACGAGGTCGTACGCCGGCGACCCGTCTGTCGCCAGTCCGTTCGTGCCCGACGTCAGCCGCACCCAGTACCCGAACCCGTTGCGCAACTGGCTGAGCGTGTTGAGGAACGGCAGCCCGTCCGGATCATAGAACGTCGCGCCGGCGTCGAAGCCGGTGACGTACTCGAGCGTCCCGTCGGCCACGAAGTCCGCGAAGAAGTCCGCCGGCGCTTGCGGCGCTGCGGCCGTGTAGCCGACCAGGTTCCAACCGGCGTCGAGGGTGGGCAGGTAGCCCGCCGGCAGCGCCGATCCTGCGACGTACAGCGTATCTGCCGCCGCCACGCGCACCCAGTAGCCGTAGCCGGGCGCCACCGCGGACAGCGTGTTGAGGAAGCTGAGCCCGCTGGGGTTGAAGTACTGTACGCCGTCGTTGAAGCCGGTGACGTACTGCAAGTTGCCCGGTTCCAGGCCGCCGAAGAAGGCCGCCGGCGTGGCGGTTTCCGGCACCCGGTCCGTCGAGATCAGGTTCCAGCCCGCCCGCAGGGGAATGATGTCCACCCCGCTCGAAGCTCCGGCGACCCAAACTCCCGGCGCGCTCTCATTCCCGTTGACGTCCACGTGGCGCACGGTGTACACCCCGCCGCCCAGCGCCGCCACGTCCACGACCAGCGTGTCGCTTCCCACCGTCGCGCTGAACCCTTGGTCACTCGAAATCAGCGTGTACGCGTAGTCTTCGTCCGTCGGCGCCTCCCACTGCACTTCGACCCCGCCGCTCGGCAGCACCAGTCCGTTCACGACGGGTTCTTCCGGGGCGAGGTTGTCCACGCTCTCCCCGCACACCACGTTCGACACCCAATACGTCCCCGGGTCCGCCGTGTGCGCCGCCACGAAGTAGCAGCTCGCGAACTCGCCGTACGCATTCGTGTTGCCCAGCGTCGCCGCTTGGAACGCATAGCCGTTCAACCCCAGAGAAGGCATCGAGCCCAGCAGCTCCCAGTTGCCATCTTCCACGTCCGCAATGGCCGTCCCGCTGGGATCGAAGTGCCTCCAAACCGCATAATGCGTCACATTCTCCGGCACCCACGCCTCGTCAAAGGCACTCGCCCCGAAGGTCAATCCCACGTGGCCCCCTTGGTCTTGTGGGCTGTCGAGCACCGCCGCCAGCACCGCCGCCCCGCTCGGCGCCGCCTGCCCGCCCCAACCCGCATTCCCCGGCCCGCCGTACGCCCCCATGTCCGCCCGCAACCCGCCCAGTCCAAACGGCATGTGCGCATCCGTGTGCCAAGGCATCGCCGCATCCACCGCCGGCGACCACGGCTGCAAATGCAGCTCCGCATCCGCGAACA
>CAZMNI010000232.1:0-2997 GCA_964567615.1 uncultured Chryseobacterium sp.
CCGGGGAGGCGGCGGGTTCGAAGCTCACGAAGGCCGAAGCCCTCGGGGTGCGCATCGTGGACTACGCGGGTTTGCAGGCGATGTGCGACGTAAAACCCGGGCAGCCCGAGTAACTTTGCCGCATGCGCTTTGCCGCGATTGATTTGGAGTGCGCGACAAGCGACACGGGGAACGTGTGCGAGGTCGGAGTGGTCGTCATGGAGGACCGCAAGGAGGTGGGCCGTTTCCGGTCGCGGGTGCGCCCGGCGATTGCGGAATTTGGCGACTGGCAGCGCTGGAACCTGCCGTATACGCTCAAGGACGTCATGCAGGCGCCCAGCTTTGTCGAAGTGTGGGAACAGCTGCGGCCGCTCATCGGCGATTCGCCGCTCGTGGCGCACAATGCATCGACGGTCGAGCGGCGGCACCTCGGGGTGGCGCTCGATGCCGCCGGTTGGCGTGGGGAAGTGCCGCTGTTCCACTGCACGTGGGATTTGGCGCGCGCCGTATGGCCCGATTTGCCGAAGCACGGTTTGAAGGTGCTGGCGCGCCACCTCGAAATTCCTCTGCAGCACCACAACCCGGAGAGCGATGCGCGCGTATGTGCGGAAGTCGTCGTTCGTGCCATGGAAATTCGAGGTTTGCAGGATTTTGCTTCTCTGGTGCGCGAGGTGCCGCTTGCGCCGTACCGGGTGGAAATCGCCGGTGGTGCGGGTTTGCGCCGCAGCGCCGCGGCGCCTGTGCATCCGTTGGTCCGCTGGTCGCCGACCCGGGCGCTCAAGCAGCTGAAGTCCGGGGACAGCTTCGTGATGTCGGGTCTGGACACGGACGAAAAGGATGGGCTGCGCCACGAAGCGGAATCGCGTGGATTGCGCGCCTTGCCGACGGTGACGCCGCGAATCGCTGCCGTCGTAGCGGGTCCGGAGATGGGTCCCGCGAAGTACGAGCGGTGCCGCAAATGGCACATCCCCATCGTGACGCCTGACGAATTCCGAACCCTGCTGCACCGCACCCCCGAGACCCCATGAAGCAATTCGCCCTCCTTGCTCTGCTGAGCCCCGCGGCCGTCCTGGCCCAAACCCCGGCCTGCGACGCGTTGGACGTGCAAGCCTGTTGGCTCGATCCCTTCGACACGGCGCTCGTGCGCGTCCTGGTCGCGAACCCCACGTTCGCCGAGTTTTCCTACCCCTCCTGGACCCTGCGGGACGCGGCCGGCACGGTGTGGGCCGAGGAAGCGGTCACGTTCTTCGGCATCGGGGACTATTCGTTCCACGCGCTCGCCCGCATGCCCGAGCTGCCCACGGATGCCGATGAACCGGCGGTGCTGGACCTGTTCACGGGCTTCGGGAGCGAGCTGGCCTGCACACAGGATGTGACATGGACCCCGCGCACATTCGAGTTCGCTGGGACCGGCACGGGCGGCTGCCTGCCCGTGCAGGTGCGCATGAATGCCTTCGGTGTGGACGGTCCGGTCGAGCTGGCGTGGTCGCTCACGGAGTACGGGGAGTCGGTGCCATTGGCTTCGGGATCTGAGATGCTGGATGCATCTTCGGCGTGGACCCAGTGGGGGGAGGAGGTCTGTTTGGACCAAACCCGCTGCTACACCCTCAGCTTCGCTACGCCCTCCACCGACCTCGAACTCGGCTACGCCCTCGGCGACCCCGAGCTCCAAGACGCCCTCATCCACTGGATTTCATTCGGATACGCCGACCCCGGCGTGCCGGTGACGAACACCTACGCCATCGACCTGTACGGCGGCGACTGCCCGGCCGTGGGGGTGCAAGAAGCTGCCGCGCCGGAAGTCGCCCTCTACCCGAACCCCGGCAGCGCCGACGGTTTCACGCTCCGCGGGGCCGCCACCGACCGCGTCGTCGTGTTCGACGCCGCCGGCCGCCGCCTGCACGACGCCCCACTCAGCACCGGCCGCATCGCCGCCACCGACTGGTCGCCGGGCCTGTACCACGTCCTGCGCTGCGTCGACGGCACGTGCGGTGCCGCCCGTTGGATCAAGCGCTGACCGCCTCCGTCAGAAGGTGAAGCCCACCTTCAGGTTCACTCGCCGGTCCGTCAGGTAGTTCGAGATGGCGTAGAGCCGCCCGTTGACGTCCTCGATCCAGGTGTGGTTGATGGTGTTGCGGATGCCCAGCAAGTTGAAGATTTCCAGCGCAATGAACCCGCTTCGGCCGCGTTCGTCCTCGACGAAGAGGTCGCGGGAGAAGCCGATGTCCACGCGGCGGTACGGCGGCGTGCGCAGGATGTCGCGGTAGCGGTTGTAATCCGGCGGTCCGAAGGGCAGGCCCGTGCCGAAGTACAAGCTGACCAGCACCTTGTACGCCGGGTTGCCGGGCATCTCGTCTTGGAAGAGGAGGCTCGCGTTGAAGCGTTGGTCGGTGGGACGGGGGATGAGGCCGGGCGATACCCGCACGCTGTCCACCGCGACGTTGTTCAGGGTGAACCCCTCGATGATGACTGCGCCCTCGTCGTTCAGGTAGTTCCAGTGGTCGTCGTTCGACAGGTCCTCCTGGGTCGAGAGCATGGAGAGCCGGAGCCAACTTTGGATGCCGGAGATGAACTCGCCGTTGAGGAGGAAGTCTGCGCCCGCGGCGTACCCGCGGGCCAAATTCTCGGCATAGTACCGCTGACGCACATTCTCCAACTCGTACGGCACCAGGTCCCGCAGCGATTTCCAGTACACTTCCGTCACCACCTTGAACGGCCGGCCGTACCACTGCACTACGCGGTCCGAGGTGAGCACGGCATGGAGGGAGAGCTGCGCACGCAGATCCGTGTTGAGCGTCCCATCGAACCGCCGCATCTCCCGATAAAACGGCGGCTGGTAGTACATCCCGCCCGCAAGCTTCCACACATCCCCCGACCGGGTCGTCCGGCTCACGTGCGCCCGCGGCCCGCCCACGAGGTCGCCGTTGAGCGTCCAGTGGTGCGCCCGCATCCCGACCGTCGCCTCCCAGCGCCGTCCCTCGCCCTGCGGCCACGTCCGGTTGTGCTGCACGAAGGCCG
>CAZMNI010000233.1:0-2996 GCA_964567615.1 uncultured Chryseobacterium sp.
ACCGGTTGTCGTCGTCAGAAAACAGTTCCGTGCGGGTGATGCCCATGGGCGCAAATTTCGCGCAATTTGGATCGCAATATCGCTATATAAAGATGAATTTTCGGTTAACTATCGAAGGCATCAGGGGGGAGCCGAATGCAGTGTTTCTTGACAACCTGTGATATTCGGTTATATTTGACCCTTAACCAAGTAGCCTGTCTGGCGTGTCACCGCGAGTATACCTTCTTTGGAGTTTGTGCTGTTTGTTCGGCACAGTCCAGGACCTCCACGGGCAAACGTGGTACATTCCCATGCAGGTTGCAGGGGGGCCTGCGGTCTACACGTCAAGCCTTCCACCGGGGTACACGACCGGGAATTCAGCATGTATCGCTAGTGTAGTGGGCGCGGATCCTTACTGCGTGCAGGTCAATTGGGACAACACATGCGCAAATGCCTATGCGGTATGTGCCGGTGGGACAGGAATGGCAGGGTGCATGGACGCGAATGCCTGCAACTACGCACCTACCGCGACCACGGACAACAGCACTTGTACTTTCCCTACTTGGTACATCCCCGCTTCAGTTCTGGGTGGACCGGCGTATTACGGGTGCTATCCACCCGCCGGTTATGTGGCGGGCAATGCAGGGTGCATCGCACAAGTTGTCGCTGGGGATTCCTATTGTTCGAATGTGAATTGGGATGGGCTCTGTGCCGGGGCCTACACGGGATGTGCAGGTGTGCCGGTGCCGGGATGCACCCTGCTGACTGCCTGCAACTATGCGCCCCAAGCAACTGTCAATAACGGGAGCTGTGTAGTCCCAGGTGATGCGTGCGACGATGGCAATCCGGATACCGGTGGGGATGTCGTCCTCCCAAATTGCACGTGTGCGGGCACGGTAGTTTCTGGTTGCACGTATCCCGAAGCATGCAATTACGACGCCACGGCCACGGTGGACGATGGGTCTTGTGCCTTTGCTCCACCCGGACTTACGTGTACGGGTGGATGTGCGTTCGATGTCGATTTAGACGGGGTATGCGACCAGGTGGAAGTGAGCGGATGCACGGAGCCTACTGCGTGCAACTTCCATCCAGGAGCGACCGATTCCGGATACTGCGTTTTTGCGGAACCACATCGGAACTGTGCAGGTGATTGCTTAGAAGATGTGGATGGCGATGCCATTTGCGATGCGTTTGAAGTGGCGGGATGCACCGTGCCTGGAGCCTGCAATTTCTCAGCAGAGGCCACCGACGACGACGGTGGGTGTGAGTGGTTTGCTTGCTTGCCCGCGCCTCATTTGGTCGTCGATTCGGTCGGCACCTCTGACCACGGGACAGTGTATCGGGTCTACGTCGATTTCGGGGGACCTGGACCCGAGTTGCTTGCGGTGTTTGGGGGGTTGATGGATGGGTTGTATCGCCCTTTGCATGTGGTTCCACAGACGGGTTTTTACAACCATCCACTTGGAGCGGATTTCGCACACGACGTGCCGGTTTGGGCGTACGCCTTCTTCCCGGATGCGGCTGCCGACAGTTGGTTTGCAATGGGCGCAATGCCTGGACAACCGGCAGGCGGGCTTATGACGGCGGGTTTGGGATCGGCGATGGCAGCATTCAATCAAGGCGGCGCCTTTGCGTTAAACGGCGATGTAGGTGGCGGATGGTTTGGAGTGCCCGGGGCTGTTCCTGCTGCAATTGCAGGGGCAGATGGTCGGGTTCTCATCGCACAGTTGACCACAGCAGGGGCATTTGATATGGAGGTACACATTCAGTATGACGTAGAGAACAGCGAAACGCGCATGGCCTATGGATTGAGCCACAGGGGCCTGTTTTTTCCCCCATGTGGTTCTGATTCGGATGGCGATGGCACGTGCGATGAAGCGGAAGTTGAGGAGGGCTGTACCTATGCGTACGCGGTGAACTTCAATGCAATGGCTGTCTCCGATGATGGTTCGTGCATGTTCCCGGAATGTGGAACAAGTTGTCTAGGAGATATCGATGAAGACGGGAACAGAACGACCTCTGATTTGCTCTTGTTTCTCAGTGTTTTTGGTGAAATCTGTGATTGACCATGAAGTACATTCTTTTCGCGTTGGCCCTGGGTTTGGCTGCGGCACTTCCCGCACAAACCCTCACGTATCCCTATAATCCGGATGCAGACATGAACCAGTTGATCGGGATTGCCGATGTACTGGAATTGCTTGAGGACTATTCGGATGCATTTTCTCCGAATGAAATCTTGGTCGGGAATATCCCATTGTCGCAGTTTTTGCAGGACATCGTAGCCCAGCTGCCGCCCGATGGCGAACACGAGGGGGATTTGCTGCGTTGGGATGGTTCCGGATGGACCCTGTATAGGCCGTGCCTGCATTTGCCTTACAACGGTTACGTGTATTCACTGGTTGAAATCGGGGACCAATGCTGGTTCGCAGAGAATTTGCAAACCCGGCTCTACCGGGATGGATCGTCGATTGAAGCCCCCTACACCACGACTCAACCGGGGTCTTTTATGGAACCGGGGCACATGCCATTTGTTGATAGCTTGTTGTACGCCCGAGAACGCGGGATGCTGTATTCCTACGGGGCCGCGGTGGATTCCCGTGGGCTTTGTCCTTCGGGCTTCCGGGTTGCAACAGATGGAGACTGGATGGAACTTGAGAGCCACTTGGGCATGACAGCGTATGAGCTGACCCAAAACGGATTCCGGGGAAGCGGGCCATGGGATTATGCATCAGGCACCTGGTCCGTGGGGCTCGATGGCAAAATCAAGGACATCGGAGCGTGGATCCACAGTTCGGATGCTGCGTTGACAGGCGCAACCGGGTTTGCTGCATTGCCCGCTGGCCGGATGGAGTACTACTACACTTCCTATGCAGGTTCACAGTATAATCCCAGCGGTGACCCCTGCTGCACTTCGAGCCTTTTCGGGGGCCTCACGCCGCAAACTGAGGCGACTTGGTGGGCCGTGGGAACCGCGCCGGATCCTTTCGGATTTTCGTCCGGCCTTGCCCGGCGGTTGA
>CAZMNI010000234.1:0-2988 GCA_964567615.1 uncultured Chryseobacterium sp.
CACCACCCCCCTCAACCCCACCCCCCCCCCCCCCCCCGCCCCCGCCCCCCCCCCCACCCCCAACCCCAACCCCACCCCCAACCCCAACCCCACCCCCAACCCCAACCCCAACCCCAACCCCAACCCCAACCCCAACCCCAACCCTCACACTCATCCCTCACCCTCATCCCAGTTCCCTCAGCGCGAAGCGCAGCGGTGCAACGCCTCGCCTGCGAGCCGGCCGTTCCACCATTCTTTACTCCATTGGGTCCCGAGTGCTTCGTAAAAGCCGATGGCAGGCGTGTTCCAATCCAGCACCTGCCACTGCAGGGCCACGCAGCCGGCCGCCAACGTTTCAGCGGCGACGGCGGCAAACAAGGCTTGGCCGATGCCGCGGCCCCGCTCGGAGGGGCGCACATAGAAGTCCTCGAGGTACATGCTGCGGCCTTTCCACGTGCTGAAGCGCTCGAAGAACAGGGCCATGCCGATGACCTGCCCGGAAGGGGTCTCGGGGGTCGTGGTTTCTGCGACGATGGCGCGGAAGGCGGGGGTGGGTCCGAAGCCGTCGCGGGCAAAGGATTCGGGGGTGGTGTGGACTTCGTCGGGGGCGCGCTCGTAGTCGGCGAGCTCGCAGACCAGGGCGTGGAGGGCGGCACAGTCAGCGGCGGTGGCGGGGCGGATGCGCACGTCGGGGGGGAGGAGGGAAGCGGGAGACATGGGAGGGCGAAGGTCGTAATTTGGTCGGGTGGAAGCAGGATTTGACGCCTTCGATTGGACCCCGGTGGACGTGGTGCTGGGGGCGTTGTTTGTGTGGAGTGCGTGGCGGGGGTGGCGGCGGGGGTTGATTTGGGCGCTGGCGATGCTGGCGGCCATCGGGGCGGGGATTGCTGCGGGATCGTACGGAGCGACCGAACTTGCCCATCACGTGGAGAGCGGGCTCGGGTGGTCGCGGCGTGCGTCGGCGATTGCGGCGTTCACAGCGGCGTTTGTGGTCGTGGGCGCAGGGATTTTGTTCCTGGCAAAGGTGCTCGAGGCGGGGGTGATGCTCGCGGCGTTCGGGTGGGCCAACCGTTTGGCCGGAGCGGGCTTCTCGGTGGCCCGCACCGCACTCGTGGTGGCTGCGGTGCTGGCGTTCGCAGACGTGGTGGCCGGCCCGGAAGGGGCGTTGCCCGCGGAGACGCGGGAACAGTCGTTGCTCCTGCCGCCGGTGGAGGCGCTCGGCAAGCTGGTGATGCCGGACCGGTTGTTAGGAGAAAGCAGCAACGAGCCGTGAGGCGCGTTCACGCAGGGCGCGTTCCTGTGCGGCGTAGTCCGCATCCGTGGCGATGCGGTCGGGGGCACAGCGCACGGAGACGTAGAACTTGATCTTCGGCTCTGTGCCGCTCGGGCGGGCGGAGACGATGCTGCCTTCTGCCGTCGTGAATTGCAGGACGTTCGAGGCGGGCAGGCCCGTGATGGCCGGACCGGCGAGGAAGTCGCGGACGGCGGTGACGCGCTCGCCGGCGAGTTCGGCGGGGGGGGAGGCGCGCAGGGCGCGCATTTGGTCCGCAATGGCGGAAAGCCCCGAACGGCCCGGACGCGTCACCGACACCAACTCCTCGCGGTACAGCCCGTGCGTTCGGTGCAGCCGCCGCAGCCCGTCGAGCAGGGTTTCGCCGCGCAACGCCGCCGCATGCGCCGCCTCGGCTAACAGGCACGACGACGCCACCGCGTCCTTGTCGCGGACCGCATCGCCCACCATGTAGCCATAGCTCTCTTCGCCCCCGACGAGGAACCGCGCCCGGCCTTCGAGCTCGCGGATGCGCGCGGCAATCCACTTGAAGCCGGTGAGTGTGCGCACCACTTCGATGCCGTGCGCGCGGGCGATGTCGGCGAGCAGTTCCGACGTGACGACGGTGATGGCCACGAAGCCGGGCAGGCCGTCCGGGTCGGGGCGGCGGTTGCGCAGGACGTGGTCCACCAGGAGCGCGCCGGTTTCGTTGCCGTTGAGCAGGCGGTAGCCGCCCGGCGAGGTGGGGTCGGGGACCGCGATGCCGACCCGGTCGGCGTCGGGGTCGGTGCCGAGGACAAGGGAGGCGCCGGCCGAGCGGGCGAGCGCGATGGCCTCGGCCAGGGCTGCGCCTTCTTCGGGGTTGGGGCTGTGGACGGTGGGGAAGTCGCCGTCGGGGGCTGCCTGCGAGGCGACGGTCAGGACGTTGCGGAAGCCAAACGCCGCCAGCGCCGGCACCACCGCGACTCCTCCGGTCCCGTGCAGCGGCGTGTAGGCCAGGGGCAGGTCGGACCCGTGCGCCGCGAGGTCGGGGTCGGTCCGCAGGGCGAGCACGGCCGCGAGGTAGGCCGCATCGTCCTCTGCCCCGATGCGCTGCACGCGGGCCGCAAATTCTTCGGCCGTGGCGAGGCGCATCTTTCCCGGATCCGTGACCTTGCGCACTTCGGCAAGGATCGCGGCGTCGTCCGGAGGCACGATTTGGCCCCCATCTGCGCCGTAGACTTTGTAGCCGTTGTATTCCTTCGGGTTGTGGCTGGCGGTGACCACGATACCGGCCACGCAGCCGCGGTTGCGCACAGTGAAGCTCAGTTGCGGTGTGGGCCGCAAACCGTTGTAAAGCAGCACTTCACAGCCGTTGGCTGCCAAAACCGAAGCCGCCACTTCCGCGAACTCACCGCTGCGATGCCGCGAATCGTGGGCAATCGCCACCTTCCCGCCCCCGCGACCCACGAGGAAATTCGCCAACCCTTGCGTCGCCTGCCCCACCGTGTAGCGGTTCATCCGGTTCGTGCCCACGCCCATCAGCCCCCGCAATCCGCCCGTCCCGAACTCCAACTCCGCCCCGAACGCCTCCAGCAACTCCTCGCCGCCTTCCGCCAGCATCCGCTGCACTTCCCGCGCAGTCGCCTCATCCACTCCCGCCGCGAGCCACTGCTCCGCCCGCCCCCGCGCTGCTTCCACTTCTGATCCGACCATGGTGTCCTGTGCTAAAATCGTCCCCGCAAGGTACAGGAGGACGC
>CAZMNI010000235.1:0-2972 GCA_964567615.1 uncultured Chryseobacterium sp.
GGTTGAGGTTGAGGTTGAGGTTGAGGTTGAGGTTGAGGTTGAGGTTGAGGTTGAGTGCGGCTGCGCCGCGCCAAACGCAGGAACAGGGCCGAATTCAGAGCGCCGAGAGGAGCCGGTGGATCCGAGCGACTTGGGGAACGAGGGCGTCGCCGGGATTGTTGGTGATGAGGTGGGTGCAGCGTGGGAGGCGTTCGGCGTCCTGCATTTGGTGCGCAGCCCGGGCCTGAACGGCTTCGATGGAAAGGCCATCCCGCGCAGCGGCCCGGGCGAAGCGAATTTCCTCATCCGCCACGACGCACACCACGGCAGAACATCCGCGATCGGATCCACTTTCGAACAGGATTGCGGCTTCACGTACGACGTACGGAACGCGCCCCAGGAAGCGGTGCGCAAATTGCTCGAACTCCTCGGCTACAGCCGGATGGACGATGGCATTGAGCTCCTGCAGCGCTGCCGGATCTGAAAACACCCGAGCAGCAAGCGCACGCCTGTCCACACCAGCGGGCGTCAACACGTCGTGGCCGAAGGCAGCTGCCACGGCAGCCCGGACGTCCGATCGCCGCCCGTAGAGTTCCTTTGCGGCCGCATCCGCATCGAACACCGGGACCCCGAACGCCTTGAAAATGCGTGCAACGGTGCTTTTGCCGGCACCGATGCCACCGGTCAGGCCGACCGCGGGAGGGGGTGTGGAAAACTCCATCTCGGGGGAAAGTTCCGAAACCCCCGGCGAGATTCCTTCCTTTGCAGCATGGCTCATCTGATCGCCCCCTCCATGCTCGCCGCCGACTTTGCAAACCTCGAACGCGATGTGCGTGCGGTCAATGCGTCCGAGGCGGATTGGTTCCATTTGGACATCATGGACGGCGTTTTCGTCCCAAACATCAGCTTCGGGATGCCGGTGGTCGAAGCCATTGCGCGGCACGCGGAGAAGCCGCTGGATGTGCACCTGATGATCGTCGATCCGGATCGGTATTTGGGCCATTTCGCACGCCTCGGGGCGCATGTCTTGACCGTGCACTATGAGGCGTGTACCCATCTGCACCGCACACTGACGGCGATCCGGGAGCTGGGCATGCAGGCTGGGGTCGCGCTCAACCCGCACACGCCCACGTCCGTGCTAGAGGAAGTAGTGGACCGGATCGACCTCGTGTGCTTGATGTCTGTGAATCCGGGGTTTGGGGGCCAAACCTTCATCCCGCGCACGCTCACGCGAACCGCCGAAGTCCGGGCACTCCTCGACCGCAACGGCAGTTCAGCACGGCTCGAAATCGACGGCGGCGTCACCGCGGTGAATGCGGGCGAGCTGCTCCACCACGGTGCGGACGTGCTCGTCGCCGGCTCCGCCACCTTCCGCGACGGCCGGCCCGCAGAGGCCATCGCCGAGTTGAAGCACATCGGCACACAGCATTGACGTGGAACCGAAGCTGCACCGCTACGAAGTCCAAGTTGAATGGACCGGAAACGTAGGGACAGGCACGTCGTCCTACGAAGGCTATACGCGGGACCACCGGCTCGCGGCACCGGGCAAAGAGGTGCTTGCGTGCTCTGCTGATCCGGCGTTTCGGGGGGATCCGTCGCGCTACAATCCCGAGGAGCTGTTCATCGCATCCATCGCATCCTGCCACATGCTTTGGTACCTTCACCTCTGCGCGGATGCAGGCGTGCGGGTGCTGGCGTATGAAGATTGCCCCACGGGCATCTTAGCAGAATCCGGCATGCAGGCCGGGGAATTGACGGCCATCTCCTTGTTTCCGCATGCCACGATTGCAGACGCTGCCCACGAGGAGTTGGCTTGCACCTTGCACCAGCAGGCGCACGCGTTGTGCTTCCTTGCGCGCTCAGTGCGCACGCCCATTGAGATCTATCCGACTGCAGCCGCTGCACCGCGGGGTTAATCCCACTCCAGGTATCCACGTACAACGCAGGAGCCGTCGGACACGGAAAAGAGCGTAAAGGATAAACTGGATCCCAGCCCCCCGTTGGAATAAACATCCGCGGATGAATTCAGGAGATTCAGCTCTGCAACGCTGGACAGGTCTGCACTGCTGCTCAGGGTTCGATTTCAGCGGTCAAATCTTCTGTCAGCAGCGACGTACAGACCGGTTCGAGTTCGTCGTAAGATCCTGACTTGACCGTGCATTTCCCTTTGAAGTGCACGAGGACTGCGCACTGCTCCGCTTGGATGGGGTCGTGCTTGCAGTACCGCATCAAGCAATCGATGACGTGGTCAAAGGTGTTGTGATCATCGTTGTAGAGCACAATGTGCCAGCCTTCGGACACCTCCGTCAGTTCGAGGACTTCAACTTCCGTTTCAGGTGCAGCTGTTGAACTTAAGACGCGCATGGACTTCGAAAATACGACAGTGAATGGGGATTGCAGGAAAAGAACAACTTCCGTGCAGGAGTTGTTGTGCTTAAAACACAGCGTCAAACATGGAGACAGCAGGGAATTTTGTGTTTGCGCGGGGGCGGGAATGGCCCGACCTCGAGACCGCGTTGTGCGAAGTAGGCTTTGCGGTTGTCGTGGCCAACACGGCAGAGGGCACAGTCGCGGACGCATTGAAGCAAGGCACCGATACCGCGGCCGTCGTCAGGGCCTTGGAAGAGTCCGGTCCGCCGGAGCAGCCGCTGGACCACTTCTACACGAAAGTGGGGAACAAGTTGCGTCGGGTCGAAGCAAAGGACATCCGATACATCGAGGTAGAGGGCAAATACAGTGCAGTGGCAACGGCAGACCGTCGCTACAATGTCAAAGCTTCGCTGAAAGAGCTGTTGGACAAGTTGCCCGTCGGGGAATTCGTGCGCGTTTCAAGGAATCACGTTGTGAACCTTGCGCGCGTCGAGCACATCGACTTGATGCAGTATGCCGTGCGCGTGGGCGATCGGGAGTTGCCGGTTTCCCGCACGTACAAGGAGAATTTGATGCGCTACGTGCGGCTGCTGTGACGCCGTAAATTTGGCGCATGTCGCACG
>CAZMNI010000236.1:0-2958 GCA_964567615.1 uncultured Chryseobacterium sp.
GAGTGGGAGGGGGGTGGGGGCGGTTTGGGTGTTTCCTACTTCGGGTCGAGGCGTTCCGGGCCGGTGTAGACGTTCATGCGGTCTTCGCGGAGGAAGCCGACGAGGGTGATGCCGAAGGTGGAGGCGAGGTCGATGGCGAGGCTGGAGGGAGCGCCCACCGCGCAGACGAGTTGGATGCCGGCGATGGCGGATTTTTGGAGCAGCTCGAAGCTGGCCCGACCGCTGAGCAGCAGGATCGCGGAAGAGAGGTCGATGGCGGGGGTCCGCAGGGCGTGGCCGATGAGCTTGTCGAGGGCGTTGTGGCGCCCGACGTCTTCGCGCAGGGCGAGCAGGTGGCCGCTGCAGTCGAACAGGGCGGCGGCGTGCAGACCGCCGGTGAGGCCGAAGGTGGGTTGGGCCGCGCGGAGGGTGGTGGGCAGCCCGTGAAGTGTGCGCGGGTCGACGCGCAGCAGCGGCAGTTCGCGCACCGGGCAGACGGCTTGGACCGCCTCGAGGCTGGCTTTTCCGCACACCCCGCAGCTGCTCGACACGTAGAAGTGGCGCTCGAGTTTGCCGGGGTCGAAGGCCAGCCCGGGCCGGAGCGTGGCGGTCACCTGGGTGCCGTCGTGGGCGATGTCCGCCACGTCGTCGGGGTGGGCGATCAGGCCTTCCGTGACCAAAAATCCATACGCCCAGTCCGCATCGTCGCCCGGCGTCCGCATCGTGATGCTCACCGCCCGCGGCGCTTCCCCTGCCGCGGCAATCCGCAGTTCGAGCGGCTCCTCGACGCTGACGGCATCGTCCCGGTCCGACGCGACCCCGCCTTCGTACCGCACGATGGAAACGGCTGTGACGCTGCGCATGGGTTCAAGGTACGTCCACGCTCACGATTCCCAGCCCCGGATCGTGGGGCAGCGCGACGGCGCGCCCCTCCGCCACCGCCGCCCGCAGCAGCGCCCGCAACGAGTCGTTCCCCCGGCGCACCGCGGCCTCCAGCGCCTCGAGTTCTGCCGGGGCATAAAGCGCCACCATCGGCTCCGGACCCCCGTCCTCGCCGAGGTAGCAGGCGCTCCGTCCCGAAATGCGGTACACCGCCACCAGCCGATCCAGCGCCGCCGGCTGCAGCCCGGGGTAGTCGCACCCGCACACGAGCAAGGCCCGTCCCGGACGCTGCCGGGCTGCGGTCAACACGCCGCTCGCCGGTCCGTGACCGGCCAAATCCGGCGCATCGACCCACGACGTCCAGGGCGCATACTCCGCATCTGCCCGCCCAGAAATCGCCACTTCGGCCGCGCCCCAAATCCGCTCCAGCGCCCCCTCCAGCGCCCGCCCGGCCACAGCAAACGCCGGCCCGTCTCCCCGGTCGATGAAGGCTTTGTCGCGTCCCATGCGTCGGCTTTGGCCCCCGGCGAGCACGAGCCCCACCGGCGCAGGCACGGGCCGGAACCAACGCGCCGCGTTCACCTGCGCCGCCTCCACCCCGAACCGCTCCACCGCCTCCGCTCGCAATCCCTCCCGCACCACCAGCACCACGTCCACGCCCCGCCGCGCCGCTTCAAGCGCCGGCCCCACCTGCACCCCTTCCCCACGCCGCAACTCCAGCGGCCCCACCTCGTCCACCACCAACGTGTGCACGGTGGGATCGGCCGCCGCGCGCCGCAGTTCCTCCGACATGGCTGCAATGCCAGCCTGCGCAAACCGGAACCGACCGATGGTCACTTCTCCGTCTTCCGCCTCCAGTGGAATCACTTCCTCCGTCGCCAGCAGCTCCACCACGCGGCGCCCGGCCACATCCGGCGTCACAAAGCCCCTGACACCCGATCGGCCGGTCCAGGCCTCGCGGAGCCAGGTGGTTTTGCCGATGCGGAGGGGGAGGGAGAGGAGGTGGAGCACGGGAGTTTAAGTTTCAGTTTGAGTTTCAGTTTGAGTTTCAGTTTGAGTTTGAGAGGAGGGAGAGGTGGATCAGGGTGTCGACGGCGAGGAAGAGGGCAAGGGGTTTGAACCGGCTGCGGCCAGCGGCGTATGTGCGGCAAAAGGCCCAACGGCGCGCGGTTTCCTCGAGGCTTCCGACGAGGAACAGGGCGGGGCCCGAGGCACGCGCACTGCGGCTCCAACGCTGCGCCGCATACCGGATAAGCGGCCCCACAACGGCGAAGAGCAGGACCGAAACGGCGACCGTGCGCAGCACAATCCGCAGCAACTCGGGCGTGTCGGTGCCGGTCAGGGCGAGCGTCGCGAGGGACAGGGCCAGGCCGAGTGCGGTGGCGAGCGCGGCGCGCCAAGGGCTGCGGCGGGCCGAGGAGGCGGGGAGGGGGGCAGGCGCGGTGGCCGCGGCCTCCCACGCCGCGAGCAGGTCCGCACGGGTTGCTGCATACCGCCGCGGTGCCCCGGAAACTGCCCATCCGAGCACCGCGCCCCAAACCGCATACGCACCCAAATACCCCCCGAGCAACCCGAAGCCCACCGCTTCGCCGGTCAGTCCGAAGGCCCCGGCGGCAGAAGCGAGCAACGCCGTCGCGGCCTCCCACCAGGAGGCACCGAAGAGGAGGGTGAGGACGAGGAACTTTTGGCCCGCAGACTCGAGCATCGCAAGGACCGCAAAAATCACTGCGGCCGCGCGAAACGGCCGAACGACCGAGAACACGACCGCCGCCAGGGCCCCTTGGAACGCGACCGCCACGAAGGCCATCGGCGGCGCATGCGGGCTCGCAATCGCCTTGGCCGCCAGCACCCACCCCGTCGCCGTCAGCAGGTGCATGAACGTGCGCCCCGGACGCTCGCCCGGCGTGAACAGCCCGCGGGTCCAAGCGGCCAGCACCGTCAGCACCGCGACCGCCACGCCGCCGACGGTCATGCCCGTGAACGGAATCTTGAGCGCGTGCTGGATGCCTCCGAGCGCGCACTCGCCGAAGGCCCAAACCGCGCTGAGGGCGAGGGGAGGGGGAGTTTTCAGTTTGAGTTTGAGTTTGAGTTTGAGTT
>CAZMNI010000237.1:0-2933 GCA_964567615.1 uncultured Chryseobacterium sp.
GCGCACCCGGGCCCAGCGCTTTGTACAAGCTGGGGCGGCTCATTCCTGTGGAGGCTGCAATGGAGCTCATCCCCACAGCTCGGGCCACATGTCCCATGGCAACAGCTACGTCCTCTGCTGTGCCCTCGCGCATGACGACGTTCAGGTATTCAGCAATCAGCTCACTGTTATCCAAATAAGAAGCAATGTCCAACGGATTGTTTTTCATGGAAACTCGTTCAATGCCTGTTTTGCCAAATCAAATGCCCACCGGATGTCCCTGCGCTGAGAAGTTCAAAGACCCCCTGTCCCACAAACTTGACATCACCGAAATGTCCGGAGTGTTGAATTCTCTGCAACCGAAAGAGAATCGCCGATTTACCCACAGGATCTCGGAGCTTCCGAAGCCAACTATCAAATTCGCGTGAACGCAGAACATCTTTTCCGTTTGTCTCCATAAAGATACAAACATGGGCAGTTCACGCATGCTCCTGGATGCGTCTTTACCTGCGCCGTCTTGTGCTTTGTAAATGCGCGCGCCCCGACCCATTCGCTGCGCAGCGGCGCCTCAACCTTTCGCCGCGCAGCAGCGCCTCAACCTCATCCCTGTCTCCTCATCCCTCCGCCGCGCAGCGGCGGCAGCGGCGCCGGCCGCGCCTCACACCGCCACGCCCAACAGCGCAGCCATGGCTGCACCGAGGTCGGCGGGGGAGTCGACGACGTGGATGCCGCACTCGCGCATGACGCGTTTTTTTGCTTCGGCCGATTCCTCTTCGCCGCTGACGATGGCTCCGGCGTGGCCCATGGTCCGGCCTTTGGGGGCGGTCACACCGGCGATGAAGCCGACGACCGGCTTCGTGCCGTGTGCTTTGATCCAGCGGGCGGCTTTGACTTCGAGGTCGCCGCCGATTTCGCCGATCATGATGATGCCGTCTGTGTCGGGATCGGCCATGAGGAGCTGGACTGCTTCGAGCGTGGTGGTGCCGATGATGGGGTCGCCGCCGATGCCGATGGCGGTGCTTTGGCCCATGCCTGCCTTCGTGACCTGATCGACCGCCTCATAGGTCAAGGTACCTGATTTCGAGACGATTCCGATGCGGCCCGGCGTGAAGATGAAGCCCGGCATGATGCCCACCTTTGCCTCGCCCGCCGTCATGATGCCCGGACAGTTCGGGCCGATGAGCGTGGCTCCGCGCGCGATGGCGTAGGGTTTCGCGCGCACCATGTCCGCAACGGGGATGCCTTCGGTGATGGCGACGATGACCTGGATGCCCGCATCGGCGGCCTCCATGATGGCATCTGCGGCGAAGGCCGGCGGCACGAAGAGGATGCTCACGTCAGCGCCTGTGGCCGCCACAGCTTGGGAGACCGTGTCGAAAACCGGACGGTCGAGGTGGGTGGTGCCGCCCTTGCCTGGCGTGACGCCTCCGACCACCTGCGTGCCGTATTCAATCATTTGGCTCGCATGAAACGTGCCTTCGCTGCCGGTAAAACCCTGCACAATGACCTTCGAGTTGCGGTTGACGAGAACGCTCATGGGGACTGAATTTCGGCGCGAATTTAGGCCAAATTTGCCCCATGCACGCCCTCTCCCACCTCCTCGACGGCGCCACGGTCTGCGCCCTGTCCACACCGCCCGGACGCGGAGGGATTGCAGTCATCCGGATTTCCGGTCCGGACGCCTTGGCCATCGCCGGTCGCGTCTTCCGGCCGCACCTTGCAGAACGCCCCAGCCACACGGCGGTGCTGGGCGCGCTGCACGCCGCCGACGGTTCGCTGCTCGACGAATGCGTGGCGGTTCCTTTCCGCGGTCCCCGGTCCTACACCGGCGAAGACACGGTGGAACTTTCCGTCCACGGTTCGCCCTTCGTCCAAGAAGAAGCCGTCCGCGCCTTGCTCGCGGCGGGCTGCCGGCTCGCCGGCCCGGGCGAATTCACGCTGCGCGCCTTCCTCGCCGGCCGCATCGACCTGACCCAAGCCGAGGCCGTAGGCGACCTCATCGCCGCCGAGCACGCCGGCGCCCACCGGCTCGCCCTCGAACAGCTGCGCGGCGGGTTCACCCGCGAACTCGGCGACCTCAGGCGCGCACTCATCGGCTTCGCCGGCCTGCTCGAACTCGAGCTGGACTTCGCCGAGGAAGATGTGGAGTTCGCAGACCGCGCCCGCTTTGACGCCCTCCTGGCGGAACTCCTCGCGCGCATCGACGCGCTGGCCGCCTCCTTCGCCGCCGGGCGCGCCATCCGGGACGGCATCCCCGTGGCCATCGTCGGCGCCCCCAACCGCGGCAAATCCACCCTCCTCAACGCGCTCCTCGGCGACGAGCGCGCCATCGTCAGCGACATCCCTGGCACGACGCGCGACACGGTCGAAGACACCTGCGTCCTCGGGGGGCTCAAGTTCCGGTTCATCGACACGGCGGGCCTGCGCGCCACCGACGATGCCGTCGAGGCCGAGGGCATCCGGCGCGCCCGGGCTCGGGCCAGCGAGGCCCGCATCGTGCTGCTCGTCGTGTCCGCCGCCGAGGACACCGCCGCGGATGCCGCCGCCGCCGCCGCGGACCTGCAGCCCTTGCTCGCGGCGGACGCGGTGCTGGTGACGGTTTGGAACAAAAGCGACGCCGCCACTCCTCCTCCCCTCACCCCGCAGTCCATCGCCCTCAGCGCGGCCAACGGCACCGGCCTCGATGCCCTGCGCGACCTGCTGCTCGCCCACTCGGGAACCGCCTCGGCTTCCCCCCTCGTCGTCACGAATCTCCGCCACTACGAGGCCCTGACCGCCGCCGCCGACGCACTCCGCTCGACGCGCATGGGGCTCGCAACCGGGCTGCCGACCGACCTGTGCGCCTCCTCCCTCCGCGCCGCCCTGCACCACCTCGGCTCCATCACCGGCGAAGTCGATCCGGAGGACATCCTCGACCACATCTTCGCGAACTTCTGCATCGGGAAGTGAGGGCG
>CAZMNI010000238.1:0-2931 GCA_964567615.1 uncultured Chryseobacterium sp.
GGAGTGCAGCGGGAATGCGCCGTATCTTTGCACCGTGGTCACCCCTTCCCCCCTGCCCCACCTCCCCCTCCCTGCACTTGCAGCCGACCGCCCGT
This sequence comes from uncultured Chryseobacterium sp., assembly GCA_964567615.1. Taxonomy (GTDB): domain Bacteria; phylum Bacteroidota; class Bacteroidia; order Flavobacteriales_D; family Sanyastnellaceae; genus CAMCYM01. The sequence continues at coordinate 96 of CAZMNI010000238.1, forward strand.
TCGTCGTGGCCGGACCGTGCAGTGCGGAGACCCGGGAGCAGGTGTTGGAAACGGCCCGTTTGCTGAAGGCCAGCGGCCAAGTAGCGTGGTTTCGGGCGGGGGTTTGGAAACCGCGCACCCGTCCGGCCGAGTTCGAAGGTCGCGGGGACGAGGCCTTGGAGTGGCTCGCTGCGGTGCGAAAAGACGTGGGGCTCCCCGTTACTGTTGAAGTGGCGAATGCCGCACATGTGGAAGCGGCGCTTGCGCATGGATTGGATGGTGTCTGGATCGGTGCGCGCTCCACGGTCAGTCCGTTCGTCGTGCAGGAGTTGGCAGACGCGTTGGCCGGCACTGCGATGCCTGTTTGGGTCAAGAACCCGATGCACGCGGACCTCAAGCTGTGGCTCGGAGCCATCGAGCGAATCGAGCGGACGGTGAAAGGACCCGTCGCGGCCATCCACCGGGGGTTCAGCAGCTACGGACTCAAGGCGTTCCGCAACGCGCCCATGTGGGAAATTCCCATCGGCCTGCGCGCTGAGCGGCCAGAACTTCCCATCCTCTGCGACCCCAGCCACATCACCGGAGCGCGCGACCGCATCGCCTCCGTCGCACAACGCGCCCTCGACCTCGGCATGCACGGCTTGATGATCGAGGTGCACCCGCGGCCGGATGAGGCCTGGAGCGATGCTGCGCAGCAAATCACGCCGGAGGGCCTCGCTACCCTCCTCGCATCGCTGCAACCGCGCACCAGCGTGACCGACCCCGATTTGCTGCACGGCCTTTCCTCCCTCCGGCTCCAAATCGACAGCCTCGACGAACAACTCGTCGAAATCCTCGCAAACCGCATGGCCGTCGCCCGCCGCATCGGTGCATTTAAAAAAGCAAACGGCCTCGCCATCCTCCAACTCGAACGCTGGGCCGAGGTACTCGGTTCGCGCACCTGCTGGGCCGGAGACCGCGCGGTGGACCGCGACTTCATGGCGCGCTTCCTCGAGCTGCTCCACGAAGAAAGCATCCGGATCCAATCCGAGGATCCCTCCTGATTTTCAGGGACTTCAAGATTCTCGGATTTTTTTTTCGAAAAACCGTAACCTCCCGGAATCCCCTCCGTTATAAGGGGTAGGTTTTGGTTTTGCCACACTCGAATTGAGTGTCAAGAATCAGGCGATTTGGTGAGGAGGGGCCCTTCAGCGGAGGGGCCCCTTTCTTTTTTCAGGTTGAGGAAACAGATTGAGATTGAGGTTGAGATTGAGATTGAGGGGGCGAGGTCAGTGGGGGGCTTTGATGAACGGTGCGAACCCAAGGACGCCGTTCGGAGCTGACACGTGGAGGATGTAGGTGCCCGGGGGGAGCGAGGCGACGTCGATGGCCCTTGAATTCCCTGCGAGGTTTCCGGTTGCAACGATTTGGCCCATCGTATTGACGATGTGGTACGAAGCCAAACGAACAGGAATGTGCGGAAGTTGAAGGACCGTTTCGACCGGGTTCGGGTAGACCGCAAGATCCAGACGCTGTGGCTCCGCTGCGAGCCCGAGGGACCCGGGCACGGTGAGGACTGACACCGCGGTGTCGGCGCGTTCGCAGGCGGTGGCGATCAGCTGGACGGTGTAGGTTCCGGGGGTGAGGTAGGTGTGGACGGGGCTGATTTCCGTGGAAGTTTCGCCGTCCCCGAAGTCCCAAACGAACGACGAGGCGTTCGTGGAGGTGTTCGCGAACGCCACTTGGGGGTCGGCGGCGAAGGAAAACGTAAAACTTGCCGCCGGGTCGTATGCGCCGATGTGCCATTCGAGCAAGCTGTCGAAGACGACGGCTTTTGCTGCATCGCGGATGAGGGCCGCATCGGCCGGGGGAAGCGAGGAATTGAACGCGATGGCCGTGGGGTCTTTGCGGAAGAGTGCGGCGTAGAAGCTGCACGCAGCGGCGTAGGAGCCCGCAACAGAAGGGTGGCTCTCGTCGGATTGGTACAGTTCAAGTGAGGGGTAGTGCGTCCGGATGTAGCGCCAAACGGCACCCACCGGCGACAAGATGGCGTCGTTTGCTTCCGCCATCATCCGGTACCTCAGGTTCAGCAAGCTGTCCATGCCCGCGTAGGTGCAGACCGGCGGCCACGCGGCGCAGTTCGAGGCGTCGCCGTTCTTCCGGCCCCACGTCATGAAGAAGACCGTCTCTGCGCAGGGGTTCGCCGCGTGGATTTGGTCATCCAACAAGGCCGCATAAGGAAACACCTGCGCTTCCACTTGGCTGATCGGGAACGAGGGCGCCTGGCTTTGCTCCTGCAGCACCACGTAATCCCAGGTGCCGGCCGCGATTGCGGCCTGCGACGTCGCGTTCGTGGAATGCCCTTGCAGCGTGTAGCCGCCCGGCGTGTTGCTGCCAAACAGGAGCACGTCGCCCGCAGATGCGGCGGCATCCGCCACCAGTTGGGGGAGGTTGTTGTACGCCGTGTAGCTGTTGCCGAGGAACAGGGCCCGCTTGGTCACGGTTTGGCCCAGCGCCGAGCTGGCGAAAACCAGCATCAAAACTCCCACCGTCGCTTTCATGGACCTGCAATTTCCACCACTCAAACTCAAACTCAAACTGAAACTCAAACTCTCATTTGGTAAACATGGAAATCCAAATCGAACGGCTCAACCGGTAAATCAACGGCAAGAGCAGCACGAGCAAAACGACACCGGTGGTGAGAAAGGTGCCGACGTGCGTAAAAAACCCAAACGTGATGAGGCCCCACGCATCGAAAGCCAGCAGCGCGACAAGGACCGCGACCCACAGGGCGATCGTCAGCGCATAGGAAACGTAGGCCGCCCCGAAGTAAAAGCCCGGTTCGCGCTTGAAGTCGAGCCTGCAGTTCGGGCACGCC
>CAZMNI010000239.1:0-2904 GCA_964567615.1 uncultured Chryseobacterium sp.
CGGATGCCGCGGTACCGGTCGTCGAGTCCGTAGATGGTGGTGTTGAATTGGTCGTGGCTGCGCAGCGACATCATCACCAACTCGCCCGGCGCCAGCGCCAGCGGCTCGACCTGCGCAAGCGTGAAGCGGGCCCGGCCGGTCGGTGTGGGGTACGCGTTGGCCCGGGCGGTGTTCGGCAAGTAAAACCCGCCGCGCTCGCGGGCCCGTTCGTTGTATTGCTCGAATCCGGGGATGACGCGCTCGATGTCGTCGCGGATCCGGTCGTAGTGGCCGAGGTAGGCGGCCCAAGGCACCGACGCCCCCGGCGAATCCGGCGGGAACAGCGCCTGGGCGAGCCGGCAGACGATGGCGGGTTCGCTCAGCAAATCGCCCGAAACCGGCCGCAAATTGCCGCGCGAGGCCTGCACCACGCCCATCGAGTTTTCGGTGGTGACAAACTGCGGGGAGCCGCCGGTTTCGTCGCGGTCGGTGCGGGCAAGGCACGGCAAAATCAGGGCTTCCGTCCCCGTGATCAGGTGGCTGCGGTTGAGCTTCGTCGAAACGTGCACGGTGAGGCCGGTGCGGCGCAAGGCCTCCGCCGTGTAGTGCGTATCGGGGCTGGCAGACAGGAAGTTGCCGCCCATGGCAAAGAAGACGCCGATGCGCCCTTCGTGCATCGCGCGGATGCCGTCGACGACGTCGAGCCCGTGGGCGCGCGGCATCGCGAAGCCGTAGCGGGCCTCGAGCCGGTCGAGGAAGGCGGCGCTGGGCTTTTCGTAGATGCCCATCGTGCGGTCGCCTTGGACGTTTGAGTGGCCGCGGACGGGGCAGGTTCCCGCGCCCGGCTTGCCGATGCTGCCTTTTGCGAGCAGCAGATTCACCACCTCCTGGATGGTGACCACGGCGTTGCGGTGCTGCGTAAGCCCCATCGCCCAGCAGGCGATGATCTTTTTGCGGTCGCGCAGGAGTTCGAAGCCGCGGTGGACGGCGTCTGCCGGGGCGCCGCTCTCGGCGATGAGGGCGGCGAGGTCGAGCCCGCTGAGGTGGTCGCGCCACGCCGCGAAGCCCTCGGTGTGGGCGGCGATGAAGTCCGGGTCGAGCACGGTGCCGGGGTGGGCGGCTTCGGCGGCGAGGAGCAGGTGGCCCCATGCTTGGAGTAGGGCGAGGTCGCCGTTGATGCGGACTTGGACGTAGAGGTCGGTGAGGGCCGTTTTGCGGCCGAGCGCGCCGGAGAGCTGCTGCGGGTTTTTGAAGGCCACGAGGCCCGCCTCTTTCAAGGGGTTGACGGACAGGATGACCGCACCGTTCGCTTTTGCCCGCTGGAGGGCGCTGAGCATCCGCGGGTGGTTCGTGCCTGGGTTTTGGCCCAAAATCACAATGGCCTCGGCCTCGTAGAAATCTTCAAGCGTCACGCTGCCCTTGCCGATGCCGAGCGACTCACCGAGCGCGACGCCGCTGCTTTCGTGGCACATGTTGCTGCAATCCGGCAAGTTGTTCGTCCCGTACGCCCGCACGAGGAGTTGGTACAGGAACGCGGCCTCGTTGCTCGTGCGGCCCGAGGTGTAAAACAGCGCGCGGTCCGGGCTGTCGAGCGCCCGCAGCCGGTCTGCGATGAGGGCGAACGCCGCGTCCCAACCGATGGGTTCGTAGTGCGTGCTCCCCGCCCGCAGCACGAGCGGCTGGGCCACCCGTCCTTTTTTCCCGATTTCGTAGTCGTTCAGCTCGGCGAGTTCGGCGCAGCTGTGGGCCGCGAAGAAGGCGGCGTCGAGCCGTTTGGAGGTGGCTTCTTCGGCGATGGCTTTCGCGCCGTTTTCGCAGTATTCGCCGAGCCGCGACCGCTCGTCGTCCGGGTCGGGCCACGCGCAGCCGGGGCAGTCGGTGCCGCCGTGTTGGTTCAGGGCGAACAGCGCTTTCGCACCCCGGACGGGGTCCATCTCGGACAGCACGTGCCGCACCGCCGACACGACGGCCTCGGCGCCCGCCGCCGCTTCGGACGGGGCGCTGCGGCGCAGGTCGAGGAGGCGCTCCGGCGGCTCGGGGTTCGGCAGGGGCCCTGGTCCCGCGGACTCGGGCGGTGCTTCGGTGGCCATCAGCAGTGCCCGTTGGGGTTGGGGTAGTTGTCGGTTTGGTCCTCGTCCGTAGGATCGAGGCAGGCAAAATCCTTCTCGACCAAAACGGTCAGCAGCACGCCCTCCGCCGGTCGCAACGCCTCCCGGAACCCCACCTGCTCGGTCTCCACCCACGCCGCAGCCACCGCCGCCGGGACGCGCACGGCGATTCCGTCGCCGCACCACGCAGCCTCCACCGCCTCCACCGCGGCATCCCGCTCGAGCCGGTAGCGGAACGTCCCGCCCGGCAGCCGCGTCACTTCCTCCACCAGCCCGCATTCCCCGAACGCCGCCACTTCGCTGCGCGTCAACCGCAACCGCACGGAATCGCCTTTGATCCGGATTTTCATGGGATTAAGATAGAGTTTGAGGGGGAGTTTGAGTTTGAGTTTGAGTTTGAGGTTGAGGTTGAGGTTGAGCTGGAGTTGGGGGTGAGGGGCGGATAGGGGTGTATATTAGCAATTCCGAAAATCGCTTGAGATGAAACAAGTTACATGGTTGCGCGGGATCTTGTGTGCGCTTGTGGGGGTTGCTTTTGCCGCGCCGGGCGCGGCCCAAACTTCCCAACCCACCGCCTGCGGCTGGAACCCGGACTCGAACGGCGATTACGTCGTCACAGTCACCGATTTGCTCGCCCTGCTGAGCGTCTTCGAGGAAGCCGACGCCGACATGGACGGCATCTTCGACAGCATGGACGACTGCGTGGGCACCTACGACGCCTGCGGCATCTGCAACGGCAGCGGGGTGGACGCAGACACGGATGGCGTGTGCGACGACGTCGATCCCTGCGTCGGCGCCCTCGACGTGTGCGGGGTGT
>CAZMNI010000240.1:0-2903 GCA_964567615.1 uncultured Chryseobacterium sp.
TCGGGGCCTCCGCTGAGCAGGGTGGAGGAGTGGAGGAGGAGGGAGAGGAGCATTTTAGATTGAGATTGAGTTTGAGTTTGAGATTGAGTTTGAGTTTGAGATTGAGTTTGAGTTTGAGATTGAGTTTGAGTTTGAGATTGAGTTTGAGGTGCGGCTGCGCCGCACAGGGATGAGGGGTCAGGGTTGAGGGATGAGTGTGAGTGTGAGTGTGAGTGTGAGTGTGAGGGATGAGTGTGAGGGATGAGTGTGAGGGATGAGTGTGGTAGTGGCGTTTTCAAGATTACGACGAGGAGGGGAAACGCCGGTGAAAAAACCGTGGCCCTGAATTCGGTTCAATGACCATCCTCTTTCCTTCGACGCGCAGCGTCGCCTGTTCCCTCAACCCTCAACCCTCAACCCTGTTCCCTCAAGCCGGCGCAGCCGGCGCCCTCATCCCTTCGACGCGCAGCGTCGCCTGTTCCCTCAACCCTGTTCCCCCAAGCCGGCGCAGCCGGCGCTCTCATCCCTTCGACGCGCAGCGTTGGGTTGAATTTCGGGTGGGTGAGGGGGATTTGGCCCGAAGCAAGCCGAACTTCGGGACATGGAAGGACAGCAACTCGACGCGGTGTTCAGCCGCTTGAAGGCCGGGGCGGACCGGATGCGGACCTCGACGGCGAAGGAGCGGATTCGCAGGCTGGAGGCGCTGTACAGCGAGCTCGAGCGGCGGCGGGGCGACCTGCACGCGGCGGTGCATGCAGATTTCAAGAAGCCGTCGCTGGAGTTTGATGTGACCGAGCTGTTTGTGATCAAGTCCGAGATTCGGCTGGTGAAGCGCCAGCTGCGGGGGTGGATGCGGGATCGGCCGGTGGCGGGAAGTTTGGCCACCCTCGGCGCCTCGGGCTGGGTGCGGCCGGAACCGAAGGGGGCGGTGCTCATCATCGCGCCGTGGAATTACCCCGTTCAACTCGCGCTGCGGCCGCTGGTGTCGGCCATTGCAGCGGGCTGCACGGCGGTGGTGAAGCCCTCGGAACTGACTCCGCGGACGGCGGCGGTGCTGCAGGAAATCCTCGATGCGGCGTGTGCGCCGGACGAGGTCGTGTGCGTGCAAGGCGGAGCGGAGACGGCCCAGGCCCTGCTCGCCCTGCCGTGGAACCACATCTACTTCACGGGGTCGCCGGCCATCGGGAAGCTCGTGATGGTGGCCGCGGCGAAGATTCCGTGCAGCGTGACGCTCGAGTTGGGCGGCAAGTCGCCGGTGTTCGTGCTGCCGGATGCCCGCATTGCGCAGGTGGCAGAAACCCTTGCGTGGGCAAAGACGACGAATGCGGGCCAAATCTGCGTCGCGCCCGACTACGTGCTCGTGCCAGAAGCTCAGCGGGACGCCCTCGTCGCAGCGGTTGCCGCCCACATCGGGCAGCTGTACCCCGAGGGCACGGCGTCGCCGGACTACCAAGACATCGTCGCGCCCCACCACGCGGCGCGCATCCGCAGTGCCGTGGAAGAAGCCGTGGCGGGGGGTGCGCGCACCGTCTATACAGCGCCGGGCGACGCCTCCGGTCCCTGCACCGTCGCACCCACCTTGATCACCGACCTCCCCCCGGGATGCCGGCTCCTCGAAGAAGAGATCTTCGGCCCGGTCCTTCCGGTCATCACCTACACGTCTCTGGACGAGGCGATTGCGTTCGCGCGTGCGCGCCCCACGCCGCTGGCCCTGTACATCTTCGGCCGGGCCCGCGGGTCCATCCGCCGCATCCTCGAACAGGTCCCCAGCGGACACGCCAGCATCAACCAAAGCGTCGTCCACGCCGGCAGCACCGCGCTGCCCTTCGGCGGACTGGGCCCCAGCGGCATCGGCAGCGGCCACGGCCGCTTCGGGTTCGACGAATTCACCCACCCCCGCGGCCTCTACCAACAGCACCTCACCGGCGCCGACCGCCTCCTGCGCCCGCCCTACACCCCCTTCAAACGCCGCCTGGCTGACTTCCTCCTCCGCTGGCTCTGACCCTGGAACGGGCTCTCGCGTTCGCTGCTGCTGGGATCCGTGGGAGGGATTGAGGGGCAAGGGTTTGCAAACATTGGCGCAACTGGCTCCGCTGAAATCCGTACTTTTCGGCATGCTTTCGTGGACGAGACTGGGTGCCGTGGCCGTGCTGTTCGCTTGGACGGTGGGGTTGGTGCACGATGCAATCCCCCACGTGCACGGCGATTCGGCCCACCATGTCTGCGCGGAGGTGGGGGTGTGGGATGCAGTGCTGCACTTGGCAGACCACCATGCAGCGGGCGTGCCTTGCGACGACCACCACGACATGGCTTGGAAACAAGGTGCCCTGGCCCGCGCCGAAGGTGGCGCGTCGTGTGAGGCCCTGCCTCCTCCGGGTGCCGTTCGACTGCAACCGGCAGCACCGTTTGTCAGCGGATGTACGGCGCAAGCTCCGCCGCACCGCCAGGAACGAACGCGGATTGCGCATGCGGGGCCCTCGGGCGAGCGAGGCCCGCCGGTACAGGGCTGATCGGAGCAACGGCAAATCCCGTTGCGGTGTGTCTGGCGTGCCGCCAGAATCGTCCTAAATCCTCATTTTCAGCAAGATGCAAACCCTATTGTTCAGGGTGTTTGTGTGCATTTTCAGTGTGCTGGCCTGGCTTTCGGGACCCGCGCTCATTGCCCAAACCCCCGTTCCGATCGACCGCATCGTCCTTGCCGCCCTCGATCAGCACCCGGCCCTCGCCGCGGCTGCCCGCGAACCGGCCCGCATCGAGGCGGCCTTTCGAGCGGCCTACCGTCCTGAGCCGCTGTCCGCGCGCGGCTATTACATGCCGTTCTCCGATCCGGGGGACGTGTACACCGAGTGGGAAATCGTAGCGGGGTGGAATGGGCCGCGTACGGTCCGAGCGACCCGAAGTTGGGGTGCGGCTGCGGCAGCCAG
>CAZMNI010000241.1:0-2881 GCA_964567615.1 uncultured Chryseobacterium sp.
CTTCATGCCCACAAATGTGCGGTAAATTCGGCGGCAATGCGTGACGATTTGATTTGGGTAGACCTGGCCGCCGCTGCGGGATGTCCGGTGTTGACGGATGCCGAATCGCTGGACCGCGCGTCGCGGGACGAAACGGAAGACCTGCGCTACCGTCCGCTGTGTGTGGTGGAACCGCGGTCGACCGGGGAGGTGTCCGCCGTGCTGCGCTGGGCGCATGCCCACGGCATACCGGTGACGCCTGCCGGGGCGCGCACCGGGCTGAGCGGCGGGGCGCTGGCGGCGCACGGCGGCATTGCGCTGTCGCTGCGGCGGATGGATGCCATCGTCGGCATCGACGAGGTGAACCACCAGGTCCGTGTGCAGCCCGGCGTCATCGTGCAGGTGCTGCAGGAGGCCGTCGCTGCCCGCGGACTTTTCTATGCGGTGGATCCGGCGAGCCGGGGGAGCTGCACCATCGGCGGGAACATTGCGGAAAACAGCGGCGGGCCGCGTGCCGTGAAGTACGGCGTGACGAAGGATTGGGTCCTGAACCTCGAAGCGGTGCTGGCCGACGGCACCGTAGTGCGCACGGGCGCGGACACCTTGAAGAACAGCACAGGCTACAACCTCACCCAGCTGCTCGTCGGCAGTGAGGGCACGCTCGCGGTCATCACCGAGGCGACGCTGAAGCTGCTCCCACTGCCCACCCATACCGCGTTGTTGCTGGCGCCGTTTCCATCGGCGGTGGCTGCTTGCCAGGCCGTTGCTGCGATTTTCCAGGCCGGGGTGGTGCCGTCCGCGCTCGAGTTCATGGAGCGCGAGGCCGTCGCCCTCGCCCAAACCTATACCGGCGACACCTCCCTGCCGCTGCCCGAAGGCATCGAAGCCCACCTGCTCATCGAGGTGGACGGGTTCCGCGCCGAAGACCTGATGCCCCAACTCGAAGCCCTGCTGCCGGTCCTTGAAGCCCACGGTGCAGCTGAGCCGCTGTTCGCGGACGATGCCGCGTCAAAAGATCGGTTGTGGTTCTTGCGCCGCCGGGTGGGCGAGGCGGTCAAGGCCGCGAGTACATATAAAGAGGAAGACACGGTAGTTCCCCGGGGCCGCCTGCCAGAACTCCTCGCTGCGGTCAAGGACATCGGCGCGCGGTACGGCTTCCGCAGTGTGTGCTACGGCCATGCCGGCGATGGCAACCTCCATGTCAACATCTTGCGGGGCACGCTGTCGGAGGACGTTTGGCACGGGACCTTGCCCGCGGCGATCCGCGAACTCTTTACCGAAGTGGTGCGGCTCGGGGGGACCCTCAGCGGGGAGCACGGCATCGGGCTCGTGCAAAAGCCCTACATGGACATCGCCTGCAGCCCTGCCCACTTGCAGTTGCAGCGTGCGGTGAAGGCCGCTTTCGACCCGACGGGCATTCTCAATCCCGGAAAGGTGCTTCCCGACGGCTCTGTGCGTTAGGTTTGCGGCATGGCAAACAACCTGCTTCAAGGAAAGAAGGGCATCGTCTTCGGGGCCCTGAACGATCAGTCGATTGCGTGGAAAACGGCTCTCCACGCCCACGCGCAAGGGGCGGAACTCGTGCTGACGAATGCCCCGGTGGCGATGCGGATGGGCGAAATCCACCAACTCGCAGCGCAAGTCGGGGGCGCGCCCGTCATTCCGGCCGATGCTACCAGTGTGGAAGACCTCGAGGCGCTGATCACAGGCGCCATGGAGCACTTCGGCGGTCCGTTTGACTTCATCCTGCACTCTATCGGGATGAGCCCGAACGTCCGCAAAGGCAAGCACTACACCGACGTCAACTACGAGTGGTACAAGACCACCCTCGATGTGAGCGCCATTTCGCTGCACAAGACGCTCGCAGTAGCCATGAAGCACGGCGCCCTGAAGGAGTGGGGAAGCGTGGTGGCCTTGAGCTACATCGCCGCGCAGCGCATTTTCCCGGATTACGGTGACATGGCCGATGCGAAGTCCTTGCTCGAGTCGGTGGCGCGGAGCTTCGGCTACCACTACGGGGTTGCCCACAAGGTGCGGATCAACACGGTGTCCCAAAGCCCCACCGTCACCACGGCCGGTAGCGGAGTCAAAGGCTTCGACGAATTCATCGCATACAGCGAATCCATGAGCCCCCTCGGAAATGCGGACGCCGCGGCCTGTGCAGATTATTGCGTCACGCTGTTCAGCGACATGACCCGCTACGTAACGATGCAAAACCTCTTCCACGACGGCGGCTTTTCAAACACCGGCGTGAGCCAAGAGGTGATCGGGAAGTTCGCCTGACGGAGGCGTTTGGGCATCTTTTTTCGGTGTAGGGCATTATTTCTTGCCCTTGGGTCGTATTTTTAACGACCAAAATTACTTTGCGATGCGTTGCTTGTATGCTCTCGGTGTGGGAATCTGTTTATTCCTTTCACTACCCGCTTGGTCCCAAACCCCCGGCCAGATCTACGAAGCGTGCACCACTTCCGGCAATCCGCTGGACCCGAACAACGATGGATGGGCTACTGCCAGCGGGGCGGCCTACACAGCTGGAAATACGGAGGAATCCACTGAGTTTGAAGGTACGGGGTGGGTTGTGGTGCACCACAAGACCACCGAGCCGACCTCTGACCTGGACACAGGTTCGAATTGCGGTTCGACCGAACTTGTGGACAACCCGACTACCGGTGAGCATGCGTGTTACGTTCGCTTGGTAGATCCGGACGCGAATACGACAAACCGCAACGAGTACTTGATTGTCCGTTTTCGCGTGGCCCAACACGCGACGGGCGCCTTCGGATATTCCTTGCTCATCGATACGGATGGAAAAATCGGCTCGACAGGTGCAAACGCCGATCCGAACTTCATTTCCGGGAATCCAGGCTTCGAACTGGAGCTCATCCTTGCATCCGGTGGAGGC
>CAZMNI010000242.1:0-2867 GCA_964567615.1 uncultured Chryseobacterium sp.
GTGGTAACGCTCGGACCGAGCATCGGCACGCAGTCCCAAAGCTTCAACGCAGCCGGGGTCGGATGCTACACGGTCCCCACGCCGGGCGCGGCAAATGCCGCCTGTGGCAACGCCGGTTGTATGGATGCCACGGCCTGCAACTACGACGCCACGGCCACCACGTCGGACAACTCGTGCGTGTTCTCGGACGGGGTGTTGAACTGCGACGGAACGTGCATCAACGATGCAGACGCGGACGGCATCTGCGACGAGAACGAGGGCATCGCAGGGTGCACCGATGCCTCGGCGGAGAACTACAATCCGCAGGCCACGGACGACGATGGTTCGTGCTGGGTTTCTGACCTCGCCTTCGAGGTGATGGGTTCACATTCGACGGGCCAATTCGATGCCGGCGCCGCCGAAATCGTCGACTACCATGCGGGGACGCAGCGGCTCTTCTACGTGAACGCCAGCGCGCGTACCGTGGATTGCCTCGACATGTCTGCCCCGGAGAGCTTGCCGCTCCTGTTCACCATCGATGCCACGGCCTACGGCGCCAGCGCGAACAGCCTCGTCGTGTTCGGGGATTACGTGGCGGTGGCCATCGAAGGAAATGCCGTCGGTACATCAGGACAGGTGGTGATTTTCGATGTGGACGGCAACTTTGTTTCGGCTGCTCCGGCGGGCTACTTGCCAGACGCCGTGACGGTGTCGCACGACGGTACGACGCTTGTGGTCAGCAACGAAGGCCAACCAAATGAAGCCTACACCCTCGATCCGGTCGGTAGCGTGACCCTCGTGGATGTCACGAATCCTGCGGCTCCGGTGGCTACGCAGGTGAGCTTCGCGGGCATCACCGCGAACATGCTCGACGCAAGTGTCCGGATCTTCGGACCCAACGCGACGATTGAGCAGGACCTCGAGCCCGAATACAGCGCGTTCAACGCAGACGACAGCCAGGTATACGTCAGCTGCCAAGAGAACAATTGCGTCATTGTGGTGGATGTAGCCACGGCCAGCGTGGTGGACGTTTGGGGCCTCGGCTTCAAGGACCACATGCTGGCGGGCAATGGACTGGACGCTTCGAATGTCGACGGCGCCATCAACATCCAAAACTGGCCGGTCAAGGGTCTGTACTTGCCGGATGCCATTCACAGCTATGAGTCGAATGGGACCACCTACCTCGTCATGGCAAACGAGGGCGATACCCGGGCGTACAGCGGTTACAGCGAAGAACGGCGCGTGGCGCAGTTGCAGCTCGACCCGACGGCGTTCCCGAATGCCGCCACGTTGAAGCTGAATGCAAACCTCGGCCGCTTGCTCGTAACCCGTTCGAAGGGCGACACGGACGGCGACGGCGACTACGATGAACTGTACAGCATCGGCGCACGTTCGTTCTCCATCTACACTACGGACGGCACCCAGGTGTACGACAGTGGCGACGATTTCGAGCAGCGCATCGCCACCTTGTTCCCGGCGGACTTCAATTCGACGAACAGCGGCAACGCTTCGTTTGACAACCGTTCGGACGACAAGGGACCAGAACCAGAAGGGGTGGAAATCGGCGAGATCAACGGCCGCATGTACGCCTTTGTGGGCCTTGAGCGGATGTCCGGTGTCATGGTGTATGACATCACTGATCCCCTGATGCCCGTGTACCAGCGGTACTTGTCGAACCGGGACTTCTCGGTGGCCAGCAGCGCGCTGCAAACGAATGCCGCGGCGGCAGGGGATTTGGGCCCGGAGGGCCTGGTCTTCGTCCACGCCACCGATTCGCCGGACGGCCAGCCCTACCTCGTGACCTCGAACGAGATTTCTGGAACGGTGACGGCGTATGCATTGACCAGCAGCGTCATCCCACCGGTTCCCCCGACCTGCGTACTGGGCGTCGTGTACGTCAGCGAGGCGCACACCAGCGGCGTGCCGAAGGACTACATCGAGCTGTTCAACTCGGGCACGGTGGATTGCTCGCTCGCGGGCTTCAAGCTCGATGACAGCCCGGCGCTCAACGACCTGACCTTCGGGGATGTGGTCTTGGAGGCGGGAGCATACTGGATCGGGTACGAAGACGCAGCAGGCAGCTTCACGAGCGGCCTGTCGAGCAGTGGCGACATCGTCGTGCTGGCCGATCCTTCGGGGGCGAGCGTGACGGTGGTGTTGGAACCCAGTTTGGCCCATTACGGCCAAAGCTTCAACGCGGAAGGCGAAGGCTGCTACGCGGAACCGACGCCGGGCGCGGCAAATGCGGCGTGCGAAGTCACCCAAGTCGTGACGGTCGACGACCTCGGCTGTACGTACCCGACGGCCTGTAACTACGATGCGGACGCCCTCTTCGACAACGGCACGTGTGACTTCACATCTTGTGTTGGTTGCACGTATGCAGGAGCTTGCAACTTCGACGCCGCCGCCTCCATCGACGACGGGTCGTGCGAATTCCTCGAAGGGGATTTCGACAACAACGGCTACATCACCATCTCGGACCTCTTGCAGTTCCTTGCGGTGTACCAGAGCTCATGCAACTGATCGGCAGGTAGTTGAAATCCGTGTGAAAACGGTAGAAGGGCTGCCCGACGGGGCGGCCCTTCTTTTTTCTCGGGTGCTCAGGCGCTGGCCAGTTCCCGCATCAGCCGGCGTTTTGCCACCGGAAGTAGCGTCTCCTGAAGCGGCAAGGCGAGCGAGCTGGTGGCCAAATACGTGGCGGGATTCGGGAGTTCGCGGAACCGCTTGACCAGCCCGAGTTTGATCGATTCAAACGTCTCGCCCAGCGACTTGCGGATCCGGTCCACCGGCTCGACCTCGAGTGCGAGGTACTGCTCGTCGTCGCGTTCGATGCGGGACCGGGCGAAGCGGTAAGCAAAGACGTCACCGCGGGGTTCGTCGTGGATGAG
>CAZMNI010000243.1:0-2844 GCA_964567615.1 uncultured Chryseobacterium sp.
GTCATCGAGCACCACCTCGACGTCCTGAAGGTCGCCGACCACCTCATCGACATCGGCCCCGACGGCGGCGATGCCGGCGGCCGCGTGGTCGCCACCGGAACGCCGGAAGCCGTGGCGCGCAACAAGAAAAGTGCAACCGCACCTTACCTCTCCCGTATCCTGACCCCATGAAGGTGTTCAAACAACGCGACTGGAACGAAACGAAATCGAACGATGCCTGGTCCATTTTCAAGATCATGGGCGAGTTCGTCATGGGCTTCGAAGCGCTGCAGCGCATCGGCCCGTGCATCAGCATCTACGGCTCCGCCCGCATGAAGGAGGGCTCTCCCGTGTACGAAGCGGCGCGCGAAGTCGCCTTCGCCTTGAGCGAGCGCGGCTTCGGGGTCATCACCGGCGGCGGACCGGGCGTGATGGAAGCCGGCAACCGCGGTGCCTCCGAAGCCGGGGGAACCTCCGTGGGCCTCAACATCGAACTGCCCTTCGAACAGCACAACAACCCCTACATCGACCGCGACAAGAGCATCGACTTCGACTATTTCTTCGTCCGCAAGGTCATGTTCGTCAAGTACTCACAGGGGTTCGTCGTGATGCCCGGCGGCTACGGGACGCTCGACGAGCTGTTCGAGGCATTGACCCTCGTGCAGACGTCGAAGGTGGATCCGGTGCCGATCATTCTGTACGATTCGAAGTTTTGGGGCGGGCTGGTGGAGTGGATTCGGCAGACGCTGCTGACGGACTATGCAACCGTTTCGGCGAAGGATCCGGACCTCGTGCACCTTGCGGACTCTCCGAAGGAGGTGGTGGACATCATCGACCGCTTCTATGCCAAATCCATCCTGCGCCCGAACTTCTGACCGTGTAACTTCGCACCACTTCAATCGTCTTTTCCCCATGCGCTCCCTCCTCGCCACCGCCCTCATCGCCGCCTCTGCTGCGGCTGCACACGCCCAATTCCCCTACACGGCCTCTGCCTTCACCCAAACCTACGCGCCGCTTCCGGCCGGGTTTACGGTGCTCGATGTTCCCGCCGGTTGGGACGATCCGGTGGTGCCATTCGCGCTTCCGTTTGTCTTCCCCATCGGCGGAGACGAGACGAATACCTTGAGCATCTCAGGGCTGGGCATCGAAGTGTTTGCAGAAAATGAAGCTGGGCTCCTGCACATCCTTTGGCCCGTGACGCTCGACATCATGGACGTGTCGGCCGCCGGAGACGTCGCCGCCGGAGACGTTTCCACCTACCGCACGGCGGTCACGGGCACGGCCCCGAACCGCATCTTCAAGCTGGAGTACCACAACGCCGGCTTCTACAACGAAATCGAGGGCGTCGGCACCTCCACCCAGCGCATGAATGCGCAGTTGTGGCTGCACGAAGCCAGCGGGATCATCGAATACCACTTCGGTACGAACACCGTCACGGACTGGATGGCCCTGTCGGACGGCATGATGTCGTCTGCGCTGTTGCTCGACTTCGATTACTACTCCTACGCCGGGCTCGTGCTGGCTGCCAGCGGTCCGGTGGCAGAACCCACGTGGTCGGAGTACAACGACCTGGGCATGTGGATCCAGTCGATGACCGCGCTGAGCGGCATGCCGGAGAACGGCCAAGGCTACCGGTTCACTCCCGCTGGCGCTACCGGCGTGGAGCTGCCCACTGAGCCGGCCTTCGGCATCGCACCGAACCCTGCTTCCGAAACCGTGACCGTCGCGAACGGCGGGCAGATGCTCACCCTGCGCGTCTTCGACCCCACCGGCCGCGCGGTAGAAGAAGTGACCCTGCAAGCCGGCGAGCGCCGCGTCCTCGACGTTTCGGGCTTTGCACCCGGCGTCTACACGCTGCACGGCGGCGACGGCGGTGCACGCCGCCTCGTCGTTCAGTAACGCTCAGCGAATCACCAGCCGGGAGCGCACCGCCCCGGTGGATTTCGCCGCCTCCACGAGGTAGCAACCGGGAGCGAGTCCGCTGAGGTCGAGAATGACCTCCGGGCGGCCGTCGAACGGCAACTCGAACACCGTCCTGCCCGCGGCATCGCGCAGCCGCACCACCGCTCCCGTGGGGTCGGCATGCGTCCACCGCACGGTGACGCGGTCGTCTGCCGGGTTCGGGTAGAGCTGCAGCCCCGACTCTGCGATGCTTTCAGACACCGAAAGGGCCGGTTGCATCCCAAACGTAAACACCCCGCTGCCCACGAACTCCACGTTTGCCGTCCAGTAACTCCCGGACCACGCCAGCGGGTAGAACGCCGGGGCTGAACCGGGCAGGAAGTCCTCCCCTTCCGCCACGATCACGCCCGGGACGGACGGGCTGGGACCGAGGTCCGCGAACGCGCCGGCGTCGTCGATGCGCAGTTCCACCGTGCCCGGTTCGCCGGTCGCTTCGTACCCGTAGGTCCGCGCCACGCGCGGCGTGAGGAACGGGTACGGCTGGGCGGCTTCCATTCCGGCGCCGTCGTGGCCCCACAGGAGGAACTCGCCATCGCCGAGGTCGGAGGAGGCGAGGATGCGGACGTTGCCCGTGCCTTGGGCGTCCGTGTGGAGGTCGAACGCGGAAATGCGGCCGATGCCGGCCACTTCTTCTGGTTGGCCGGGGCGGAAGTACCGCTGCAGGCTGCCGAGCGGAAGGCCGTAACGGGCTGCGGTGTAGTTCGAGACAATGGTCCGGTGGGATTCCATGAGCCGGCGGGTGTAGACGATTTCTTCGGCAATGCGTCCAGAGCCGTAGCGGTCGTCGAAGTCCCAGCCGAAGCGGATGTCGACCGGGTGGTCGTCGATGCGCGCGCCGAGCCCGGGATCGGGGAAGGGAATGCGCTGGTCGTTGATGACCGTGTACATCGCTTGGTCCCAATC
>CAZMNI010000244.1:0-2824 GCA_964567615.1 uncultured Chryseobacterium sp.
TGCGGCTCATGAAGTCGCCGTCGACGTAGTACAGCACCTCGTCCGAGTCGATGTTCGAGTGGTTGTACGGCGCGGGGATGGACTGGGGGTGGTAGTCGTAGAGGCGCGGGACGAACGAGCAGATGACGAAGCCGTCTGTTTCGAAGGTTTGGTGCACCGGCGGCGGCTGGTGCACTCTACCCGTAATCGGCTCAAAATCATGGATCGAGAACGCGTACGGGAAATGGTACCCGTCCCAGCCCACCACGTCAAACGGGTGCGAGGCGTAGACGATGTCGTGCACATGGCCCTCCTTTTTGACGCGCACCGTGAACTCACCGAGGGCGTCGTGCGTCTCGAGTTCCACCGGCGGCCGCATGTCGCGCTCGCAATACGGGCTGTGCTCGAGCAGTTGGCCGAAGTGGTTCCGGTAGCGCTTCGGCGTGTACACCGGGTGGTGCGATTCGATGACAAACAGCCGGTTGTCTGCCCCGTCGAAATGGATCCGGTAAATCAACCCCCGTGGAATCACGAGGTAATCCCCGGGCCGGAAGGGAATGCGTCCCAGCATCGTCGCCAGCGTCCCCGAACCCTCGTGTACAAAAAGGACTTCGTCGCAGTCGGCGTTCTTGTAAAACTGGCCGTCCGGCATCGGGCTGTTCGGCGCCGCCAGCGATAGCACCACATCGGAATTGAACAGGATGGGCGTCCGCCCGTTGACCCCATCGCCGCCGGGCGCGCAGCGAAATCCTTCGAGTTTGCGGCTGTGCAGGTTGTGTTCGACGGCCGCTACCGGCCGCACATCGACCGGGGCCGCGACCGACCGGACCATCGTGGGCCGGTGCAGGTGGTACAGCAACGAACTCATCCCCACGAAGCCGACGGTGCCGAAGAGCTGCTCGTAATGCAGCGAACCGTCGGGTTTGCGGAACTGGGTGTGCCGCTTGTGGGGCACGTGGCCGAGGCGCTGGTAAAAGGGCATCCGGACGCGGTTTTCCTGCGAAATTAGGGCGAAAGGGCCGCGGATTCCTGTGCCGCGTCAGTTCTGGCCGCCGAGTGCGCGCGCCACCACCGGCAACGTGCCCTCCCGATTCACCTTCCACCGCAGGGACAACCGCTGTCCCGGCTGCAGCACGGCCTCCTCTGAAATCCGGTTCATCCGCGCCAAACTCCCCGCAGACACCCCGTGGGCCCGCCCCACATCCCGGAGGTCCTCACCCGCCTGCACCACGTGCCAGTCCGCATCCCCGCGCCGCCGCAGCGGCTCCACATACACCCGCTCCCCCGTGGCCGGCGTGTAATCCGCTGCACCGCGTGCAACCCCGTTGTAGCGGTACAACTGCCACGGCATCACGTCGAGCTCGCGGGCCAGAGTGCCGTACGTGTCCCCGGCCCGGGCCTCCACGAACCGCACCCGGTTCCCCGTCCACCACACCGAACGCCCCCCCCCGGCCGCGTGCGCCACCGCCTCTGCCGGCCCTGCAGGGGCGTGGTCGTAGGCCGCCAGCCCGTACTGCTCGATCAGGCCGATGAGCCGATCCGCATACTTCGGATCTGTGGCGTAGCCCGCTGCCTTGAGCCCCTGCGCCCAGCCGCGGTAATCCGTCAATTCAAGCTGAAAAAGCGCCGCATACCGCTGCTTTTTCAGGAAGGCACTGTGGTCGTCAAAGCTCTCCGCCGCGTCGCGGTAGGACCGGAAGCACTCGCCCGCCGCATCGTCGTCGTGGTACACCCGCGCGCCGGTCCAATCGCTGTGGCACTTGATGCCGAAGTGGTTGTTCGATTTGCGTGCGAGTTCGCTGCCGCCGCTGCCACTTTCGAGGATGCCTTGGGCGAGGGTGATGGAGGCGGGAATGCCGTGGGCGTGCATTTGGCGCACGGCTTCGTCCTTCCACTGGGCCACGTACGACTCCGGCGTGGCCGGACGGGCAGGCGGGTCCGTGGGTCCGTGGACGGCCGCGAAGCCGGTGGCGCCCCAAACCGCACACGCGAACACCGCGAAATTCCGAACGACGACCCCCATGTGCCCAAGGTACCCGCAAGGCCACGGGCCTTCCGTGCGCCGTGACCTGGACTATCCACCGGCCGCTGTCAAAAACCGTC
Organism: uncultured Chryseobacterium sp.; assembly: GCA_964567615.1. Lineage (GTDB taxonomy): Bacteria > Bacteroidota > Bacteroidia > Flavobacteriales_D > Sanyastnellaceae > CAMCYM01. The sequence goes on from CAZMNI010000244.1 coordinate 2,083, forward strand.
GGGCAACGAGTCCGCTGGCATCCGCTGCGCCACGCGTCCCTGGGGGTCGTAAAACACCCACTCGCCGGTCGGTTTGCCGTCGGAAGTGTATTGGCCTTCGATGTTCGGGGTGCCGTTCGGGTACCACGTGCGGTAGGCCCCGATTTGGACCCCGGTGGCGTATTCGTGCTCGGCCCACGGTGTTCCGTCGTCGTAGAAGGCCTGCCACTTCCCATCGCGCTGGCCGTCCTTCAGCCCCCCCTCCCGGTCGAGTTGGCCGTTCTCGTGCCACGCCCGAAAGCCCACCGTATCGCCCTCCAGCACGACATACGCCGTCCGCGGAGAGCCGTCCGGCCAGGTCACCTCTACGGCCTCCTGCTCCCGCGCACACCCCGCAACCAACAACCCCAAACTCAAACTCCAACTCAAACTCCAACTCAAACTCCAACTCGATCTCTTTTTCATTTCTCCCGAGCAATTGTGTAGTCCACCAACCCCACCAACGCCTCCCGCGTCGCCCCTTCCGGAAACGCAGCCAGCAAGGCTACCGCCTCATCGCGGTGGGCCTGCATCCGCTGCCGCGCATACGGCACCCCAGGACCATCGAGGATGAAGGCCATGACCTCTTCTACCGCGGACGGCTCGTCGTGGTGGTGCTTCACGAGCCGGATGATGCGGCGCCGATCCGCCGCGGAGCAGCATTGCAGCGCATGGATGAGCGGCAAGGTCATTTTGCGCTCCTTGATGTCCACGCCACTGGGCT
>CAZMNI010000245.1:0-2811 GCA_964567615.1 uncultured Chryseobacterium sp.
ACTGCGGGGCTTTCCCGTGAAGGAAAGCCCCGCAGTACCTGTATTGCGCACTAAGGCGCTGCACTCAATCCTGCAAGCAACGGACGGAGTACCCGATTTTAGAATTGTGCCCCGTGATTGAAGCCGAAGTTGAGCCCGTGCTCAGCGTCATCCTGAGGGCTGCAGATCCGGTAGTGCCCAGCGTAGAAGACCAGAATGTTGCTACCGGGCTCGTGGTAAAGCCCAGGTAGGCTCCAGCAGCACTGCGCCCTCCTGCAGGAACGGCTCTGTAGCCGATTTCATCGGTCCCATCAAAAAGCGGCGCAACCGCTTTCAACTTTTGACCGGCGACGCTTGTGCCTCCCAAGGCATCTACGAGCGAATCAAATGCCGCTTCAGATGGCACATGCCAACCTGAAGGACAGAGACCGCGTGCATCGCTTACCGCAAACCAATTATACAACCGGCCGTACGTTGCTACTTGAGCCGGGTCCCCGTTGGGTTCAGCGCGACCTGGCGTCGACAATCCGTTCCAGCTCGCAGCATTAAAACCATCTGGAATCGCAGTATTGTCCCGGAAATTTGTGGACTGCAGATTCTCATCAAACCAACACTGGTCTTCCGACTGGATTACTCCGTACGTATAGCCTTGGTAAACCACGGAATCTACCGAACATTTGGTCCAAAAGCTCAACGTGTCTCCGGTAGCAGTGCCCGCCGCGTTTTTCCCAAATGCGGCAAAATAGTACCGGGTCGCCGGTGAAAGCCCGGTCAAGCTCACCGTGAAGGGCGTTGCAGTTCCGGCGACCGCAACCGAATCAGTCAACGAAGCTGCAGATGCGCCGTACCGGAACCACTGGTGGGACAACGCACCGCCGCCGTTCGATACCACTTTGCCGTGCAGCGTGGCTGTCGTGGATGTGCGGAGCGAAATGCTGTCCGTGTCCATCGTCGGCGCGACAGGAATCACGAATTGCAGGGTATCGCCCGATGATGTGCCGACCACGTTCTTCCCGAAGGCAGCCACGTAGTAGGTGCCCGGCGTCAAACTCGTCACTGAAGCGGTGAAAAGGCTATCCGGCGTACCTGCAACCCCTGCGATGGAGTCGTTCAAAGCTGCAGCTGAAGTGCCGTACCGGAACCAACGGTGCGAAAGGGCTGCACCGCCGGTAGAGAGCGTTCTTCCATGGAACGTCCCACCCGATGCCGTAATGCTCGAGATGCTGTCCGTATCCATCGTCGGCGCGATAGGCACCACGAATTGCAGGGTATCTCCCGACGATGTACCGACCACGTTTTTACCGAAGGCAGCCACATAATAGGTGCCTGCCGCCAAACTCGTCACTGATGCAGTGAAAAGGCTATCCGGCGTACCTGCAACACCTGCGATGGAGTCGTTCAAGGCTGCAGCTGAAGTGCCGTACCGGAACCAACGGTGCGAAAGGGCTGCACCGCCGGTAGAAAGCGTTCTTCCATGGAACGTCGCAGCCGTTGCTGTGATGCTCGAGATGCTGTCCGTGTCCATGGTCGGGGCCACAGGTATCGTGAATGTCAAGGTATCTCCTGATGATGTGCCTTTCGCGTTCTTCGCAAATGCGGCCATGTACCAGGTTCCAGCAGGGGTCAACGCCGAAATCGATGCGGTGAACAAGCTATCGGGTGTTCCCACAGTACCGCCGATGCTGTCGGTCAAGGCCGTGCGCGTTGTGCCGTAAAGGAACCACCGCGCCGTGACCGATTCTCCGCCGTCTGAAAGGATGCGCCCGTGGAGCGTGGCCGCGGAACCGGTTATTCCGGAAATGCTGTCCGAATCCACCGTCGGAGGATCTGCCCGCACGAACGCAAGGCTGTCCTGCAAATTCGCGAGCGAGTCTAAGAGAGCAGCGCACCGGTAGAGCCGGTACATCTTTGCGGAAATCCCGGCGTCAGTGACCGGAAGACCATATTCTTTCCGAAGCGTATCCGGAGCCGACTGCTCGGTCGCAAGCGTGTCCTCGTACGCCCGCAACTGCTCAATCAACTCCCAATGGGCACAATTCTCGAAGTTCTTTGGCGGATCCGTCTGCCCAAGCAAGCCCATGGAGACGCTGGACACCGCAAGTATTCCAAAGACGAAAAGATACCGCTTCATGTTAGTGTCATTTAGTTAAGCAAGCATAAATATACGACAGGATGTTATATATAACCTACAGAAAAGTCGAATTAATCGATGTGACACGCGCAAAATCTTCGAAAAACGCCATAAAAAAAGAACAAAGTTGTTGTTCACGGCTCAGAAGCACATTCAATTCTAACCCTCTGGATATAGCCTATCCCGAGCGGAAATCCTCTGCCATCCACCCCTCGTGGGAGCCTCACCCTTCAGAGGAAATGTATCATATATCTCACATCGGCAGCATGGCCCCCATCACCCGATGCTCTCCGATGGGCGCGATGTCAAAGGCCTCACTGAGGTAGTAAAACCCCAGCTGCTCGTAAAAGCCGAAGGCGACTCGCCGAGCATCAAACCAAAGAAAGGTCGCCCCCCGTTGCTCTGCCTCGGCACACGCCCGCTCCACCAGCGCACGTCCCGCCCCGCTCCCGCGTACCTCAGGCAACGTGGCCATGGCGCGAAGCCGAAAAGCCCGCACATCCGATGGAACGGCATCAGGGTGGCGAACAGGGGCTTCTTCGAGCAAGGTGCACACGCCGACCAGCCGCCCGTCGGGCAGGTAGGCACCGAGGTGCAGTGCATGGGGGGCTTCGTCCTCAGGCAACGTGCATGCTACCACATCCCCCCGGTGGGGCCAAAGCACGGCAAAACGCACCGGACGCGTGGCGACTGCAGGAATG
>CAZMNI010000246.1:0-2798 GCA_964567615.1 uncultured Chryseobacterium sp.
AGTACTGGCGGTGGCGGATGGCGTCTGCCCGGTAGGTGATGGTGATTTTATCGTACGCCGCGCACGTAGAGGCGTCCACCTCCGCAGAACCGTCGTTCGTCAAGGGACCGGGCCAAAAGTCGTTGCCGGTGTTCCGGTACCGCACCGCCGCGAGCTTCAGCTGCTGGTCCGGGCTGATTCCGCCGAGCCAAAGAGCACCGCCGTAGACGGTCGAGACGCCACTTTCCTTCGGCACCACGAAGGCGCCTTTGTCGATGGCCCGGTCGTACCACAGCGCGCCGCCGTTCTCGATGAGGGCGCGGACGTTGTTCCACTCGAGGTCCCGGAGCGCCGTCGCGGGGGCGCACCCTTCGGCCCGTTGGGGCGCGGGAGCCGTGTGGTCCACCGGGGGGCGCAGGCCTTTTTGGGTGCGGGGAGTTTGGGCCGTGGCAGCGGCCACGGCGAGCACACCACTCAGGGTCAGCAGGATCGCGCGCATTGTCGGAAGTAGGTGCGGCAAGTTACTCTCCGTCGGCGTTCACCGCTACCCTGCGCAACCCGTTGATGTACACGAGGTATCCGCGCACCTCAGCCCCCGGCTCTGCCGCCGACACCGCCGCCATGTAGCCGCGCACCTGCGCCCGGTGGTCCGGTTGCTCCTTGCCGGTCTTGAAGTCCACCACCTCCCACCGGTTCCCTCGCCGCACGAGCCGGTCCGGCCGGACCACTTCGCCGTTCGTTCCCACGAGGTCGTGCTCGCACAGCACCTCTGCGCCTTCCTCGAAAAAAGCCGCGCACTCCGGCGAACCCAGCACCCCGTCCACGGCGGCCTGAACGGCCTCCCACTGCCGCTCGTCCATCCGCAATCCCGCCTGCAGCGCCGGCGCCACGTGTGCCCAATCTGCGCGGGTGCGCAGCCGGCCCAGCACGCCGTGCACGGCCTCACCGAATTCGATCGGACTCCACCCCGCCACCCACGTTCCGTCCCAAGCCGCACGGGCCAGCGCCACCCGCATCTTCACGGCAGCACCGGTTAGCAGCACCGGTGCAACCGGCACCTCCCCGCCCACCTTGGGCTCCCCGCCCTTCCGCCCCCCCGTTCCCCACTCCACAGGACTGCCCATCGCGACACCGGCCTCGATCGCGGCCGACAGCAATTGGGGGAGGGTCACTTTCTCGCTCATCCCTTCCTCTTCCTTCTCGAATTCCAGCAACACGTCAAGCCGCTCCTCCGCCCGCGTCATGGCGACGTAGGCGAGGTTTACGGCGTCGAGCACCACCCGCCCGAGTTCTTCGTGGCGGTAAGCTTCGATGGGCGATCCTTTGAGATCGGAATCGCTGAGCAGGGCCGCCGGCAAGCCGTACACCGCGGCATCGAGTTCCACCGGGATTTCGTCCTTGAAGCTGCTGAGTTTCTTCGGGTCAAACGGCACGAGCACCACCGGAAATGCGAGGCCCTTCGCCTTGTGGATGGTCATGATGCGCACGGCATCTGCTCCGGAGGACACGCGGATGCTGCGCTCGCTCCCCGTGCGGTCCCACACGCCGAGGAACCCCGCAATCCCCGGCTCCCGCATCCGCGCGGCCTCCAGCGCCAAATCCAGCATCCCCTCGCAGTACGCCGCGTGGTCCGGATTCCAGCCACACGCCTCGAAGATGTGGCCGATGAGGCCCACGACGGGTTCGGTGGTGCGGTCGCGCAGCTGCAACTCCGGGACGGCTGCTTTCAAGAGTGCGTCGAACTCGATGGCGTTCTTTTTGCCGTCGGGGCGGGTGTGGGCCGCCAGGAGCACCGCCTCGTCCAGGTCGGGCCGAAGTGCGCAGAGGCACTGCAGGAAAGCCACAGGGTGCCGCGGATCGTGGGGGGCGAGGACGGACCGCAGGAGGGCGATAGCGCCGAGGGGCGCGGGGTGGCGGCCGAGGTGGAGGCTCTCCTCGGTGCGCGGCGTGAAGCCGGCGGCGAGGAGGGCCTGTGCGAGGGTGGCGCTGTCGCGGTTTGTGCGGACCAACAGGGCCATGTCGCCGGGCGTGTAGCCCGCTGCGAGGTGGTGCTGGATCCGTTCCACGGCCCAGGCGGTCCGGGCTTCGGTGCGGGCGTCTTTCGTGGTGCCGTACGACCGGCTCACGTGGACGGTGCCATCGAAAGGGTGGACGGGGGTTTGGGTCGCTGCGTCGTCGGCATACAGCGCGCGGAGGTGCTCGGGGAGCAGGTCCGCGATCGCCTTGAAAACGCGGTTGTTGAAGCCCACCACAGCGCTGCCGGACCGGTAATTCTCACCCAACGCATCCGGAGCATGCTCGCGGATCAAAGCCCCTTCCGCCTCCCGCAGCGCATCTGTTAGCGTTCCACAGAGCGACGGGAGGGCCATGAGTTGGCGGTAATCGCCGTTGCGCCAACGGTAGATGGCCTGCTTTGCATCGCCGACCACCAGGCCGCTGCCCCCCGTAGACAAGACGTGGGCCACGAGCTGCACGAGGTTGTGCCACTGCGTGATGGAGGTGTCTTGGAACTCGTCGATGAAGATGTGCTGGTAGCGGGTCCCGATGCGCTCGAAGATGAACGGAGCTGGGTTTTCTCGCACAATGGTGGAAATCTGGGCGTTGAGCGCCGGGAGCGTGCGGACGTTGCGCTCTTCGCACAGGCGATCCAGTTCCTCGCGCAAGAGCGCTAACAAGCCGATCAAGCTGATGCGCCGCACGATGGCTTCCTTCAGCCGCAAAACCGCCCCTGCCTCACCGCAGCAATGTTCGTTGTAAAAATCCCAAACCGCCTGCACATCCGGCAAGGCCACCTCTGCCGCCGCGCGGACCGCTGGCTT
>CAZMNI010000247.1:0-2784 GCA_964567615.1 uncultured Chryseobacterium sp.
ACATCAACCTCAACCTCAACCTCAATCTCAACCTCAACCTCAACCTCAATCTCAATCTCAACCTCACCCCCCCTCTACCTCGGCCTCGTCTCCGGCCCCGAACCCCACCGCACCCGGATGGAAGAGGCGTTGCGGGCATGGATGGAGGCAGCGCCGGGACCAGAGGACGCGATGCGGCTTGTGATCGCCGGGAAACCCGGAGGAGGCCGCACCCAAACGGGGCGTGTGACCACGTGGTACGACCCGACGTCGGAGGAGCTGGCGTGGGCGCTGGCAGGGGCGGAAACCGTGGTGTGCAGGTCGGGGTATTCGACGTTGTTGGATTTGGCGGTGCTGGGGCGGACGGCAGTGCTGGTTCCTACTCCGGGACAACCTGAGCAGGAAGATTTGGCCCGGCACTGGGCGCGCGCCTTCGGCTTTGCCACCTGCTCCCAGGAGCAGCTCGAGCGTGGGCGCGTGCCCGTGCCAGCCGGAAATCCGCCGCACGTCCTTCCAAATGACGAGGCCATTGCCCGACTCACGGCCTGGATGGCGGCCACCTTCAACCCAGAAATCGCATGGAACTCCTGAACGACGAGCACTTTATGCGAATGGCGCTGGCAGAGGCGCAGGCCGCGGCAGAGGCGGAGGAGGTCCCCGTCGGTGCTGTGGTGGTGGCCCGCGGACGGGTCATCGGAAGGGGGCACAACCTGTGCGAACGGTTGCACGACTTCACCGCCCATGCGGAGATGCAGGCATTCACCGCTGCTTCGGAATTCCTCGGCGGCAAGCACCTCGATGCCTGCACGTTGTACGTGACACTCGAGCCGTGTCCGATGTGCGCTGGGGCGGCTTTTTGGACCCGGGTGGGGCGCATCGTGTACGGAGCGCCGGATCCGAAGCGGGGATTCCGGAAGTGGGGAGAGACGCTGGAGGGCCGCATTCTGCATCCGACCACCGTCGTAGAAGGGGGCGTTTTAGAGGCGGAATGCGCGGAGCTGGTGCGGGCGTTCTTTCGGAAGCGGCGCTGACCCCCATTCGGCAGGGGTGCGTACCTTCGCGGGACGATGCTCCACCTCGACAAGGCCTATCTGAAACTCGTGCGGGACCGGCTGGAAGCCGGTTTGGACAGCGAGCTGGAAGCCATGATGGTGGATTTGCACCCGACCGACGTGGCGGAAGTGCTCTCCGCGCTCCGGCCCGAGGAGGCCCAATACCTCTTCCGGCTGCTGGAAAACGACCTCAAAGCCGAGGCGTTGCTGGAGCTCGAGGAGGAGCTGCGTGCGACCCTGCTGACCGGCATGACGGCGGCGGAAATCGCGGAGGAAGTGCTCGAGGAGCTCGATTCGGACGACGCGGCGGATGTGATGGGCGACCTGCCGGAGTCGAAGGCGGAGGAGGTCATCAACTTGCTGGATGACGCCGCCTATGCCTCGGACATCCGGGATTTGCTGGGCTACGAGGAGGGTACCGCTGGAGCCATCATGGCAAAAGAACTGGTGCGCGTGCATGCGGACCAAACCGTCGCCCAGGCCATCCGCGCCATCCGTCGCCAGGCCGCCGAACTCGACAACGTCTACACGGTCTACGTCGTGGACGACGACGGCCGGCTCACTGGCAGGTTGAGCATCAAGAACCTCTTGCTCAGTGCGGCCACCACGCGGACCCTGGTCAGCGAGCTCCAAGAAGACGACGAGTTGGTGGTCATTCGCGCCGAAGAATCCTCCGAACGCGCGGGCAAGCTCATGGAACGCTACGACCTGGTCGCCCTGCCCGTAGTGGATGCCGAAGGACGCCTCATCGGCCGCATCACCATCGACGACGCCGTCGACGTGATCATCGAGGATGCAGAACGCGACTACCAACTCGCCAGCGGCATCTCCGAAGACGTCGAGTCCCGCGACAGCGTTTGGGCCTTGACCCGCGCACGTTTGCCGTGGCTACTCATCGGTCTGGGCGGCGGCATCGGCGGCGCGTATGTCATCGGCGCGTTCGACATCGAACGCAATCCGGAAATGGCGCTGTTCATCCCCTTGATTGCCGCCATGGGGGGAAATGTCGGTGTACAGTCCGCCGCCATCGTGGTCCAAGGTCTCGCCAGCACCTCGCTGGACACCTCGGACCTCACGGCCCGGCTCGCGAAGGAACTCAGCGTGGGCTTGCTGAACGGTTTGATCTGCTCGCTGCTCATTCTCGGCAGCAGCATGCTGCTCGGTTTCAGCACGGTCCTGAGCATCACAGTCAGCATTGCGCTGCTCTGCGTCATCGTCTTTGCCGCCCTCTTCGGCACCTTCGTTCCCCTGATGTTGCACAGGTACCAAATCGACCCCGCCTTGGCCACCGGGCCGTTCATCACGACTGCGAACGACATCATCGGATTGATGATCTATTTCGCTGTGGGGTTGCTCATCATCCAGTTGTTCTGATGCACTTCGCCTGGCTTGATTCCGTGCATCCGGTGCTGCGGGAACGGCTGGAATCCGCAGGCATGGAATGTTCCGATGCCCTGCATGTCGGACGCGAAGACATCCTGGCCGGTGCGGGAGCCCGATGGGACGGCATCGTCCTGCGTTCTCGCATCACCGTGGATGTCCCTTTGCTCGATGCCCTTCCCAGGCTGAAGTGCATCGCCCGCAGCGGCTCTGGACTGGAGAACATTGACGTTGCCGCCGCCTTGACACGGGGCATTCGGGTGGTCAACTCGCCCGAAGGCAACCGGGACGCCGTCGCAGAACATGCCATGGGGATGCTGCTGATGTTGCTGCACCGGCTGCGGTCCGCCGATGCCAGCGTCCGGGCGGGGCG
>CAZMNI010000248.1:0-2758 GCA_964567615.1 uncultured Chryseobacterium sp.
CGAACGGGCCGCCGAACCTGGGCGCGACTGGGTCAACCGCGACCACCCGCAGGTGGTCGAGATTTGGAACCTCGTCTTCATGCAATTCAACCGCATGGCCGACGGGTCACTCGTGCCGCTGCCGAATGCGCACATCGACACGGGCATGGGCTTCGAGCGGCTGTGCATGGCCCTGCAAGGCAAGCGGTCGAACTACGATACGGACGTGTTCACGCCGATGCTCGCGCGCATCGCGGCCCTCAGCGGTGTCACCTACACGGCTGGAACGGGCAAATCCGACGTGGCGTTCCGCGTGATTGCAGACCACATCCGCGCGGTTTCGTTCAGCATCGCGGACGGCCAGCTGCCCTCGAACGCGGGCGCGGGCTATGTCATTCGCCGCATCCTTCGCCGCGCTATTCGCTACGGGCACAGCTTCTTAGGGCTGCAGGAGCCGTTCATGCACCGGCTCGTGGGCACGCTTGCCGACCAAATGGGGGACGCGTTCCCCGAGCTCCACGCCCAGCGCGCCCTCATCGAACGGGTCATCCTCGAAGAAGAGGAGGCCTTCTTGCGCACCCTGTCAAAAGGCATCGACCTCCTCTCCGACCGGCTCGCGAAGCTGCCCGCCGGCGGCACGCTTCCCGGTGCTTCGGTGTTCGAGCTCTACGACACCTTCGGCTTTCCCGCCGACCTCACGGCGCTGGTCGCTTCGGAAGGCGGCTACGCCATCGATTCTGCGGGGTTCGAAGCAGAACTTGCCCGTGCGAAGGAGCGCAGCCGCGCGGCCGGCAAGGTGAAGACGGACGACTGGGTGGAGGTGCGGCCTTCCGGCGCTTCCGAACCCTTCGTGGGCTATGACTGCCTGGAAGCAGATGCCCACGTCGTGCGCTACCGCCGGGTGGAAGCCCGCGGCAAGGTGCTGTTCCAAATCGCTCTCGACGCCACCCCCTTCTACCCCGAAGGCGGTGGACAAGTCGGCGACACGGGCTACCTCTGGGACGGCAAGGAACGCGTCGCCGTCCTCGACACGAAGCGCGAAAACAACCTCATCGTCCACTTCACGGAGTCGGTTCCGGAATCCCCCGAAGCCCCGCTCCGGGCAGTCGTCTTCGCCGACGGTCGGCGCGACACGGAAAAGAACCACAGCGCCACCCACCTCCTCCACGAAGCCCTGCGCGAAGTCCTCGGCACGCACGTCGAGCAGCGCGGCTCCCTGGTCCGCGCCGATTCCCTCCGCTTCGACTTCTCCCACTTCAGCAAGCCCACCGACGCCGAGCTCCTCGCCGTCGAAGACCGGGTCAACGAGCGGATCCAAGCGAACCTCGCCCTGGACGAGCGCCGCGCCATCCCCCTCGAAGAAGCCCGCGCAGAAGGTGCCATGATGCTCTTCGGCGAGAAGTACGGCGACCGCGTCCGCATGATCCGCTTCGGCACGTCGAAGGAACTCTGCGGCGGCACCCACGTCCCGGCCACGGGCGCCATCGGCCTCTTCCGCATCGTCTCCGAAGGCGCCGTAGCCGCCGGTATCCGCCGCATCGAAGCCACGACGGGCATGGGCGCCCTGCGCCGCGCCCGCGCAGACGAGGCCACGCTTGAAAATGTCCGGACCCTCCTGAAGTCGCCCCAAGACGTCGTCCGCGCCACGGAGGACCTCCTCGCCCGGCATGCCGCACTCACGCGCGAGCTCGAGGTGCTCAAGCGCGAGCAAGCCCAGCACGTAAAGGCCGCCCTCGTCGGCTCCCTTGAACAGCGCGGTGGCGTCCACCTCCTCGTCGCAGAAGTGGACCTCGACGCCGCAGCCGTGAAGGACCTCGCCTTCCAACTCCGCGCGGAACATGCCCCGTTCCTCGGGGTCATCGGTACGCGTTCCGAGGGCAAAGTGGCGCTGACGGTGGCGCTTTCGGACGATTTGGTCCGCGAACGCGGACTGAACGCCACGGCCATCGTCAAGGAACTCTCCGCCCACATCCAAGGCGGAGGCGGTGGCCAACCGTTCTTCGCGACCGCCGGGGGTAAAAAGCCCGAAGGCCTCGAAGCGGCTTTGCAGCACGCCCGAGGCCTTCTCTAGGGGATCCTGTTCCCTGGGTTAGCAGACCGTTCCCGGGCCTGCCTGCCGGCTTATCCGGCGAATTGAGTTCTGAACGCTTCGTATGCGGCGATCAGGCGTGTGCCCACCCCCCGCGGGCGTCCGAGCCGTTCGGAGCTGGCGAGGCCTTCGGTGCACCGTACACCGGACCCGCATACTCCGCCTCGTAGCTCAGCCCGAGGTTGAGGACATAAAAGACGTTGAACAGCGCCACGAGGAGGTAATCCACCGTGGAGCGGCGGCCGAACGATGCCGCGAGTTCCATCATCGTCCGGAACGCGAAATACACGTTGAACCCCGGGATGAGAAAGAACGCCGCATGCCAGTCGGGACGACCGATGATGCGCATGGCCACCACCACGTTGTAGCCGGGCACGAACACCGCCCACGCGGGCTGGTCGCATTTGGCAAACAACTTCAAATTCGCGGCGGTGGCAATCAGCCAAACAAAAAGCGAACCCAGGAACACGTTGCCCGGGATCTCAAGGCCGAACAGTACAATGTCATTCATGCTGGGAGAAATTCAGTTCACCCGTAAGACGAACACCATGCTGTTCAGTTGCCTCGCCAAATGTTAAAACGATGTGAAGTGCTTTGAACAGGGTGAGGGTGGAGGGGTGAGGGGCGGCTGCGCCGCCAAACAGTGTGGAGGGTGGAGGGGGCGCTGCGCGCCCGAGGGTTGAGTGATAA
>CAZMNI010000249.1:0-2746 GCA_964567615.1 uncultured Chryseobacterium sp.
TAAGGACATCGACGGAGACCTAGCCGGTCGCCCGTTGCTGAAATCCCCGCCGGTATGATGTCGCCGGGCAGTCAAAGTGCACCACTTGTGGGCGGAATTAATGGTTTGAAAGTGCACCACTTTTGGGACGCAAAAACGGTTCCTTCGAATCGCCCGAGTGCGGTTCGAATGGGACATGTCCAATGTCCTGAAGGTGAGCAATCAAGAAACAATTCGCAGTTTACATCAGAAGGGATGGTCCGAGCGCCGCATCGCGCGCGAACTCGGGGTCAACCGGCGTACTGTTCACAGGTATGCTTCAAAGTGCACCATTCTGCCCCCCGGCTCGGATACCGGTGTTGAGCCAAAGTGCACCATTCCGCCCGCCGGCAAATCGGCCGGGCGTCAAAGTCAGTGCGAGCCGTTTTTGGAGGCGATTGCGGGGAAGATTGAGTTGGGGCTGAGCGCCCAGCGGATTTACCAGGACTTGGTTGAGGAGCACGGCTTTGCCGGATCCTACGATGCGGTGAAGCGTTATGTCGGCAGGTTGCGCAAAAAGCAGCCCGAGCGCGTGTGGCGCATGGAGTGTCAGCCCGGGGAGGAGATGCAGGTGGACTTTGGCCTGGGAGCGCCCATTGAGGATGTGCCCGGGGGGAAAACACGGCGGACGTGGGTGTTGCGGGCGGTGTTGAGTTATTCGCGCAAGGGCTACAGCGAGGCGGTGCTTAGGCAGGATGGGGAAACCTTCCTGCGCGTTTTGGAAAACGCGGTCCGTTTCTTTGGCGGGGTACCGCTGATGCTCAATCTGGACAATCTCAAGGCGGCGGTACTCAAGGCGGATTGGTATGATCCGGAACTTAACCCGAAGTTGGCGGATTTTTGCCGGCATTACGGAATGCATGTGGTGCCGTGTCGTCCGAGGACGCCCCAGCACAAAGGCAAGGTGGAGCGGGGTGTTGGGTATGTGCGCAACAATGCGCTCAAGGGGCGGCGGTTTAAGTCGCTGGCGGAGGAAAACCAGCATTTACAGCGGTGGGAGAGTCAGGTGGCAGACAAGCGCATCCACGGGACAACCTGCAAACAAGTGGCAGCCTGTTTTGAGTTGGAACAGGAGCACCTCCAGCCCCTGCCGGCTTCGCTTTTTCCTTGTTATCAGGAGGCACGGCGGGCGGTGCATCGGGACGGTTACGTTGAAGTGGCCAAATCTTTTTACGAAGCGCCGACGGAATACATCGGGCGTCAGGTCTGGGTGCGGTGGGATAGCCGGAGCGTGAGGATTTTTAACGACCGCATGGAGCAGGTCCGCCTGCATACGCGGCTGGAACCCGGCAAGTTCAGTCGGCACCTTGGGGCGGGCGGTTTTGGCGCACCGGTTCTTGCCTCCTGTCGTTACTGGGTGAACCGGGCGGCGGTGATCGGAGACCGGTGTGGTCAATGGGCACAGGCTGCAGTGGATGCGCGTGGGCCCGAGGCGCTGCGTTCGATCATGGCGTTGTGCGGACTGCTACGCAAACACTCCGGGCCCGAGCTCAACACCGCCTGCGAGAAGGCGCTGCGAAGCGGGTCCAGGCGGCTCAAGGACATCAAGCGGTTGCTGGGAGATCCTGCCACGCAGACCGACTTTGCATTCGCGCAGAGCCATCCCCTGATCCGCGATTTGAAAATTTACTCGGCGTTCGTCAATGCCCCCATTCACCCCAATCCAAGCCCATGAATAATACGCTTAAAAAACAAGCCCACCACCTGCGACTCTCCGGACTGCTTGGCAGTCTTGAATTGCGTTTGCAGGAAGCCGAGGCGAACCGACTGCCCTATGCCCAGTTCCTGGAACTGGTCTTTCAGGATGAAATCCATGTGCGTAGCCAGCGTACGATCCAGCGCAGGAACAAGGCCGCTGACTTCCGGGAGACCCGCTCCTTGGACAGCTTCGACTTCAGTTTTAATCCGACGATAAATCGGGCGCAGATTTACGAACTGGCCGCCTGTCACTTCATCCGCCAATGCCGGGATGTGTTGCTGGTTGGGCCTCCGGGAGTGGGCAAGAGTCATCTGGCGCAGTCGATTGGGCAGGAGGCAGTAAAGGCTGGGTTCGTGGTGCTGTACCGTTCGGTGTTTGATCTTGTGAGGGAATTGATGATGGAGCCGGGGAGAGGAGCCGAGGGGCGACTGTTAAACAAATATCTGAAGCCGGACCTGTTGATCATCGACGACATGGGGCTCAAAATCCTACCGCCCCAAAGTGGGGAGATCCTGCTGGAGATCATCATGCGCCGATACGAAAACCGTTCGACGATGATGACTTCAAACCGGCCTGTGGAGGAATGGGGGAAATTACTGAGCGATGTGCCTGCGGCCAGCGCGATCCTTGACCGGTTGCTTCACCACGCGGAAGTGATCCCGATTAATGGACGCAGTTATCGGCTGCAGCAAGGTGCGGAGCGAAAGAGGCCGCAAAACCAAAAGCCGGCAAAAACCCGAGTGGAATGATTTGGAAAGGAAGCGCGAGTGGGGAACCCCGGTCCCCCAGACCCCTCCTCTTGGGGGGGGAGCAGAAAAAGCTACAGAGGCTGCTGAGATGCGAGTGCGCCCACACGCTCTGAGCTTGTAAGCGTTAGTCTATCCGAGTTAGGTAAACCAAACGTCCGAAGTGGTGCACTTTGATCTGCCCGGAGGTGGTGCACTTTGAATCGCCCGGCGACAATTCTGGGCAGGGCATTCTGAAGGCCTTCATTGAGAAGGAGATTGAGGAAGGGATCTTGTTGGGTAG
>CAZMNI010000250.1:0-2729 GCA_964567615.1 uncultured Chryseobacterium sp.
GCAACTGGGCTTCGAAATCCATCGCTGCAAGGTAGTTCGGGAGTTGGGACGCATTTCGGAATGACGTAGATTCGCGCCGAAATCGACTCCGACCGGCATGAAATCTAACTTCATTCTCGAGGCCCAGCGGCACGTGCTCGCTGCGTTGCTGTTGCTCGCAGGATATGCCTTCTTGAATCATTACTTCTCGGTGGATGAAATCGAGAAACAGCCAGACGATATGCTGTATGCGGGGATTGCCCTCGTGGCGACGGGTATCCTGAGCATCCCGGCCGTACTAAATCTGCTGAATGTCTGGGCGTACAGGGGCCTTTTGCTCGTGGGGTTGGTGGCTGCAGGTTGGCTGTCCTATGGGGTCTTCTTCAGCATCGATGAAGAGGTGCAGTTCATGGAGACGAAGGCCCGTGTAGATGCAGAAACCATTCAACGGCTCAAGGACATTCGCGACATGGAAGAGGCCTACCGAGCGGTGCGCGGCAAGTACACCGCGGATCCGGATAGCCTGCTGACGTTCATCCAGGAAGAAACTCTTCCGGTAGCCTTCAACATGGGCTCGTTCCACGATACCCTGCCCGAGGCCGCAAGCCGCAAAGCCGGTTATGTGCTGAAGCGTTCGGACGTAGGACGGGTCGGCGCAAAACTCGGATACACAGAAGAGCAGTTCCTGGACATGATTTCCATGGACAAGGTGGTGTACAAAGTCCGCGACAACATCTTCACGAGCTACTTCGCAGAGAACCTCACGCCCGAGAAGCGCCAAGAGAAGCGGCTTCCCCCAGTATCGCTGGATTCGTTGTGGTTCAATCCTTTGACCGGAGAGCGCTTCATCATCAAGACCGGAACCGTTGAAACCGGTGGTGTCACGCAGCCCACGGTGATGTGCCAGGACCCTACGCCGTTCGGCCGGGAGGGCATCAAGAAGGACACCCTGCGCTTCGGATCGCTTACCGAATCGCATACGGATGGCAACTGGCGGAACAACTGACGCCCGGACCCGACTGGCCTTTCAGTGGGACGGCACCCGCATCCAGTGGGTGCTGGGCACAGGCCGGACGCTGACGAAGGCGGGGGAGGAGCCGGCACACGGCATCGAGCAGTTCGCTCAGGCTTGCAAAGATTTGAAAAACAGGGGGCTGCAAGCAGAGGTTGTGGTGTGGGGCCTGCGGCATCCGGATTTCGCGTTGCTGCCGGGTTCTGCGGGAGGCGGGGCGGCCGGTGCATGGAAGTTGTTGTACGGCGAAGTGCCCGCCGGCTCCACCGTGCGTTCGTTTGCGGTAGATGGGCCGGAAGGAACGTGGGTGCTTGCTGAGGCGCACGGTGGTCGGATTGTGGAAGCCGTGGAAGCTGCGTGGCCTCAGGCACGGCTTGAGAGTCCGACATTGCGCTTCCTTGAGGCTGCTGGCCGTCAGGAATGGGGCCATCCGGAATCGGTTTTGTACTTGGATGTGGCCCAAGGGCGCGCCCTCGGGGTGCGCTTCGACCGCGGGGCGTTGAAGTGGGCCATGCCCGTGCAGGACATCGCCGGGGAAGGGCTGTTGTATGCGGCCGTCAATGCGATGCACCGCGACGGGGTGGCACCGGCGGAGGTAGAGGTGGTGTGGAGCGGCGAGGTGGTGCGGGACGATGCACTGTGGACATCGTTTTTGCCGTTTTTTCCGCGGACGGGGATGCTGACTGCATTTCATCCGATTGAGTGGGGTCCTGAAGGGCTGCGTGAGCAGCGGTGGGCTGGCGTGGCGAACTTGTGGGCATGCGCATAACGGGTGGGGCCTTGCGGGGCCGGCGATTGCCCGAGGTGAAGGGGTTCACGGGGCGGCCTACGACCGACTTCGGGCGGGAGAGCCTGTTCAACGTACTGGGGAACCGGGTGGATTTTGAGGAGCTCGATGTGCTGGACCTGTTCGCAGGGACGGGCATGGTGAGCATGGAGTTTGCCAGCCGCGGTGCGCGCACAGTGACCGCAGTGGAACAGGATGTGCGCGCAGTGCGAGCGATGGCGAAGGCGTTTGTGGATTTCGGGTGCGATACGTGCGAGGCGCTCCGCGGCGATGCACTGGAGTTCATACGGCGTTCGCCAGCGGCCTTCGGGTTGGTGTTTGCAGATCCGCCCTACGATTTGCCGGATTTGGCCCGCCTGCCGGCCCTGGTGCGGGAATCGGCGCTCCTTCCGGACGGCGGGTGGTTCATCCTCGAACACGGCGAGCGCACGGATGTGAGCGGCGAGGCGGGATTTGTCGACGCAAGGCACTACGGCCACGTACATTTCAGTTTCTTTGAGTACCCGGTACGACCGGATGCCCAGCCATGAGACGCGCCCTCTACCCCGGGTCCTTCGACCCTGTGACGCTCGGCCACGTGAACATCCTCACGCGGGCCCTGCCGTTGTTCGACGAAATCGTACTGGCAGTGGGGCGGCACCATGAGAAGTCTGCCATGTTCCCGCTTGAGACCCGGCTCGCCTGGCTCCGTGCGGTGGCGGCGGACCTGCCGGGCGTTCGTGTGGAAGCGTACGAAGGGCTCACGCGGGACTTTGCGGTGGCCTGTGGCGCCGGCTTTTTGTTGCGCGGCATCCGCAGCGGGGGCGACTTTGAGTACGAACGCACGATTGCCCAAACGCACCGCAAGCTCATTCCCAGCGTCGAAACAGTGGTTTTGCTGACGGATCCGGAGTACGCGCACATCCAAAGCACTGTGGTGCGGGACCTGATGCGCAACGGTGGCGACGTGTC
>CAZMNI010000251.1:0-2724 GCA_964567615.1 uncultured Chryseobacterium sp.
ATGTTCCAGCCGCCTTGCGATTTGAGGCCGGTCATCATGTCGATGTGGAGCACGAGGGCTGCCTCGGGATTGAAGAAGTACAGCGTCTGCAGGCCGAGAAGGCGTCCGGGCTGGTAGCGCATCTCGAGGGGCAGCTCGATGTAGCGGAACTCACCGGCTTCGAGCCCGGTGGCGTTCATGACCTGGGACCAAACGACCGAGTTGGGGACGTCGATTTGGAGGCGTTCCTCGATGGTGTTGAGCCAGGCGACGTTGTCGCCCAAATCGTATCCGCCGCCGCCGCCGAAGAACGCCGTGGCAGCTTTGTTGTTCGGTTTGTGGAAACCGAAGTTCACTGCGAACTCAATGCCGCGCCGGGTGTTGAGATAACCGGTGCCGTCGTGTTCGTCCCAGTCCTCTGTTTGGGCGCCGCCCGCGGCGCAAACGAGACTGAGGCCAGCCAGCCACGCACCCTTGAACGCTTTCATCGGCTTAAATTTACATCGATGCGCTTCGCCATCGTCGATATCGAGACCACCGGTTCCCATGCCTCCGACCACGGCATCACCGAAGTGGCGGTACTGGTCACGGACGGCGAACGCGCCTTGCACCGGTGGACCACGCTGGTAAATCCCGGAGTGCCCATCCCGCTGGCCATCACGCGGCTGACCGGCATCGACGATGCCCTCGTGGCCGATGCGCCCTGCTTTGCGGACGTCGCTGAGGCGTTCCTCGACCTCGTCGACGGCTGCGTCTTCGTGGCACACAACGTGGGATTTGACTACGCCTTTCTGCGGGCAGCGCTTGAAGGGGCAGGGCGCACGTGGTCGGCACCGCGGCTCTGCACCGTCCGGTTAGCGCGCAAGTTGATACCGGGGCAGCCTTCGTACAGTTTGGGCCGCCTATGCGCGGCCCTCGACATCCCAAACCACGCGCGGCACCGGGCCTTGGGCGATGCGGAAGCGACCTTCGCGCTGTTCTCCCGGATGTGGAATGCGCCCGGCGGCGCGGAGGCCATCGGGGCCGCTGTCGTCACGAACCGCCGGGAGGCCTGGCTCCCGCAGCATGTCGATGCAGAGGCCTTTGAGCGCCTGCCGACCGGGCCCGGCGTCTATCAGTTCTTAGACCGGAAAGGTGTGCCGCTCTACATCGGCATGTCGCACAACGTTCGCACGCGGGTGCGCAGCCACTTCACCGCCGGACCCGACTCTGCGCGGCGCCAAAACTTCCTCCGCGACATCCACCGCATCGAAGCCGATCCTACGGGTTCTGTGCTGCTCGCGCGGCTGTGGGAGGATGTGCTCATCCGGCGCCACTGGCCGGCCCACAACCGCGCCCAAAAGCAACCCATCCAGCGCACCTGGATCGTCCAGTACCTCGACCGCGCCGGCTACATTCGCCTCGCCGCAGTCCGGCGACGCCCAGCAGAGCTCCCGCTCCGCCTCTTCCACCACCCGTCTTCCGCCCGCGAATGGCTCTACAGCCTCGTGCGGCGCGGCGTACACCCGGCGCTGCTCGGGCTGGGCGACGACGGTACGACCGCATGGCCCTCCCCCGATGCCCATGCGAGCGCGCTTGCAACCGCCCTCTCCGCGGACGCCGCGGGTAGGCAGGACAAAAGCGTGCTCATCGAACCGGGGCGGCAGGACGATGAAGTGGGCCTGGTACTGCTTGAATCGGGGGGCTTTGCCGGTTTGGGGTTTGTTCCGCAAGCCACGTTCGAGCGCGACCTCGAAGAGGCACTCGCCTGCATCGATCGGCTTCCCGGCTCCACAACGACCGACGCCATCCTAACCCATGCATGGGACGAACACCACAGCGGTGTCCGTCCCTTGCAGGTTGTAGGTGTTTTCAGTTTCCGATCAGGGGCAGCGTAACCTTGCCGGTCGCAGGTACGGTGCAGGCTGCGGAGTATGCAAGTACGTTCCGGATGGAAGAAGGACGGGGCAGGGGCCTGCTCTTCGGAGCAAGCAAGGCATCCACCATCATTTCGAACGCAGAAGGAATTGAAGGAGTACCGTGGGACATCGCGAGGGGTTTTATGGTCCCCTAACGCATCCCCCTCTTCGCTTATTGCATAGTCAACTGAATCCGGTGCTGCTCCACCAGTTTTCGGAGGTTGATCAAGGCATACCGCATCCGCCCGAGGGCTGTATTGATGGAGACCCCGGTGCGCTCGGCAATCTCGCGGAAGCACAGGTCTTCTTCGATCCGCATGAGTACAACTTCGCGCTGTTCTTCTGGAAGTTGGGCAATGAGTGCCCGCACATCCCGCTCGATTTCGCCTTGAACCAATGCGGCTTCGATATGGGAACTGCTGTCCGCAAGTCCTGCGAATACATCGAACTCATCGGTTGAACGCACCACCGGAATCTTCCGGGCCTTGCGGAAATGGTCGATGGCCAAATTGTGCGCAATCCGAAGCACCCAGGGCAAGAACTTGCCTTCTTCCTGGTACTTGCCCGACTTGAGCGTATGGATCACCTTGATGAACGTGTCCTGGAACAGGTCGTTTGCCACGTCCTGGTCGCGCACGATGAACAGAATCTTCGAGAAGACCTGCTCCTGGTACCGGTTCACAAGGGTTTCAAATGCCCCCTCATCTCCTTGGATGTAGAGGCGGACCAAATCTTGGTCACTGCAGGCTGCACGCATGACTGTACGCTTTTAAGATGAGACAAACCGGCCGGGCCGGAGAATTCAAAGCGTAGAGTCCTGATCGATATGCGTGCGTTTGGGTTTCTG
>CAZMNI010000252.1:0-2668 GCA_964567615.1 uncultured Chryseobacterium sp.
ACGCCACCGCCCGCTCCGGGTCGATGCCTCCCGATGCCTCAAACACCTCGCCCGGAGCGCGCTCAGACACTACCGCCTGGATTTCTTCCGGCGTCCAGTTGTCCAGCAAATACCGGTGAATGCGCAGCCCCCCTGCGGCGGCTGCCCGGACTTCCTCGAGCTCGGCCCGGTCGCGCACCTCCACCACCACGGGTACCCGCGGGCTCGATGGCTGAGCCAGGAACCGCTGCACCCCTGCGAGGGCCGCTGTCATGCTTCCCGCAAAATCCACATGGTTGTCCTTGATAAGGATCATGTCGTACAGCCCCATCCGGTGGTTCACCCCGCCCCCTACCGCAACGGCATATTTCTCAAACGCACGCAGGCCCGGTGTCGTCTTTCGCGTGTCGAGCACTTTGCAAGGGGTATGGGCGATGCGCTGGGCGACTTCCGCTGTTCGGGTGGCGATGCCGCACATGCGCTGCAAGAAATTCAGCGCCACCCGCTCCCCGCCGAGCACCGCCCGCGCAGGACCCTCTACGTCCACAAGGGCCATGCCCTGGGCAAACCGCGCACCCTCAGCGATGCGCGGCACGCACCGCACCGCGGGATCCACGAGCGCGAACACCCGCACCGCCACCTCCCCGCCGGCAAAGACCCCGTCCTCTTTTGCGAACACCGCAGCCGACCGTACCGCGTCTGCAGGAACCGCCGCCGCGCTGGTGACGTCCCCGGGTCCGAAGTCCTCTTCGAGCGCAAACCGGATGAGCCGGTCCATGTCCGCTGTGATCATGGCCCGAAGATAACCCCGGAGCCGGGCTACCTTCGCCGCCCATGCAGCACACCCTCCTTGCCGTGGGCACTACGCGGGAAGCTTGGCTTCGGACCGGCACCGCAGAGTACATCGCTCGGCTTCAGCATTACACCCGCTTTGCCTACGTTGAAACGCCAGACTTCAAACTCCGCGGAGGCAAGGCCGACCCGGAAACCGTCAAAGCAGGAGAAGCCGCCCTCATTGAGAAAGCTCTTACCGGCGTGGATTGGCTGATATTGTTGGATGAGCGTGGCACCGCATTTGATTCACCCGGGCTTGCACGCCACATCGCCTCGCTGCAATTGCGCAGTTTGAAGCACGTCTGCTGGGCCATCGGCGGTCCGTACGGATTTCACGAGCGCATCCGTTCCCGCGCCCAAGGAACTTTGAGCCTTGGCCCACTCACCTTTTCACACCAAATGGTTCGTCCCTTCGCTGTGGAACAGCTCTACAGGGCCCATACCATTTTAGCCGGGGAGCCCTACCACCACGCGTAAAGGGGGAGCGGTTACTCTGCGAGCACCGTCACCTTTCCGCCGAGCACCTCGACGGTACCTCCCTGGACAGCGAAACGCTGCTCTTCCCGCTCCACCCGCACGGTCACATCGCCCGCCTTCAAGGTGGTGATGAGCGGCGCATGGCCCGCGAGGACGCCGAGGCTACCGTCTACTCCGGGCAAGCCGACATAGGTCGCCTCTCCCGAGAAGAGCGTTTTGTCCGGCGTCAGGATGTCGACGTGGAACCGGGTGCTCATTGGGCCTCCGCGAGCATTTTTTCGCCCGCTTCAATGACCTCCTCGATGGTGCCCTTCAGGTTAAAGGCTGCTTCTGGCAGGTGATCGAGTTCGCCGCTGAGGATGCGGTTGAAGCCCTTGATGGTGTCTTCGATGGAAACGAGTGCCCCGGGAATGCCCGTGAACTGCTCCGCCACGTGGAAGGGCTGGGACAGGAAGCGCGAAATGCGACGTGCGCGGTATACCGTTTGCTTGTCTTCCTCGCTGAGTTCGTCCATCCCGAGGATGGCGATGATGTCTTGGAGTTCCTTGTATCGCTGCAGTGTTTCCTTCACGTTTTGCGCGCAGGCATAGTGCTCTTCACCGACGATCGAGGGCATGAGGATGCGGGACGTCGAGTCGAGCGGGTCCACCGCCGGGTAGATGCCCAGGGCCGCGATTTTCCGCGAAAGGACCGTCGTGGCGTCAAGGTGGGCGAAAGTCGTGGCCGGTGCCGGGTCCGTCAAGTCATCCGCCGGCACGTAAACGGCCTGTACAGATGTGATAGAGCCCCGCTTGGTCGATGTGATGCGCTCCTGCATCAAGCCCATCTCCGTCGCGAGGGTCGGCTGGTAGCCCACAGCGGACGGCATCCGGCCGAGGAGGGCGGACACTTCTGAACCCGCCTGCGTGAAGCGGAAGATGTTGTCGATGAAGAACAGGATGTCGCGTCCGCCTGTGGTGGCGTCGCCGTCCCGGAAGTACTCCGCGACGGTGAGGCCAGAGAGGGCCACACGGGCGCGGGCTCCTGGAGGTTCGTTCATCTGGCCGAAGACCAGGGTGGCCTGGGATTTGGCCAACTCCGCCATGTCCACCTTCGCCAGGTCCCAGCCGCCTTCTTCCATGCTGTGCTTGAACGCTTCCCCGTATTTGATAACGCCCGATTCGATCATTTCGCGGAGCAAATCGTTCCCCTCGCGGGTGCGCTCGCCCACGCCGGCGAACACCGAAATGCCCTCGTAGCCCTTGGCGATGTTGTTGATCAACTCCATGATGAGGACCGTCTTGCCTACACCTGCACCGCCGAAGAGGCCGATTTTACCGCCCTTCGCGTAGGGTTCGATGAGGTCGATGACCTTGATTCCGGTGAACAGGACTTCGGT
>CAZMNI010000253.1:0-2642 GCA_964567615.1 uncultured Chryseobacterium sp.
ATCGGCCTCTACTTCCCCTCTTCTGTCATCCAAGGCATGCTGGCAGCCATCGGCTTGATCATCATCCTGAAGCAAATCCCACACCTCTTCGGCTACGACAAGGAGCCCGAAGGCACCACGGATTTCGTCCAAACCGACGGCTACAACACGCTCTCTGAAATCGGCCACATGCTCGATTTCATCACGCCGGGAGCAGCACTTATCGGCCTCATTTCCCTCGCGGTCTTGATCTTGTGGGAACAACCGTTCATCCGAAAAGTCGCTGGTTTGAAGTCAGTTCCAGGCTCGCTCGTAGCGGTCGTCCTCGGCGCATTGTTGAATTCCCTGCTCCTTCCTGCAGGCTGGAAACTGGGCGGTGACCACCTGGTCGCGCTGCCGACCGACCTGGCTGGCAGCGCACTGACGCAAGCCCTGCGTTTTCCGGATTGGTCCCTCTGGGCCCACAAAGGCGTATGGACGACTGCCCTGACGCTGGCGGTAGTGGCCTCCATCGAAACCCTGCTGTGCGTGGAAGCCACCGACAAGCTGGATCCCGAGCGCCGCGTGACACCGACAAACAGGGAACTCTACGCACAAGGCATCGGCAACATCGCCAGCGGCCTGATCGGCGGACTGCCGGTCACCCAAGTCATTGTGCGCAGCAGCGCAAACATCCAGAGCGGTGGTCATTCCCGCATGAGTTCGATTTTGCACGGCCTGTGGCTGCTGATTGCTGTCCTCGTCGCACCGCAACTGCTCAACCTCATTCCCCTCGCAGCCCTTGCGGGTGTGCTTATTTTGGTCGGTTTCAAACTCGCAAAGCCCTCCCTGTTTCTCAAGCTTTGGTCCGCTGGCATGCGCCAATTCATTCCCTTCCTCATCACCGTCTGCGCCATCGTCTTCACGGACCTCCTCACCGGCATTGCCATCGGCAGTGCCACGGCCTTGGTGGCCATTTTGCTCGACCATTACCACCAACCTTTCAAGGCATTCCAAGTAAATCCGGAGAAGAACTACTGCTGCATTCACCTCGCTGAGGATGTTACGTTCCTGCACAAAGCCGGTATCCGGGAGGCCCTCTCCCGCATCCCCGAGGGCGCTCACGTGGACATCAACGGCACTTCTGCCCAACAACTCGACCCCGACGTCCTCGACATCCTCGACGACTTCAAAGTCGCCGCGGTTGCAAAGCACATCACTGTCCACCTAACGCTGCCCGAAGTCCTTGAAGGTGCCAGAACACTCTCCCGCTTCAAAGCGGCCATCGCAGGGGATGCCCCGGTTACTTTTGGCGGAAGAAAATCCGGATGACCACGCCAGCAAAATCGTACCTCTCCCGCAAGTGGTTCTCCAAGTACCGCGCGTACGGCGGCTTCACATACTGCGGCAAATTGCAGTAGAATGCGAAGGTGGGGGTCTGTGACGGGATTTGAGTTATGTACTTGATTTTCACCTGCTTTCCCTTGTACATGGGAGGT
This sequence comes from uncultured Chryseobacterium sp., assembly GCA_964567615.1. GTDB lineage: Bacteria > Bacteroidota > Bacteroidia > Flavobacteriales_D > Sanyastnellaceae > CAMCYM01. Next base: position 1,458 of record CAZMNI010000253.1, read on the forward strand.
GGCTGGTGGTCAATGATCGGGAGGAATACGTCGTTGAGTTCGCTGGTAGGAATGCGGCGGTTGCGGCTTTGGTACACCGCCATGGCCACTTCAAACGCCTTCAGCACCCGCTGCTTCGTCAAATTTGACGTAAACACGATGGGTACATCTGTGAACGGAGCAATCTTCTCCCGCAACGTTGCTTCGTACGCTGCCATGGTCTTGTGGTCCTTCTCGATCAAGTCCCATTTGTTGACGACAATGACCACCCCGCGGTAGCTGTTCACCACTTGCCAAAAAATGTGCTGGTCCTGCCCTTCCATCCCATTGCGGGCGTCCAAGAGCAACAAACACAAATCGCTGGTCTCGATGGCCCGAATGGTACGAACCGTGCTGTAGAATTCCAGTTGGTCCTCGACTTGTTTGCGGCGCCGCAAGCCCGCCGTGTCGACCAGTTCGAAATCGTAGCCGAACATCGTGTACCTGGTATGCACACTGTCCCGCGTAGTTCCCGCAATGTCAGTAACGATGTTCCGCTCTTGGCCCAGCAGCGTATTGATCAGCGTGCTTTTCCCTACGTTCGGACGTCCTACGATAGCAAACCGGGGCACACCCGTCTCGTCTCGTTCTTCTTCCAGAGGCAGCCGCGCTACCAATGCGTCAAGGAGTTCGCCGGTGCCATACCCGTTCGAAGCCGAGATGCCGTACAGGTCAGAATCCAAGCCCAACGCGTAAAAATCTGCGGTGTTCGCCTCGTGCATCGAGGTGTCCACTTTGTTGCAGACCACCATCACCGGCTTCTTGCTACGCCGCAACATCCTGGCGATGTCCTCGTCCAAATCCGTAATGCCGTTCTGCGTATCCACCACAAACAGGATGAGATGCGCCTCTTCTATGCTGATGGCCACCTGTGCCCGAATCGCGGACTCGAACTCATCGTCGGATTTCGTGATCCATCCACCCGTGTCGATGACGTTGAACATCCTTCCCGTCCAAACCGCCTTTCCGTACTTGCGATCCCGCGTGGTTCCGCTTGTCGGGTCTGTAATCGCATCTTGCGTCTCTGTCAACCGATTGAACAGGGTGGATTTCCCCACGTTCGGCCTTCCTACAATCGCTACAAGGTTGTTCATCGTCTTCGTTCAACAGATGCAAATTTCGTTCAAAAGAAAGGGCCCCCGAGGGGGCCCTTAAGAGTGGCGTCGA
>CAZMNI010000254.1:0-2630 GCA_964567615.1 uncultured Chryseobacterium sp.
TCGTCGGTGGCAACCGCATCGTAGTGAAGCACAGCCTCGCAGCTGGCAACTACACCGTTGCAGTGAAGCACGCGAAGTTCTCGGATGCTCAGACGATTGTGGTTACCCGCTAATCGATCTTCACCAGACATTCAAAAAGGGGGCTCCGGCCCCCTTTTTTCATGCCCAAACGCAGGGGCCTCATGTACCTTGCGCCCATGGGAACAAGGTCGGGACATCTGGTTGTCGCCTTCGGGGTTGTTGCGTGGTTTTGCTCGTGTGCAACGCATGTACCCGTTGATTCTGCACCGCTCGCGCTCAAGGGGGCGCCGATGTGGGGCCATGTGGACATGCGTTCGGCGTGGTTGCAGGTGGGAATCACCGGGCAAGGAGAGGTTACCTGTGTGGTTTGGCCCCTGGATACCGTCGGCGCGCCGCGGGAGTTCCGTCCGAGCGAAGTTGATGTGCGCTTCGGCACAGCCAAATTTGAGCTGTCTGACCTCGAGCCAGGGACGCGCTATGCTGCACTACTCAAGGAAGGAAACCGCATCCTTTCGGACACCTTGCGGGTCCGCACCCAAGTGCTGTGGGATTACCGCACCGATCCACCGCCGTTTACCCTGCTTGCGGGCAGTTGTGCATTCTTGAACGAGCCGGAATACGACCGGCCGGGACGCGCATACGGTGGAGAGTACGGCATCTTTACCACGATGGCCGCTGAACAACCGGACATGATGCTCTGGCTCGGCGACAACATTTACCTGCGTGAGGTGGATTTCGGAAGCAGGTCCGGGTACCGACACCGGTACGATCAAGCGCGGGCGCTGCCCGAATTGAAGACCCTGTGGTCTGCGTGTCCGCACTATGCGATTTGGGACGACCACGACTACGGTCCGAACGATTGCGATGGGGCCTGGATCCACAAGGATTGGGCGCTGGAGGCCTTCAAAGCGTATTGGCCTAACCCGGGGTATGGCGTCGCAGACCGCGTAGAAGGCATTGCCACCGCGTTCCGCTTCAGCGATGTCGATTTCTTTTTGCTCGACAACCGATGGAATCGGGTCAATGCAGGAACACAAACGCTTCAGCCCCAGGTGCTGGGGGCAGACCAAATCGATTGGCTCATCGCCAGTTTGCGTAACAGCCGGGCACCCTTTAAACTCATTGCAGTGGGAGGGCAGGTCCTGTCGGACGCGGCCATCTACGAGAATTTGGCAAACTACCCGGCAGAGCGGACCGCACTGCTCGAGCGCATCGCTGCAGAGGGCATCCGGGGGGTGGTGTTCCTTACGGGGGACCGGCACAACACCGAACTTACCCGCGCAGAACTTCCGGGTGGATTGGTGGTCTATGACGTGACGCTCAGTCCCCTGACGAGCACTGCACACGACCATTCCGAAGAACCGAATACGCTTCGGGTTCCGGGCACGATGGTGGGCGAACGCAACTACGGTGTGCTCAAATTCAGCGGCCCCCGCAAAGACCGCGTGCTCGCCATCCAGGTCAAGAATGGCGCCGGTGAAATCAAATGGGAACGCACCATTCGGGCATCCGAACTCGCGTCGCCCCGCTGATTACCACTCGTCTTCCATCCAGGACTCCTTGAACTTCGGGCGCTGGTCGATCTTGATGAGGTAGGCCACCCCATCGTAGTTCATCCGGACCGCCCGGTAAATGAGCTTCTTGTTCGGAACTTCGAACTCGAAGGCCACATCCTCATACCCTTCGGGATACATGGCGTGGAACGCGCTCCGGAGGGCTTCCGGCAGCTTTTTGTACGAGATGATCAGGTTGCGCATGGTACGACGGTTTGATACTTGGCCGCTGTACGCGCAGGATTGCCGTCAGGTTTCAGTTCGATTCATGAAGTACCTTCGCTTGCGATGGATGGAGCATCGCTTTTCGACGTCCGGCGTGACTACGCCTCGCGGAGATTGACCCGAGACGATTTGGCGGCCACGCCGTGGGAACAGCTTGAGGCCTGGCTTGCTGAAGCGGCGGAAGTCGATCCGGAGGACTACAACGCCGTGCATTTGGCAACAGTAGGCTCCGATGGAATGCCTTCGGGGAGGGTGGTCCTTGCGCGCGGTGTGTCGCCCGAGGGCATCACCTTCTACACGAACTACCGTTCCGCGAAAGGACAGGAACTTGAGGCAGCCCCGCGTGCAGCGATGACCTTTTTTTGGAAAGAGCTCGAACGCCAAATCCGCATCCAGGGCCCCGTGACGCGGGTTCCGGAAGCGGAGAGCGACGCCTACTTCGCAAGCCGTCCGCGTTCAAGTAAACTCGGTGCATGGGCATCCGAGCAAAGCGCGCATGTTCCAGAGGGGGAGACCCTAGAGGCGCGGCTGGAGGCTGTGCAGCGCAGGTTTGGGGACACCGACCACATTCCCCGTCCGCCGGACTGGGGAGGATTTCGGCTCGGCTTCGGAACGATGGAGTGCTGGCAGGGCCGGCCCTCCCGGCTGCACGACCGCTGGAAGTATGTGCCGTCGGGCGCGGGCTGGCAGCCGATGCAGTTGTTTCCCTGAGGTTCAGACCACGACTTCGAGGAGCAGTCCCTTGAGGTATGCGCCTTCCGGATGGGCACAACTGACCGGATGGTCAGGAGGTTGATGCAGCCGGCGCAAATCCGTACTTCCCGACCCGAA
>CAZMNI010000255.1:0-2625 GCA_964567615.1 uncultured Chryseobacterium sp.
AGTCCCTGACGGTCATCACCGGGGTGAGCGGCAGTGGCAAGAGCAGTTTGGCCTTTGACACCCTCTACGCCGAAGGTGCCCGCCGCTACCTCGAGACCTTCTCGGCCTACGCACGCCAATTCATCGGCGGCATGGAACGCCCGGACGTGGACGAAGTGCGCGGGCTCAGCCCCGTCATCTCGATCGAGCAAAAGACGATTTCGCGCAACCCCCGCTCGACGGTCGGCACGGTCACCGAAGTCCACGACTTCCTGCGCCTCGCCTACGCCCGCGCCGCCGACGCCTTCTCGCGCACCACCGGCGAACCCATGGTGCGGTTCACCGACGAACAGGTCGCAGCACGCATCCTCTCCGAACACCTCGGCGACCGCATCTTGCTGCTGGCACCCTACGTCCGCGGACGCAAGGGCCACTACCGCGAACTCCTCGAGCAGATCATGCGGCAGGGGTATGTCCGCGCCCGCATCGACGGCGCACTCGTCGAACTCAAAGCGGGCATGCGGCTCGACCGGTACAAGGTCCACGACATCGAAGCGGTCATCGACCGGCTCGAAGTGCGTGCAGAAGATGCGCCGCGCCTGCTGCGTTCCATCCGCACCGCAATGGACGCGGGAAAGGGGACGATGGCGGTCTGCAGCGCGGAAGGCACGGGCGTCCGGCACTTCAGCCGCAACCTCATGTGCCCCACCACGGGCGAGGCCTACCCCGAACCGGAGCCGAACCTGTTTTCGTTCAACTCGCCGTACGGGGCGTGTGCCGGCTGCAACGGACTCGGCGAAGTGGCCGAGGTGGACCGGGCGTTGCTGGTGCCTGATCCGGCACTTTCGCTGCGGGCCGGGGGGATTGCGCCGTTGGGCGAGCTCAAAGACAGCCGCACCTTTCATGTCCTCGAGGCCCTGCTGGCCGGCGAGGGGCTGACGGTGCGTACCCCGGTGGCGGAGTATCCGGAGGCACTTTGGGGGGTGATCCTCTACGGGTCGGAGCGGCCGGTGGAGTTGCCAGACCGGGCCGGGGTGCGCGTGGCGCCTGCGACGTGGGACGGGCTGGTGGCCGTCGTGGAGCGCGCGGCGGGCAGCGGTTCGTCGCCGACGCTGAAGCGGTGGGCGGCGCGGTTCATGCGGAAGCAGCCGTGCCCGGATTGCGGGGGGACCCGGATCCACGCCATTGCCCGGTCGTTCAAGCTCGACGGCCATACCATCGCCGACCTCGGGGCCATGCCGTTGCAGGGGTTAGGGGCGTGGCTGGAGGACTTGGACGCGCGCCTGAGCGAACGGCAGCAGACGATTTTGCGGGAGCCGCTGAAGGAAATCCGCGCGCGGGTGGGCTTTTTGACCGACGTGGGCTTGGGGTATTTGGCGCTCGATCGGGCGTCGCGGACGCTTTCCGGGGGCGAAGCCCAAAGGATCCGCCTGGCGACGTCCATCGGCAGCCGCCTCACCGAAGTTCTCTACATCCTGGACGAGCCCAGCATCGGGCTGCATCCCCGCGACAACCACCGGCTCATCGGCAGCCTCAAGGCCCTGCGCGACGCCGGCAACACGGTCGTGGTGGTCGAGCACGACGACGAAATCATGCGGGCCAGCGACTACCTCATCGACATCGGGCCCGGTGCCGGCGTCCACGGCGGACGGCTGGTCGCCGCCGGACCTCCCGGCACCCACAGCGGCTCGGATTCCATCACCGCGCGCTACCTCGACGGCTCCCTGACCATCCCCGTCCCGGGCGTGCGGCGCCCCGGCTCGGGTGCGGTCCTCCGCGTCCTCGGCGCCCGAGGCCACAACCTGAAATCCGTCGACGTGGACTTCCCGCTGGGCTGCCTCATCGGCGTCAGCGGCGTCAGCGGCAGCGGCAAGAGCAGCCTCGTCAACCTGACCCTGCTGCCCGCGGTGCAGAACCACCTGCTCGGCGACACGCGCAATCCACTGCCGCACAAGGCCATCGAGGGCCTCGAGCACCTGGACAAGGTCATCCCCATCGACCAAAGTCCCATCGGCCGCACCCCCCGCTCGAACCCCGCCACCTACACCGGCATGTTCGACGAAATCCGTGCGCTCTTTGCCCGCCTGCCCGAAGCCGCCATCCGCGGCTACAAGCCCGGGCGGTTCAGCTTCAACGTGTCCGGCGGGCGCTGCGAGGCCTGCGGCGGGGCGGGCGTGCGAACCATCGAAATGAACTTCCTGCCCGACGTCCACGTGCCCTGCGAAACCTGCCGCTCGAAGCGCTACAACCGGGAAACGCTCGAGGTGCGGTTCAAAGGCAAGTCCATCTCCGACGTGCTCGACATGACCGTGGACGAGGCCGTGGACTTCTTCGACGCGTTGCCGAAGCTGCGGAAGGTCGCCCGGACCTTGCAAGAAGTGGGCCTCGGCTACATTTCCCTCGGCCAACCCTCCACCACCCTCTCCGGCGGCGAAGCCCAGCGCGTCAAACTCGCCACGGAACTGGCCCGCTCCTCCACCGGCAGCACGCTGTACCTGCTGGACGAACCTACGACCGGCCTGCATGTACAAGACGTGGATGTGCTTCTCGGCGCACTCCAGCGCTTGGTCGACAAGGGCAACACGGTCATCGTCATCGAGCACCACCTCGACGTCCTGAAGGTCGCCGACCACCTCATCGACATCG
>CAZMNI010000256.1:0-2554 GCA_964567615.1 uncultured Chryseobacterium sp.
CCTCGTCCTCAATCTCGTCCTCAAACTCAAACTCACTCTCAAACTCAAACTCACTCCCCCCATACCACACCACCTCCTCCTCCCTCCCCTCCGCCTCCTGCGCCGTCACGACGTCCACGAGTTCGAAGCCGCAAATCGTCTCGAAGCACAGCTCCGCGGCGTAGCGGTGGCGCGGCGTGACAGGGCCGTCCACGACGGCGAGGATTATGCGCCGAGCCATGCGTGCAGAAGGTCGGCGGTGCGTTCGGCGGCGCGGCCGTCGCCGTAGAGGGGAGCGTCGAAATCGAGGTTGGGCACGGCGGCCAAGGCGGAGGCGGCAGCGGCAGCAAGGTCGGCGGGGTCCGGGGCGAGGACCGCATAGCCGCCGGCGACGAGTTCCGTCCATTCTGTGACCGGGCGAGCCACCACACAGGGCCGGCGGAAGTAGAAGGCCTCTTTTTGGACCCCCCCAGAATCCGTGACCACGAAGTCCGCACCTTGCACAAGGCGGGCCATCTCGAGGTAACTCACCGGCGGAAGGGCCCGGATGCCACGGGCCGCAAGCGCCTCGATCCACGCGCTTCCGAAGCGGCGCGCGCAGCCCGCTGCCGTCCGCGGATGCACCGGAAAGACCACCTCGCCGGAGGGTTCTCCCGGCCGCGCGAGCTCGCCCACCGCCTCGAGCCACGCCCCCAGCCGGGCCGGATCGTCCACGTTCGACGGGCGGTGGAGCGTCAGCACCGCCCGGGCGGACCGCGGAACCTGCGCCTCGCCCGCGACGAAGCGCGCCACGTCGAGCATCACATCGCCCACGACGTGGATGCCCACCGCCGCGCCGCGCACCGGCCCGAGTTCGCCGCGCAACCGCTCGGCCGCTTCGGCATTTGTGCACAGGCACACGTCCGCGAGCACATCGGCCACGACGCGGTTCACCTCCTCCGGCATCGCGCGGTCGTACGAGCGCAGGCCCGCCTCCACGTGAACGAGCGGGAGGCCGGCGCGCGCCGCGACCCACGCCCCTGCGCAGGTCGAATCCGTATCGCCGTACACGAGCAAGGCGTCCGGCCGCTCCTCCTCCACCGCGCGCCAAATCCCCTCCACCATCGCCCCGAACCGCGCGGGCACGCCGCCGCCCACCGCCGACACCGGCAAGGTGACCTGCCGCTCCGGCGGCGCCATGCCGAGTTCGCGGAAGAAGACCCCGGACATGGCGTCGTCCCCGTGTTGGCCCGTGTGCAGGAGGACCTCGCGGAGGCCGTGCCGCCCTTCGGCCAGCACCCGCCGCAGCGCCGAGGCCTTGATGAACTGCGGGCGCGCACCCACCACCGTCAAAAGGGTCTTCATGCCGCAAAAGTCGGAAAGCCCACGCGACGGCTTACCACGATCCGGTATCGGAAAAGCTGAAGTACCGCTCGCGCGCCACAATGATGTGATCGAGCAGCGGCAAATCGAGGAAATCGCCCGCCGCGCGCAGGTTGGCGGTGAGCACGCGGTCCGCCGAGCTGGGTTGGGGATTGCCCGACGGGTGGTTGTGGACGACAATCAGCGCCGAAGCGCGCAGCGCGAGGGCCTTCGCAAAGATGATCTTCGGGTCTGCCACCGTGCCTGCCGTGCCGCCGCGCGACACTTGGAACTCCGCGAGCACGTGGTTTGACCGGCGCAGCAGCAAGGCCCAAAACTCCTCGTGCGGCAAATCCCCGAGCCGCCCATGGAACCGCTCGAACACCTCCCGCGCCGACCCCACGTGCGGCCACGCCTGCGGCGCCCCCAGCCCCGCCCGCACCTCCGCGCGCCGCCGGCCGAGCTCCATCGCCGCCGCAATCCCCACCGCCCGCGCCGCACCGATCCCCGCCACCGTCGCATACGCCTCCGGCGGCATCCGCCCGAGCTCGTCGAGGTTTCCGCACGCGAGCCGGAGCAGCTCAGCCCCTACCTGCTCCGCCCGCTGCCCGCGCGGCCCCACCCCGATCAGGACCCCGAGCAACTCGGCATCCGACAGTGCCCCGGCCCCTTGCAGCAACATCCGCTCCCGCGGCCGCAGCCGCTTCCCTGTTTCCACGTCCATGGCGTTGCGGAGTCAGGGCAAAAAAAAGCCCCCTGTCTCCAGGGGGCGAGTATCGTCCGGATTCCGGTCTCAACCGAGCTTCGCTACGTAAACGGCGAGCTTTGATTTGAGGTTGGAAGCTTTGTTCTTGTGGATGATGTTCTTCTTCGCCAGCTTGTCCAGCATCGACACCACGCGGGGGTACAGCGCCGTCGCCTCGGTGGGCTCCGTCGTCGAACGCAACTTCCGGACCGCATTGCGGGCCGTCTTGTGGTAGTACCGGTTGCGCGCCCGCTTGACCTCGTTTGCACGGATGCGCTTCAGCGCGGATTTGTGGTGAGCCATGGTGGTGTCCTCAAGAAATCAGGGGTGCAAATATAGACAACTTTCCGAAATGCGCGCCGCTCATGCACGAAAGGTGTACGGGGGTCTCATTTGATACGATCATTTGATCTCTCCAAACCTACACCCTCGCCCTCAATCTCAATCTCAATCTCAATCTCAATCTCAATCTCAATCTCAATCTCAATC
>CAZMNI010000257.1:0-2528 GCA_964567615.1 uncultured Chryseobacterium sp.
CGGTGAAATACCGCCAATTCCCATAGCACAGCGCTGTATCCGGAGCCTTCCTGACTGCCGAAAGCACGTGGCGGTAAAAGTTTGGATCGACCGAGTCGTCGTCGTCCAAGAAATGCAGATAGGTCGCCCGTGCCACGTGGATTCCCAGATTCCTCGCGGCCGAGAGGCCTGCGTTTTCTTGGTTCACATACGTCCAACCGGGCCGTGCGTCGGCAACTTTGCGGGCCGTACCAAGGGGGCACCCGTCGTCCACCAAGAGCAACTGAAAGGTCCATCCGGGTGCGTGCCGCGCAGCCACCTCCACCGCTTCACAGCAGGCTTCGAGGTTCCGCCGGTCCGAACGGAACGACGGTACGATGACCGCCACATCGAAGTCAACGCCGGCCATCGGAACGGGATGTGTGCGGCGAAACGGCGGCGGCGGCCAAACCTGCGACCGCGAAAAACAGCGGTGAGCTGGCACTCAAAGGGGCTGTCAGCCATCCTTCCACCGCCAAGGAAGCAAGCATCGGGGGCAAGGCAATCAGAGCGAGCGGCGAGCCGAACAGGCGCAATCGACTCAGCAACCACGCAATCAGGAGAGTGCCTCCGGGAATGCCGAAGTTGATTACAAAAGCCAACCAAGAATTGTGGGAGAATCCTTGGTGGTTACGGAGTGACAGCTCTTCTTCAAACTCACGGTATACGCGCTCTTCGTACCCCCCTCCATGGCCGATCCAAGGATGTTTCAGCGCTTCATTCCAGCCAAACTCCCATGCAACCAGGCGTCCTCCACCCATTTCAATGGTTTCCTCTCGCAATAGAGTAGCAGGCAACAAGCGCTTGGCGGGTTCGAGCATCACTTCCGGCTTCAAAACCGCCAATCCGCTCGCCCCGAGCAACAGCACCCAACCCAGCAACGGCCGGACACGCAGCCACGTCAAGACGAAGCCCATTCCGCTCAACAAAACGCCGATCAACGCCCCGCGTGTACCGGTAAAAATCAGCAGGATCAAGGTTCCCGCGGACCAAACCACATACCGGTTCACCCCCGTCCGAATGGTGCGGATGCCCGCTACGACGAACATCAACAACCACCAGTGGCTGAACTCGTTAGGGTTCCCGAAGATGCCCCTGAATCGCCCATGCAACTGCGACGCGGGAACATTGACCAGCCCGATTACCAAGGACGCGAGCAGAACGGCCACGGCGAGGTGCAACAACATGGCTTCCGTCCGTTCGTATTCTTCCTCACCTACCACTGTGCAGCACAAGGCCATCGCCGGCCACAGCAGTCCAAGCAACACGGCTTCGAACACCCCATCCGCGGGATATGCAGAAAAGACAGCAGAAATCAATGCTACCCCGAAGAGAATAGCTGCAAAGCGAACGGTAGCTGTCCGCTCCGTTGCAGAGGCTTGCCGATAAACACGCAAACTGTGCACGCACAGACCTAGCGTGGGCACAAAGCGCAACCACTTCCAATACTGTAGGCCGATTTCCCGGCTACTCGCATACACGCAGGCCACAAGCAATGCCGCCCACACCCCATTCCGCGTTCCCCACCGCGATGCCGCGACTCGCCAAACCACCCCCAAACCGAGCATTCCAGTTGCAAGGGAAGGGATGGCGAACACAGCTACAAGGGCTCCAGTCAAAACGACAAACGCAAATAGATTTCCGCCACTGCCGAACCAGCCTGTGCGCCGACGCCCCACCGTCCCAGTGCTCTGCTTTTCCTGTGCCACTGCCCAAATCTACAGACGGCACCCGGGGCCCCGGGCAGATCTCGCAGAAACAAAAAACCCCGCCGAAGCGGGGCTTTGTGTGCGGGGTGGGCAATACTGGACTCGAACCAGTGACCTCTGCCATGTGAGGGCAGCGCTCTAACCAGCTGAGCTAAATGCCCGGTTAGGGCGGCAAATATCGGAAAGATTCCTCTCTATTGCATGACAAAGGACAAAAATCCCGCCCTTCCAGAGCGCACGTCTAACCCGCCAAACTGAGACTCCTATTTGACTTTGGCCGGTTGCTCGGTTTGGACCGGCGGAGCCGGACACAAAAAAAGCCAGCACGGTGTGCTGGCTTTCATCTGATGCGGAGAGACTGGGACTCGAACCCAGGGACCAAGATACTCGGTCACAGCTTAGCAGGCTGCTGCATTACCACTCTGCCACCTCTCCTTTTCCCAGGCCGCTGCCTGCATCGGGGCGACAAAAATACGGAAACACTTGGCTGAAACAAGGTTTTCTAGTATCTTAAACCCCTGAAATCATCCATCCAGATTAGACATGAAGAAGTTCCTGATTTTGAGCGCTTTCGCGTTCATCGCGTTCGGAGTGAACGCCCAGTCTGACAAGGCGCCGAAGCCGGAAAAGGGCACGACGGAGACCGTGGACAAGAAAAAAGAGGAAGCTCCCCAGACGAAATCCGGCGCTGCAACCTCCGACCGGAGCACCCGCGTCGGCCAGGTGAAGGGCGGAAGCGGTGAGTCCACCGAGGGCACCTTGGAAACGAAGAGCGCGGAGACAACGTCGGGCGCATCGTGT
>CAZMNI010000258.1:0-2498 GCA_964567615.1 uncultured Chryseobacterium sp.
CGGGCGCCCGGCGCGGTCTCGAAGGGAGCGGCCGTTTCCGTACCGTTGATGCGCAAGGTGCGCCAAACTGGGGCCTGCTGCTCCGGCAAGCGGCCCGTCCAGGCCTCGGCGAGGGCGTCCACCGGACCGAGGGCGCGCCCGTCCTCCAGGTAGACCCCGTACCAGGTGGGGGTGGTTTCCTGCTTTTGGCCCCACAAGAAGGCATACGAACCCAGGCACCGCTCCGGATCTCCCAGCACGCCCGTCCGGTAGCGCTCCCGGTAGCGCTCCGCCTTGAGGGAGCTCGACTCTTCGATCGGCGCGCCCCACGGGGCCTTTTCCACTTCCCAGTGCCCGGTCGCACCCCATTCCGTCACGAGATACGGCTTCTTCCACCCGAACAATGCGATGTCCTCCTTGAGTGAGGCGATCGCACCGTACGTATTCACACCCAGGACATCGATGTCCGGGCAGTGGGCGGAAATGAGGGCCACCTCGGCCACGTCAATGCCTGCGGTCACCACCACGGTGGGATGGAGCGGATCTTCGCGGTGGATCATGGCGGCCACTTCCTGCACGGCAGACCACACATTCAAATCGGAATAAAACAAATCCACCTCGTTGCCCACGCCCCAGCAGAGCAAGGCAGGATGGTCCTTGTAGGTCCGGACCACCTCTGTAAACCGCGCAAGTTGGTCGCGACGGGCCCAATCGTCCCGGTAGTTGAACCCGTGGCGCTCGTGCCCCATCCACAGCCCCACCATCACCGAGACTCCCACTGCATCCGCTGAATCCAACACAGCCCGCACCCCGTCACTGGACCACGTCCGCACGGAGTTCCCGCCGGCCTCCGCGAGTGCGCGGATGGATCCCGGACCACCTGCCCCCTCCACAAAGTATGGCTGCCCACCGCGGAGCATCGTCCACGCACCCCGCGCATCCTGCACGAGCTGTACCGGAACTGCCTGCGGGCGAGCCGTCAAGGCACACAGGGCCGCCATTCCGAAGCACAGCGCGCGCATCATGGCAACCAGACATTGCGGGTTGCCCCGGATTCCAGCACCACCACACGCAGGCCCGCACCGAGGCCGTGGAGGTGCAGCGGGTCTGCCGTGGCCCGGACATCGGCGAGCAACCGCCCGGTCGCATCGAATATGCGGACCCGCTGACCAGCTGCCCCGAACACGGCAGCGGCGCCTTCGCCGAAGCCGGTCACCGACCAGGCAATTTCCCCTTGCGCTTCTGCAACGCTTACGGGCACACAGCTCACATCCACCAAGCGGAGATTGTCGAACAAAAAGGTGCTCGTCCACGGGCTCCCGGGTGCAGGACGCAGAGTGAACTCGTTCAGTGTGTTGATGTCCATGTTCGAGGGTGCGCCCAGCGGAGTGCTGAAGTACACCGTATGCCACGTGTAGGCCGCAGTGGAGGCCGTCGTGTAGGAGCTTTGGGCCGCCGGGACGCCTTGCCGACCGAGCGATAGGCGGATTTCGGTGCCTGCAGGTGCGTTCGTAAACACATCGGCTGCAAGCACAAAGTCCCCAGAAGTCAGCGCACTGGCATCAGAAAGCGCATCCGTCACGAAGCTCACGCGGTCGTCGCCCTCCGGCGTTCCCACGAACTGCAGGCAGCGGGAAGAGGGGTTTGCCGGGGACGCATTGCCGTTCGGCAACACTTCGATGGCCCCGTACCCGCACGACCAGGCGGCCCGGTCGCCCCCGCCCGGTTCGAAGCCGGCCAAATGGAAAGCGCAGGTCCCGTCCGGCAGGGCAATGTCCACCGGCCGCATCGGCTCTGCTTCGCACCCCGCAGCGGCAATTGCACACCGGATTTCGCCCGTCTCCACGCCGTTTGACCAAACGACCTCGGTCTCAGGGGCATCCGCTGGACCAACAAGCGTACCACCGTCCACGGTCCAAGTGTAGGTCGCACCGGGGAGGGCCGGGACGGCATAGGCTTCGGCGAGCGGACCGGCCGTTACCGCCGTGCGGCCGCGGATCCAGGAGCGGTCTGCCGCCTGCCACACCCGGACCCAGTCCACCGCGAGTTCCGCAGGGAACGGTGTGGAGGCGTTTGGGCTGCCGGGCCAGTTCCCGCCGACGGCCAGGTTCAACAGCAAGTGAAATGGGCGGTCGAAGGGCCAAAACCGCCCTCCGAGCCCTTCCGCAGTCAACGTGTGCACCGCTGCACCGTCGAGTAGCCAGGTGATCTCGTCGTCGGACCATTCCACGCCGTAGGTGTGGAAGTCCGCGCTGAGGTCCGGGCCGACGACGGAGGAGCCGGTGTTCGAGTTGCAGGGGTAGGAACCGCCGTAGTGGACGGTGCAGTGGAGCCGGCTGGGGTCGTGGCCGAGCACCTCCATGATGTCGAGCTCACCGCTCACCGCCCAGCCGCCGTAGCGGGCTTCTTCGGGCAGCATCCAAAAAGCCGGCCACAGGCCCTGGCCGGCGGGCACGCGGACCCGGGCTTCGATGCGGCCACCGGCGAATGCGGCGAGGCCTGCGGTCCGGATGCGGGCG
>CAZMNI010000259.1:0-2477 GCA_964567615.1 uncultured Chryseobacterium sp.
CAGGGATGAGGTGCCGCTGCGCGGCGAAACAGGGATGAGGTGCCGCTGCGCGGCTCTTGAATAGGTAGAACTCAACCGATAACATCTGAACCAGCTCCCCTCAATCTCAACCTCAACCTCAACCTCAATCTCAACCCCAACCTCGTCCCTCGTCCCTGCGCGGCGCAGCCGCGCCTCATCCCTCGACGCGCAGCGTCGCCCTCATCCTTCCACCTCTTCGGCGCCGAATTGGAAGCCGATGGGGTCGGAGGAGGTCGCTTCGTCTTGCTCCCATTTGGCCAGGCGGTCGAAGAAGTCGGAGATGGCCCGGTCGATGGTGCCCGCGTCCAGGTCTTCTACGGACCAATCGCTGAGGGGCTCCACCGTCGGCGCGCCCTCTGGCGTCATGGCCTCGCACTGAGGGAGGTGCATCCAGGCGGAGATACGGCCGTTTGGGAGCTGTGAAAAGATGAGGGCGCCGTGTTCCTTCATGAGGATACGGTCGTTCTGCATCAGCCGGTTGTAGGCGGCCTCGGGGTTGTATTGGAAGGGGGAGGGCCGGCGGCCGAGGTTCGCGACGACGGATTCGCGGTGGGTGTACACGTTGTTCACCTCGACCGTCCAGGTGATGCCGCACGATCGGCTGACCGATTCGAGGGTATGCACAAGGGTGTCACGGACTGCAGGCCACACGCTGCGGGCCGTTTCGATTTCTGCGAGGGCTGCGCGGTACTTTTCGATGCTGCGTTCGACGTTTGACATGGGTTCAGTCGGCAGAAGGAATGATGGCGTGTCCGCCGGCCAACAGGTAGCGCTCGCGTTCGAAAAGGGCGATGTCCGCTTGTACCATCTCGGAGCAGAGCGCTTCAAGCGAAACGGTCGGCGTCCAGCCCAGCACCTCTCTGGCCTTCGTGGCATCGCCGACCAGCAAGTCGACTTCGGCGGGCCGCAGGTACCGCGGGTCCAGGGCCACCCGGACGGCCCCGGTAGCGGCGTCACGCCCGACCTCGTCGGCTCCCGTTCCTTCCCAAACCAGCCGCACCCCCACCTCCTCGAACGCCATCTCGACGAAGCGGCGGATGGACGTCGTCCGACCGGTGGCGAGCACGTAGTCGTCTCCGGACGGTTGCTGCAACATGCGCCACATGCCCTCCACATAGTCGCGGGCATGGCCCCAGTCGCGTTGGGCGTCGAGGTTGCCGAGGTGCAAGACAGACTGCATGCCGAGGTGGATGCGGGCCACTGCGCGGGTGATTTTGCGGGTGACAAAGGTCTCGCCGCGCAACGGGCTTTCGTGGTTGAACAGAATGCCGTTTGAAGCGTGCATTCCGTAGGATTCGCGGTAGTTTTTGACAATCCAAAACCCGTACAACTTCGCAACGCCGTACGGGCTGCGGGGGTAGAACGGGGTGGTTTCGCGCTGCGGCACTTCTTGGACAAGGCCGTAGAGCTCCGAAGTGGAAGCCTGGTAGAACCGCACGTCGCGCTCCATGCCGAGGATGCGGATGGCCTCGAGCAGCCGCAGCGTGCCGATACCGTCCGCGTTCGCGGTGTATTCCGGCGTGTCGAAGCTCACCTTGACGTGGCTCATCGCGGCGAGGTTGTAGATCTCGTCGGGGGCCACTTCCTGCACGATGCGGATGAGGTTCGTCGAGTCCGTCAGGTCGCCGTAATGGAGGCGAAGGCGGATGTTCGTGTCGTGCGGATCCTGGTAGAGGTGGTCGATGCGCGCGGTGTTCAGGGAGGATGCGCGGCGCTTTACACCGTGTACTTCGTAGCCTTTTGCCAGCAGCAGCTCGGTGAGGTAGGCGCCGTCTTGGCCCGTGATGCCGGTGATGAGTGCCTTTTTCATGGTCGTTGCTTTTGCCAAATGTACCCCGCGGCCCGCCTTCCTCGCCTCAACTTCCCGCGAACTCCTGCCGCTCCACCAGCCGGTGGTACGCCCCGCCTGCCGCCATCAGTTCGTCGTGGGACCCCACCTCGACCACCTTTCCCGCCTCCAGCACCGCGATGCGGTCCGCTGCCCGCACCGTGCTGAGCCGGTGTGCAATGACCAAGCTCGTCCGGCCCCGCATCAGTTCTTGCAGCGCCGCCTGCACCTCGTACTCACTGGCGGTATCCAGCGCGCTCGTCGCCTCGTCTAACACGAGGAGGTCGGGATTGCGCAAAATGGCCCGCGCGATGGCGATGCGCTGCCGCTGCCCCCCGGAAAGCTGCACCCCGCGTTCCCCCACCCGGGTCTCCATCCCCTCGGGAAAGGCCGCGATGAAATCCAGCGCATAGGCCCGCCGCGCCGCATCCCGGATGTCCTCCTCCGACGCCCCGGGCCGTCCGTATGCGATGTTCTCCCGCAGATTCCCCCCGAAAAGGATGACCTCCTGCGGCACGTAGGCGATCCGCGACCGGTACGGCGTGAGCGGGTAGCTGGCGATGGGCGCGCCGTCGATCAGGAGGGTGCCGGAGGTCGGCTCACGAAACCGCAGCAGCAGCGCCGCCAC
>CAZMNI010000260.1:0-2456 GCA_964567615.1 uncultured Chryseobacterium sp.
CCCGGAGCGGCATAATTGCACGCCGTCGGAACCATACAGCCGGCGCACGAAGTGAATTGGCATGACCCATCGTTCTCGGTGGCCGTTGAGAGGTAATTGCACGCCGTCGAGTTTGTGCAACCCGGAATCTCCGCCCCGTTGCATACCCCATCGTTGTCGGTATCACCGTCCACAAGTGCCCCTCCTGAGCAAGTGTTGCACCCTGTCGGTACGATGCAAATGGCAAGGCTGATGGTTGCTGTAGCATTGTAGTTGCACGCGCTTGAATTCGTGCATCCTGCACACGTGGCATACTCACACGAGCCGTCGTTGATGGTAGCCGTTGCGCTGTAGTTGCAGGCTCCGGAAATGGTGCATCCGTAGCAGGTGAAGGTACAGGGCACTACAATGGTCGCTGAAGGGTTGTAGTTGCAAGCCAAATTGTTGCTCGTACATCCCACACACGACGTGTACTCACAGGCCGCAGCAGCCCCGTAGTTGCAGGCTAAGAAGTCTGCACACGACGTCGGTATTCCGGCCGTAGTCGGCAATCCCGAAGGAGTCGGAGACGGGCTTGCACATGCGGTGACGCAGTACTGCAATGCAGGCAGTCCCTGCTGTGTGGCTGCAGTACTATAGCACGGTGCGGCGGGGTACATGCACCCTACAACCGAAGCAGGTGCATACGTACATCCGCTATTGATGTCCGCCAGCGGATTGTAATTTGAGGCTGTAGGATCTGTACACCCCGAAATTTCATTTTCATCGCAGATGTTGTTTGTATTCACATCATTGATGCACCCGCCAGTACAGGTAGAGTAGGGTTGGGGGTAGATACAAAGGCTGTTGTCATTGATGGTTGCCGTGTTCGAGTAGTTGCAGGCGTTCGGGTTCATGCATCCAGCACAATCGGTGATGTTGCACGTGCCTGCGTCCGTCGCAAGGGGGTTGTAGTTGCAGGCGCCTACGGTTTGGCAACCCGCCACTTCAACGCTGTTGCACACCCCATCGTTGTCTGAATCCCCATCGACCAAAGCTCCGTTGCTGCACGAGTCACATCCCGTCGCGTAAACACAGGAGGCGTTATTCGCAATCGTCGCCGTTGCATTGTAATTGCAAGCCAACGGAATGGTACATCCCGCGCAGGACGTGAATTCACAGACTCCCGTTCCGGGATTCAGAGCTGTCGCATTCACCCCTGCCTCTGGATCATAGTTGCAAGCGGTTGAGTTGGTGCAGCCCACCTGGGTAGCATCACAGATTCCATTGTTGTCAGCATCGAGTTGGCAGCCGCCGCCACAGACGTTGAGTACATCATTGAAGAGACACTCCGAGTTCGCTTGGATGGTGGCAGTTGCGTCGTAGTTGCAGGCGTTTGAAAGCATGCATCCAGCGCAGCTCGTGAACTCGCAATCCGCAGGATTCGGGAAGGGCAGGGTGGCAACGTAGTTGCACGCACCTTCAATTCCGCATCCCCCGATGCCAGAGCACGTACCCGAAGGCTGGAAGCCGATAAGCGTTGCGTCCTCAGTGCTTGCGAGCAACGAGCTGACGATATCGACCTTTCCGGTGACGGTCGCGTTCAAACCAGCTACGCCCGTTGCGTCGTGCCAGTTGCAGGTCACCGAGAGGGTGTCTGCGCCCGTGTGGACGAAGGACTTCGTGTTCTGGGCGACGTCGTTGTTCGTGAGGGAAAGGACCTCAATCGCAGGAATGCCATCAATCTTGATACCGGTGGTCGTGCCCGTTTGGGTTGTGCCCACCGTGTTGTTCGTGATGGTCAGTGAACTTGACGACGGATTGTAGCCGCAGCAGTTCACCGCGCGGATGCCCGCAAGCGCTGCCGTGTAGTTGCTGATGGCGTTGTTTGTAATGGTCACATTGCCAAACGCACCGTACGCAGTCACGCCGCCCATGATGTCTCCGTTGACCGTGTTGCTATCGAACAGCACGTTTCCGCCCGTCAGTCCCACGGCATCAGCGTCCTGCGTCGGTCCGCCGGAGACAGCAATCCGGTTGCCCGTGATGGTATACTCTCCGGTTCCTTGGGTGAGCAGGCCGTTGATTCCGGTGTTTGCCGGGAAAGAGCCTGGGGTAGCCATTTGGAGCGCATTGCCGGTGAAGGCAATGGGCGACGTCGAAGTCGAATTGATTACCACAAAGCCCTGCTTCGTGCTGGTCTGGACCGTTCCCACTTTGATGAGGTTGTTCGTCACCGCGGAGCCTCCGGCAGTGATTTCCATCAACCAGGTATTTGCCGGGAGGAGGCTTGGGCTGACTTCAAAGCCGGTAAACGTGGCATTTGCAGCAGTGACTGCAACAGTTCCGTCGATGCTGGCTTCTGCGCCGCGGGTGCCGCTCCAGGTGATGCTCGCGTTCGGTCCGGTGACCGTCACGTCCTTGTTGATCAGCACGTTGCCGGTATACGTCCCTGCCGCGACATCCACGATGTCTCCGGCCACGGTATTCGCGTGGTC
>CAZMNI010000261.1:0-2435 GCA_964567615.1 uncultured Chryseobacterium sp.
GGTGGAGGCCTTTGTGGACTTCCAGGCCGGGAAGTTTGGCGTACTCGCCGACTGATTTAGGTCACAAGGGCAAGATTAGCACCTTGGTTGTCCGCTTACCTTCCGGTTGCATGGAGGAAAGGAAGTGTAGGCCTGGAGCAAGGTCTTCGGGCAGGTGAAGGAGAAATTCCTCGCCGAAGGGTCCGTTCCAGCGCATTATTTCCCGACCTACAGGATCGAAAAGCTCGATGTCCGCTGAGCCGGAGTTGAATTCCTTGACGTGCAAAGAGGAACCGGGGTGTGCCGGGTTCGGAAAGACCGAGAGGGAATGCGCCTGGGGCAGTGCCGTGACCTCTGCCGTGGTCCACGTGTCGAGGGTGCGGTCGATGCATGCGAGCCCTTGCACTCCACCGGGGCGATACACGGCAATACCCCGTGGATAGGCGTTGATCCACAAGTTGCCGAGTCCGTCCAACGCAACATCGTCCAATTGCTCGGACGGTAGGTAGGAGTTTGCCACAGTCAGCGAATTCCAGTTGCTCGCGCCTGCAGGCAGGATGGAAACCCCGCCGGAAATGAAACCGTCAGCATCGTAGCCGCATGCGTAGGCGGTACCGTCTGGGCCGAGCTCGATTCCGTTCATATGCAGTGCTACGAGCCCAGAATTCGAAGGAGTAAACGTGGTCCAGGTTCCAGCGGTGTATCGCGAGATGCCTTCGGGGGTGGCGAGCCACATCGTTCCATCCGGGCCGAAGGCGATGTCGTTGATAGCGGTCAAGGAGGGAGCACCGAGGTCGGATAGAGATAGGAGGCTCCAAGGTGCGTCCGGTGAGCCACCGTTGTACACCGCAATTTGCTGGAATCCGCCGAAGTAGGCTTTTCCGGAAGCATCCTTACCGAAGCCTTCCGAGTAGTACTGGAGTGGGCTATTCGTCAAGTCCCACGTGGTCCAACTTTCCGTTGCACCATTCCACATGTGCGTGCCATAATCGCTGTAAAAGAATACATTGCCGAACCCGTCGGCGACACAATCCTCCACCCACGAGAGCGGGGAATTCGCCCCATCGAAGACTTCCCATGCGGCGTAGTCGGCAAAGTTGCCCGTGGGAATCTTGATGGCCGTCCCGGAAGTGCTGTTGTAGGCGAACCAAACGTTGCCCTCGCTGTCCTCGCACAACGCGGAGCCGACGGTCGAGAGGGTTTGGGGCGATGGAAACAGGCCTTGATTCAGTGGGCCATAGCTCTCCCACCGGGGACAGTCGAACACCTGTGCGCCGCCGTTTCCATTGGCTGCCCAGAAGCGATTCGCGTTGTCAATGAGGATGTTTTGGCTCAAATCCTCCGCCAATCCTGCGTTGTAGCGCGTAAAGTCCATCCACCCGGTGTCGGTCAATACGCTGACGCTGCTCATGCCAGAAGCAAGGAAGCGCCCAGCAGCATCGATGTGGACATCGAAGAGGATATCGCCTGCCGGATGGAATGCCCAGGTACCATCGGTTTCCACTGTGATCACGCCAAGCCCTTGTGAACCGGAAGCAGTATAAACGGACCGCCCTCCCCGGTGGAAGACGTCAAGCAGCGTCATGCCCGCTTGCCACGGAGCTTCGGACGGCTCGACGGTACTCCAACCGGATCCGTCGTGCACCGCTACTTCGTCCGAAGGAGCCCAGCCTCCGGTGACCACATGCAGTCTCCCTTCGTCATCAAGGGTCGCTTCGGTAATCCCCCAGCCTGCAATCGGGCTGTTGTTCCAGTCGTATACCTCCCACGCACCTTGGTAGAATCGGGTTACGGCGAGGTCCGTTACCACCCACACTTCGCCGTTCAGACCCGGCAGCACCTTGCGGCATGTATGGTCCGGGAGGCCAGAATTGCTCGGGGTATACACGGACCACACCGTCCCGTCGAACGAGGCGATGCCGCCGATGTTCATGTTTGTTTCGTAAAATGAGCACCAAAGCAATCCCGAAGGTCCAAGGGCAACGCTGCGGATGTGATCGGAAGGCAGGGGCGAATTTGCGGTGGTATAGTGGCTCCATACCTCACCATCGCCGTGAGCCAAACCAGCGTCGGTACCCACCCATACGGTTCCATCTCCGGATGGGGCCGCGCCCGTCACCCGTGAACCGGGCAGGTATCCTTCAAAATCGCTCCAACACGTAAATACGCCCTCCGGATCCCAACGGACCACACTGCCTTCCGAGACAAACAAGATGGAGCGTCCACATGTCCAGACATTGCCCGCAGGATCACTTGTCAGAAAGACATGTTCTTCGCCCGCTACGCCGGTGTTTCCCGCGCGGAACCAGGCCCAGTCGGCGGGAAGGGTTTGGGCAGCGAGCGGACCTGAGCATGCGAAGGCCGCCGCAACAAAAAGTGATATGATTTTCATCGATACGTTCTTACAACCACTTCCGCCACCGGAAGACCCCCCACGTGGCCAGCGAAGAGAGGAC
>CAZMNI010000262.1:0-2405 GCA_964567615.1 uncultured Chryseobacterium sp.
TGTGAGGGTGAGTGTGAGATTGAGGTTGAGGACGGGGTTGGGGTTGGAAGGGGGGGCGTTTGGACAGCGGGACGAAGCAGGCGCTCAGTGCGAGGAGGGCGCCGGCGAGCAGGGCGAGGTGGGAGCGGGTCATTCGACGAGGAGGATGCGGTGTGGGGGGAAGGGGGCAAGGTTCGTGCCGGACCCGTCGGGCACGACGAGGTAAGGACCGGGGGGGAGGCCCGTGAGGTCGAGGGAGGGCCCGGTGCCGGTGCGGAGGGGGCGGCCGGCGAGGTCGAGGAGGCGCCAGGGGGCGCCGGCGGGGAGGCCGTGGGCGGGGCCGCGCGTGGGGTTGGGGTGGAGGGCGGCGGGCGCGGGAGGCGGGGAGGCGGGGAGGCCCACCGTGCCGTCGGTGAGGTGGAGGTGCACGTCGAGCTCGGGGGTGCCGAGGTCGGGCGTGGGGAGGCGGTAGACCGCGATGTCGTCGCGGCCGTTGCCGTAGCCGTCGGAGGTGGCCGCGATCCAAACCGCACCGTCAGGCGTCCGCACGACGTCCACGGGGGTGTCCGCGTCCGGTGTGCCGAAGGTGGGACCGCCGCCCCAGCTGCCTGCGCCGTTGAACCGCGAATAGAGGACTTCCGGGCCGCCGAGGCCGTAGGCAGAAGTCACGGCGGCCGTGGCGTATTGCGCCCCGTCCACCGTCCAAACCACCGCCCGGCCCTCCATGTCGCCGCCCGCCGGAAGCGTGGTGAACCAGAGTTGTGTACCGTCCGGGGCGAGCCGGGCCATGGCGAGCCGGAAGGTCGCCGGCGAGGCCGGGTCGGTCGGGTCGGCGGGCGGGAGGCGGCGCGTCATCAGCACCACCGCCCCGGACGGCCCGGCGTCGACGGCCTCGGCCACCGTGCCGGCCACCGGAGACGACCAGGTGACCGAGGCGCCCGTGGCCGTGTCCACGAGGGCGACCGCCGCAAGCGCATCGGCCGGATCGGCGGCGTGGCGGGTGAACGCGAGGTAGGCCGTTCCGTCGAAGAGGGCCACGTCCGCAGCCACCTCTTCCGTTGTGGGTGCTGAGGCGGTCCAGGGGGCGTCGGTGGAAGTTTGGGGGCCGGCGGCTCCGTGGAAGAGCAGCCCCACATCGCCCAGCCCGGAGCCATACGTGGTCAACGCCGTCACCGCCCCGCCCGGGCCGCCCGCGGCAGCCGCCGGCACCTCCCACCCCCCTGTCGCATACCCCGCCTGCGGCCCCGGCTGCCCGTCCGCCTCCACCGCCTGCCAAACCACCCCATAGCCCCCCTCCGACGGATGCACCAGCGCCGCCCACACCCGGCCTCCCTCCCCTTCCCATCCCCCGACGCACTGCGCAAACGGCGGCACGGGGTACGTCTGCATCCGCACCAGTTCGCCCGCCGCATCGAGCCGCGCCACGAACAGCTCATTCCACCCCCCTTCCGCGCTGTTCGACGTGCCCAACACGTGCACGCCCCCACCGGACGCGGCCACCAGCGCCGCCGCCCGATCGTCGTACGCCCCACCCAGCACCGCCACCCGCACCGTATCCTGCCCCCACACCGTCCCCCACACCGTCCCGCACACCGCCCCCAACCCCACCCCCAACCCCACCCCCAACCTCAACCCCAACCTCAACCCCGCCCCCAACCCCAACCCCGTCCCCAACCTCAACCCCAATCTCAACCTCAAACTCAATCTCAACCTCAACCTCCTCATCTTCAGCTCCTGACAGCGTCAAAGACCCGCACGAGCCGCTCGAGGAGGGCCGGGAAGAGGTCGAGCGGCAGCATGTTCGCGCCGTCCGACAGCGCGCACGACGGGTCCGGGTGCGTTTCCACGAACACCCCGTCGGCCCCGGCGGCGACACAGGCCGCGGCGACCGTGGCGATGAGCTCGGGCCGCCCGCCGGTGACGCCGGAGGAGGAGTTGGGCTGCTGCAAGCTGTGCGTCACGTCGGCGATGACGGGCGCGAAGGCCCGCATGGTCGGGATGCCGCGGACGTCCACGACGAGGTCCGTGTAGCCGAACATCGTGCCGCGTTCCGTGAGCCAAACGTGCGGATTGCCCCCCTCCTTCACCTTGTCCACCGCAAAGCGCATGGCTTCCGGTGCGACGAATTGGCCCTTCTTGATGTTGACGATGCGGTCCGTCGCGGCGGCGGCGAGCAGGAGGTCGGTTTGGCGGCAGAGAAACGCCGGAATCTGCAGGATGTCCACGTAGGGTGCCGCGAGCGCTGCCTCTTCCGCCGAATGGATGTCCGTGGTGACGGGCACCTCGAACCGCTCGGAGACGCGGCGCAGGATTTCGAGGCCCGCCTCGTCGCCGATGCCCGTGAAACTGTCGATGCGCGAGCGGTTTGCCTTGCGGTACGAGGCCTTGAAGATGACCGGGAGGCCGAGCCGCGCGCCGGTTTCGAC
>CAZMNI010000263.1:0-2399 GCA_964567615.1 uncultured Chryseobacterium sp.
GCCAAATCCAAGCTCCAGCCGCCTACTTCCCCGCTTGGACCCAGCGATTCACGCCGCACCACGAGGCCCTCTCCTACTTGCATGCCCTGGATGCTGCTACGGCCCGCATGCAGGTCCGGTCGTACGGAACGACCTGGGAAGGGCGGCCGCTCGAGTACTTCGTCATCGCATCGGAGCGCAACATGGCCCGGATTGACCGCATTCAAGCGGCAAATCGCGCCCGGTTCCGCGGCGAGGTTCCTGAGGCGGACGTTGCAGACATTGCACTGGTGTGGTTGAGTTACGGGGTCCACGGAAACGAGGCAGCCTGCACGGAAGCAGCCCTGGAAGTCGCGCATTCCCTGGTCGCTGGGGGCAAGGAAGTGGACGGATGGCTGGACCGGGTGGTGGTGATCCTCGATCCCTGCCTGAATCCAGATGGACACGAGAAGTATGCCCGCTGGTATACCGAGGTGGCGGGCGTCACGCCGGATGTGCTCGGATCGACGGCGGAGCACGATGAGCCCTGGCCAGGCGGTCGGTTGAACCACTACCTGTTCGATTTGAATCGCGACTGGGCGTGGTTGACCCAGCCAGAAAGCCGTGCACGGCGTTTGGCGTATGCCGCCTGGATGCCCCATGTGCACTGTGATTTCCATGAGATGGGTGGAGAATCGCCGTATTATTTCCCTCCGGCGGCAGAGCCTTACCATGCAGCCATTTCTCCGTGGCAACGTGCGTTTCAAGACGAAATCGGGCGCACCACGGCCAGTGCATTCGACGCGCGCGGAGAACGCTACTTCACCCGGGAAACCTTCGATCTGTTTTATCCGAGTTACGGCGATACGTATCCGACCTACCTCGGTGCCATCGGAATGACGTACGAGCAAGGGGGCAGCTACGGGGCTGGGCTTGCGTTGGAATTAGAAAACGGCACTGTTTTGACTCTAGCGGACCGGGTGGCGAACCATGTGGTGGCGAGTTTGGCGGCGGTGGAGACAGCGGCTCGGTTGTCCGGAAAATTGGTCGATGAATTTGCACGCGCGTGCGCTTCAAACCTCAAAGATCCCTGGGGCCCCTATGCGGGATATGTGTTGCCGGCTGCCGAAAATGACCGGGCTTCTTTAGATGGACTTGCGGCCTTTCTTGCCCAACATGGCTTCTCGAGCTACCGGTACAGTGGGGCTGCTCCGAAAAAGCCATGGGCCGCGTGGTCGTACGACGACGCAGCCGCGGCACAGGTGGTGCCGGCAGACGGGGACCTCTTCGTACCGGCTGTTCAGCCCGGGGCGACGCTTTTGCAGGTGCTGTTCGATCCAGCTCCCGTCGTGAGCGATTCGGTGACGTACGACATCACGGCGTGGAGCTTGCCCTATGCCTGGGACCTGCGGGCCTTTGCCGTAACCTCGGATGTGGGGCGAGCGGGTTGGCCGGAATGGACGCCTGCGCCTCCCGCAACTGTGGAGTCGGGCATCGGTTGGGCGGTCCGGCCGGATGGGATGGCCTCCTCGCGGTTCTTAGCAGGGGCCCTTGCGGCTGGGCTGCCGGTGCGGGTAGCGGACAAGCCGTTCACTTCTGGGAACACAGCATTTCCCCGAGGGACTCTGGTCGTCCTCGCGTCAGATGCTCCGGACCGGGAGGTGCAACGCGAACTCGCCGAGGTTGTTCGGTCTGCGGGCGTTTCGGGGGTAGTGGCGCTGCGCAGCGGACGGTCCGAGAGCGGGGCGGATTTGGGCTCGGACGCGTTGCGCTGGATACCGGCGCCTTCCATCGCCCTGGCGTGGGGCCCTGACGTGTCTCCTCTAGCGGCCGGTGCAGCGTGGTGGCACCTCGAGCACGAACTCAAGTATCCCGTGCACCGGGTGAACACCAGCGATTTGTGCCGCGGTGGATGGGATGCGTTCGATGTTGTGCTTCTTCCCTCCGGTCGCTATCGGGCGCTTCGGGGGGACTGCACCGATGAACTCGCCGGATGGATTGAGCGCGGCGGACGGCTGGTCGCTTGGGGAAGTGCGCTGGGCCTGCTCGAGGGGTCTGAGGCCTTCGGTCTGAGCACGTACGGGGATGAGGAAGAGGAGAAAACGGCCGCAAGCCGCGAAGAAGAGCGGGCAAAGGCATGCAGCCATTGTATGCGGACTTGCCAGTGGTTTGTACATCACGCATACCTTGCTGCCGCCGCATCCGGGAAGCATTGCCGGTGCAGCCAACCTCGGCCTCAAAGAACATTTGGGTACTGTGATCGGAATTGGATTGCTGATGTCCATTCCCCTGGCCATCGTGGCCTGGTGGTTCAGCTCCCGCATCGCTGCAAAAGTGGAGACAACTGAAGAAGAAACACTTGAAATCATCACAACGGGTGATGCCAGTTTGGGCCGTTCTTTTTTACCGATCCTGGTTCCCCTGTTGCTGATCGCCATCAG
>CAZMNI010000264.1:0-2370 GCA_964567615.1 uncultured Chryseobacterium sp.
CCTGCTTACGGTCGATGCCATGACCGGTCAAGATGCCGTCCGCACGGCCGCTGCCTGCAACGAGCGCCTCGGAATTACCGGGGTGATTTTGACCAAACTGGACGGCGACACCCGCGGCGGTGCCGCCCTCGCCCTCTACTCCACCATCGGCAAGCCCATCAAGTTCGTAGGGGTGGGCGAGAAAATCGAGGCGCTGGAAGTGTTCCACCCGGACCGCATGGCCAGCCGGATCTTGGGCATGGGCGACGTCGTATCGCTCGTCGAGCGGGCCCAGCAGGTCATGGACGACGCCGAGGCAGAACGCCTCGAAGCGAAGATCCGGAAGAACAAGTTCGACCTCGAGGACTTTCTCACGCAGATCCAACAGCTGAAGAAAATGGGAAACGTCAAGGAATTGATGAGCTTGGTTCCGGGTATGTCATCGGTTATCAAGGACATCGATTTTGATGAAAACACCTTCAAACGGGTCGAGTGCATCATCCAGTCGATGACTCCGGAAGAGCGTGCAAAACCCGATCTCATCGATGCCAGCCGGAAAAAGCGCATCGCCCGCGGTTCTGGAACGGAAATCAACGACATCAATCGGCTGCTCAAGCAGTTCGAGGACATGCGCAAGATGATGCAGCTCATGACGAAAGGGGCCGGCGGCCAACGCAGCCGCGCAGCCGGACTTTCACTCCCGCGCCGCTGATTCCCATGATCCTCCTCGACGGCCGTGCCACCGCAAACACCATTGAAGCCGAACTCCACGCAGCGGTGGGGGTGCGGGTGGAAGCGGGGCACCGCAGACCGCATTTGGCTGCCGTGCTGGTCGGAGACCACCCGGCGAGCAGAGCCTACGTAACAAACAAAGTCAAGGCATGCGCCCGGGTCGGCTTCGACTCAACCTTGATCGAATTGCCTGCCGACATCCGGGAGCACGCTCTGCTCGACGAAATCGCCGCCCTCAACGACGATGCCTCCATCGACGGCTTCATTGTTCAACTCCCACTCCCCTCCCACATCAACGCAGACCGTGTCCTGCTGGCCATTGCCCCTTCAAAAGACGTAGACGGATTCCATCCCGAACACGCCGGGCGCATGGCTTTGGGGCTACCGGGCTTGCTGCCTGCCACCCCCGCAGGGCTCATCGAACTCCTGCGTCGATACGGCATCTCGACCTCCGGAATGCATGCGGCAGTTGTGGGCCGGAGCAACATCGTAGGGACTCCGACAGCCATGCTGCTCGGACGCAACGCTGACCCGGGCAACTGCACGGTGACGCTGTGTCACAGCAAGACCAGGGACCTTCCGGACGTGCTGCGGACCTGCGACCTCGTCGTAGCCGCCATCGGCCGGCCTGAATGGATCCAAGGGGATTGGATCCGAGAAGGTGCTGTTGTGCTGGATGTGGGCATCAACCGGGTCGAAGATGCCTCTCGGCGCTCCGGTTACCGGCTCTGCGGGGACGTGGACTTCGCTGCTGTAGCGCCCCGATGCCGCGCCATCACCCCGGTTCCCGGAGGGGTAGGTCCGATGACCATTGCCATGCTGCTCAGCAACACCCTGCGCGTAGCTACCGGGAGTCCATTCGTACATGGCTGAGTTTACGCCCACGGATGCGGAATTTTTAGGACGTGCGTTCGAAATCGCCGAGCGCGGGCGCGGCTGGACAGAGCCCAATCCGCGGGTAGGCTGCGTGTTGGTGGCGGAAGGGCGCATCCTCGGGGAGGGCTGGCACCAGAGGGCCGGCGAGGCGCACGCTGAAGTGCGGGCGCTCGAGGCGGTCCGGCAGTCCGACCGGCATGCAGTCCGAGGTTGCACTGCCTACGTGACCTTGGAGCCCTGCAGCCACCACGGACGTACGCCGCCTTGTGCAAATCGGCTGGTAGCGGAGGGGGTCGGGCGGGTCGTCGTGGGCCGGATGGACTGCGATCCGCGCGTGAATGGCCGTGGCTGTGCCGTGCTGGAAGCCGCCGGAATTGAGGTGATTCTTGCTCCGCCTTTGTCCGCCGTTGCCCGTGCGGTTTCCCATCAGCTGAGGCGCTTTGAGACCGTTCGAAACGAGGGCCGCCCCTTTGTTGTGCTCAAGTGGGCCCAAACCGCTGATGGATTCGTGGACCTGCGCGAACCGGGTGGAGCGCTGCCTGGGACGGGCGGAACCGCCATCTCTGCGCCGCACACGCGGCTCCTCAGCCATGCCTGGCGCACGTGGGAAGATGCCATCCTCGTGGGCGGCCTGACTGCGGTCATCGACGCACCACAGCTCGATGCGCGGGCGGTCGCCGGAAGGCAACCCCGCCCCGTGGTCCTCGGACGGGCGCTCCCGGCGGATCACCCGCTCAGCACCCGTGCCCTCCTCCTTGACCCGGGCACCGACCTCGCCGCCGC
>CAZMNI010000265.1:0-2358 GCA_964567615.1 uncultured Chryseobacterium sp.
AAATGCTCCTCTCCCTCCTCCTCCACTCCTCCACCCTGCTCAGCGGAGGCCCCGACCGGTCTGCAGCGCTCTACGCCGAACATTGCGCCGGCTGCCACGGAGCGGGTGGACGCGAGTTTCGGAACCGGACGGACTGGATGTACGGTGGGTCGGCGGAGGAGGTCCGGCGGTCGATTGCGGAGGGGATTGCGGAGGAGGGCATGGCCGGGTTTGGAGGGGTGTTGACCGCGGAGGAGGTGGATGCGCTTGCCGCGTGGGTGATGGATGTACCGGGTGGGCATGTGGCGGCCATCGGGTCGGGGGATGCGGGAGGCGTGCGGCTGGACACGCTCGTGGCGGGGTTGGAGGTGCCTTTCGGGGTAGCCGAGTTGCCGGATGGGTCGCTGCTGGTGATGGAGCGTCCGGGAAGGTTGGTGCATGCCGTGGACGGGGTGGTGCGGGCGGTGGAGGGCGTGCCGCGGGACGTGATGGCGCGCGGACAGGGTGGTTTTACGGATGTGGCCGTGTGGGAGGGTGCGGGTGCGGTTTGGGTCTACCTCACCTGGAGCAAGGTGCATCCGGACGACGACCGGCTTTCGACCACGGCGCTGGGTCGCGGCCGCTGGAACGCCGGTGCGCGGCGCATCGACGGATTCGAAGAACTGTTCGTCGCAGAGCCGTGGAGCCGCAACCGGCACCACTACGGCGGCCGCATCGCCTTCGACGGCGCAGGGTACCTCTACTTGACCGTGGGCGACCGGGGCGAGGAGGACCGCTTCCCGGCGGACTCGGCGGCAGGGCCGGGCAAGGTGCATCGGCTCTTCCCCGACGGCCGCATCCCGCAGGACAACCCCTGGAAAGGGGCCGACGGCCGGCCGCTGTCCACCTATTCCCGCGGCCACCGCAACCCCCAAGGCCTGACCGTCCACCCGGGGACGGGGGCCGTTTGGACCCACGAACACGGGCCGAAGGGCGGCGACGAAATCAACATCCCCGTGGCAGGCGGCGACTGCGGCTGGCCGCGCACCACGTACGGCCGCAACTACAACGGCACGGAAATCAGCGAGTTCACCACGCTGCCCGGCGTCCGCACGCCCCTGCATTACTGGCTCCCCAGCATCGGCCCGTGCGGCATGACCTTCATCGCCGGCGGCGGCTGGCCGGACGCGTGGCAGGGCGCACTGCTCGTGGGATCGCTGCGGTTTGAATACCTTGAATTGCTGAAACTTGACGGCGAACAAGTCGTCGGGCGCGAGCGGCTGCTCGACGGCGTGGGCCGCGTGCGCAGCGTGGTCCGCGGGCGCGATGGCACGGTGTATGTAGCCATCGAACGGCCCGGCACGGACGGATTCGTGGCGCGGGTCGTACCTTTGCCGCGCTGATGAAAGAGGTTAATTTTCTGATAACCAAACTCTTAAACCGCAAACGCCTCGCACTGCTGGCGCTGGTGTGCGCCGCGGCAACCGCGCTGGCTCAGCCGGGCCCCACGCTCTCCGCCGACGAAGAACGGGCGCTGCGGGCGGCCCCGGCTCCGGCCACGGACCTCGATTCCACCGTCGTGTCCGGCGAAGGGCGGCTGCTCTTCCAGTTCAGCCAGGTGTACCTGCACCAGTGGGCGGCGGGTGGCCAAAACAACCTCTCCATCCTCACGAAGCTCGACCGCACCTGGGGCCTCGACCGCGGAAGGTTCGGGTGGGATTCCGAAGTGCATTTGGCCTACGGCCTGCAAAGCCGCCCAGAGGAGCGCGTGCTGCTGAAAACCGACGACCGCGTGGAACTCGCTTCGAAGGTGGGCGTGCGCATCCTGCCGCACGGGTTCGCCACGTTCATGGGCAGCTTCCGCTCGCAGTTCGCCCCGGGTTTTCAGCTCGTGAACGGCTTGCCCAATCGCGACGTCGTCCTCTCCCGGTGGATGGCGCCCGGCTACGGCGTCTTCGCTGCCGGCATCGACTACAAGCAGCCCACCGGCAACCTGTCGCTGTTCGTGGCGCCGCTGACCTTCAAAGCCACGTGGGTCCTCGACACGGCGCTGTCTGCGGTCGGGGCGTTCGGGGTCGAACCGGGCCTGCGCGCGCGGAACGAAATCGGCGGCTACCTGAAGTGGGCGTGGACCACGCCGGTGGTTGAAAACGTCACGTACGCCGTGCGCATGGACCTGTTCAGCAACTTTTTGAAGGACCCGCAGAACGTGGACGTCTTCATGGACCACTTGCTCACCTTGAAGGTCAACTCGATCCTGACGACCACGGTCAGTGCCACGCTCCTCTACGACCACGACGTCCAGCTCCAAAAGTCAGACCCCGTCCTCAACCCCGACGGCACGGTCCTGGTCCCCGCCCGCTCCGGCCCCGGAGTGCAGTTCCGCGAAGTGCTCTCGGT
>CAZMNI010000266.1:0-2339 GCA_964567615.1 uncultured Chryseobacterium sp.
AGCGTCGTCTCATCCCTCCACCCTCATCCCTCCACCCTCATCCCTGTTTGGCGGTCAAGCCGCGTTACCTTCGGCACGAGGGATTTTGATTTTTTGAATTTGGCACGCCCAGAACGCCTCGCGGCAATCGATTGCGGCACGAACACGTTTACGATGCTCGTGGTCGATGTGCTGCCTGAAGGGGTCGAAGGGGAGGGGGGCAGGCGGTGGCGGGAGTGTTTTCGGCTGCGGCTGCCGGTGCGGTTGGGGGCGGGCGGGTTCAAGGCGGGTATGATTACGCCGGAGCGGTTTGCGCGGGGGCTGGATGCGTTGGGGGTGATGCGGGAGTGTGCGCGGAATTTGGGGGTGGGTGAGGTGGTGGTGGTGGGGACGAGCGCGTTGCGGGGCGCCGCGAACGGGGCGGAGTTCGTCGAGCGGACGCGTGGGCAGTGGGGGATGGAGTTGCGGGTGATCGATGGGGGGGAAGAGGCGCGGCTGATCCACCTCGGGGCGTCGGCCGCGTACGAACCCGCCGCGGGCGAGCGCGTCCTGACGCTGGACATCGGGGGGGGGAGCGTGGAGGCCATTGTGTGGAGCGATCGGGGGGCGCCGCTGGGGTCGGTGAGTACGGACGCGGGAGTGGGCCGCGTGGCGGCCATCGCGGCGCCGGGGGATCCGCTGGGGGAGGCGGGGGCGCGGCGGTTAGCGCCGTTCCTTGCGGAGTTGATGGAGCCGATCCGGGCGTTGATCGAGGCGCACCGGCCGCAGGTGTTGCTGGGCGCGGCGGGGTCGTTTGACACCTTCGCGGATTGTGCCGCCGGGGCGTGCGAAGTGGGCGGGCACCGGGTGGCGCGGGAGGTGGGCCGCCAGCAATTCGCGCAGGTGGTGGATCGGGTCTTGACCCAAACCGCCCTCGAACGCCTGCGCATGCCCGGAATGGCGCCCGACCGGGTCGACTTCATGCCCATCTCCGGCGCCCTCGTCACGACGGTGCTCGGTTGGATGGATGCCGCCGCCGGAGAGGATGTGCGGGTCGTTTGCTCCCCGTTCGCCCTCCGCGAGGGGTTGGTGGAGGAGCGTTTGCAAGGACACGCGGTGGTGAGCCGGGATTCTGGCCGACCTTAGGGGCATGGCTCGGATTTTGATCATTGACGACGAGGCGCCGATTCGCGCGAGTTTGCGGGAAATCCTCGAGTACGAAGGGCACAAGGTGGACGAGGCGGCGGACGGGCGGGAAGGGGTTGCGGCGGCGAGCGCGAAGCCGTACGATTTGGTGTTTTGCGACGTGAAAATGCCCGGGGTGGACGGCATTGACGTGCTCGAGCTGCTGCGCGGGCGGGGGGTGGCGACGCCCGTGGTCATGATCAGCGGGCACGGGACGATCGAAACCGCCGTGGAGTCCATCCGGAAAGGGGCGTTTGATTTCATTGCCAAACCCCTCGACCTCAACCGCATCCTTGTCACCATGCGCAACGCGTTGGCCCAAGACGCCCTCGTCCGCGAGACGGTGCGGTTGAGCCGCTCCGCCGGAGAACAGGCCACCGGCGGTATCGTCGGCGAAAGTCCGGCCTTGCGCGAGCTCGTGGCGATGGTTGATCAAGTCGCCCCCACCGAAGCCCGTGTGCTCATCACCGGCGGCAACGGCACCGGCAAGGAACTCATTGCGCGCCGCCTCCATGCGGCCAGCCGCCGCGCCTCTGGCCCCTTCGTGGAGGTCAACTGCGCGGCAATCCCGTCTGAGCTGATTGAGAGTGAACTTTTTGGCCACGAGAAAGGTGCCTTCACAAGCGCAGTCAAGCAGCACCGCGGGAAATTTGAGCAGGCGGAAGGCGGCACCCTTTTCCTCGACGAAATCGGCGACATGGGCCATGCTGCCCAAGCAAAAGTCCTCCGCGCACTCCAAGAAAACCGCATCTCCCGCGTCGGCGGTGACAAGGACTTCGCCGTGGACGTGCGCGTCGTCGCCGCCACGAACAAGGACCTCCGCGCGGAAATCGATGCCGGCCGCTTCCGCGAAGACCTCTACCACCGCCTCGCGGTCATTCCGCTCCACGTGCCCGACCTCAACGACCGCCGCGACGACATCCCACTACTCGTCCGGCACTTCATGCGCTTGGTGTGCGACGGCTACGGCATGGCGGTGCCCGAAATCACCGACGGCGCTTTAGACCGGCTGCGGGCCGCAAATTGGACGGGCAACATCCGCGAACTGCGCAACGTCGTTGAACGGCTTGTCATTCTAACCCCGCGCGGGGCGGCTGTGGACGAGGCTGTGGTGGAGCGGTATGCGGGGGTGAGGTGAGGGCGCGGCTTCGCCGCTTGCAGGGATGAGGCGCCGTTGCACGGCGAGAGGACGCGGC
>CAZMNI010000267.1:0-2320 GCA_964567615.1 uncultured Chryseobacterium sp.
GGCGCGATGCTCAGCGTGGGCCAACGCCAACTCGTCGCCTTCCTCCGCGCATCCGTGGTGCATCCGGCCGTACTCGTGCTCGACGAGGCCACGGCTTCCATCGATTCTGAGAGCGAGCAACTGATCCAGCAAGCCACAGAGCGCATCACGCGCGGTCGGACCTCGCTGGTCGTTGCCCACCGGTTGAGCACGGTCCGCAACGCCGACCGCATCTTCGTGCTCGATGCCGGGGAGCTCGTAGAGTCCGGAACCCACGAGGAGCTCTACGCCGCAGGTGGGGTGTACAGCCGCCTCGTAGAGGCACAGTTCAGTGCTGCAGACCGATGAATCCTTGACCGTGGAGCCACGGCATCATGTTCGCACCTGCGGTGCGACCGATTTCGCGTAAGCGGTTTTTCGCTTCGTTCGCTGAGCATTTGCCGAAGAACATCCTCCTCCGCAGCTTCTGGATTTGTCGGTGCAGAATAGAAAGTTCATTCACGCGATAGTCCATTCCGAGTTGTGTGAGAATGGCGCGATTTCGTTTTGCAAAACGTGCATAGGGACTGGTCAAACAAAGCGCGAGTTCGTATCGGAACGAGCGCGAATCGAGCGGTTGGTCCTGGGTGAATTTCCGCAGCGTTTCGATGAAATTCCGGGCACTTCCGTTGTAAAACTCCTGTGCCTCCAGCTGCCACGCTTCAGGGGTCATCGGCCGATTGCGCAAGGATTTAAACTCCTTGACAATTTCAGCAACCGAGACTTTGATGGTGAGAGAAATCAATGAAAACATGCCCCGAGGTACGCGACATGTCCTCCATAGGTTTCACTTCAAATGCACTTGAAGTGGTCGAAAGGTTCACCGCAAGCGGTGCACGCAAAGTGGGCTTTGCAGGCTGTGGAACCGAAGGGACTCACCAAGCGCGTTTCGCGGCTGCGGCAGCGAGGACAGGCGACGGAGGTAGAGGCTCCCGTGAGGAATCTCCGATCGGCCGTGGTGCCTTCAGGCGGGGCAATGCCGTGTATGCGCATTTTTTCCCGGGCTTCCGCGCCGATGCGGTCGGTACTCCAAACGGGCGTCCCCACCCAAGCCACGTTCACGGCGCTGCCCCAGGGAGCAACGGCCGATTTGACGCTGTCCAGGATGACATCGGATGCGGGACAACCGAGGTAGGTCGGGAGCAGTTCCACGGTGAAGGTCCCCTGCTCATCGGTTGCGATGTTCCCGATCATGCCGAGTTCTGCAATGGAGAGAAAAGGCAATTCCGGATCGGGAACTTCAGCAAGTACGCGCTCTAACTCGGCCCTTGTCACCACGTTGCTCCGGGATAGGTCCGTTGAAGTACCTGCATTTCTGCAAGGAGGTAGCTGAGATGCTCCGTGTGGTGGCCTTGTTTTCCGCCGCGTTGCCGCGCGGTAAAATCTGGTGCACCGAGTCCCGCCTCCTCCAAACAATTTCCTACAGCGGCCTGCCACGCGGAAAAAAGCGAGGAGGGAAGTGGACACAGGCCGCTTGCTGCCGCGGCACGGTCCAGCAAGTCGTCTTCGAACAGTTCACCGCACCACGGGCTGAGCCGGTCCAGGGCCTGTGCCGTGCGGCGGTGGCTTTCTTCGGTTCCGTCACCGAGTCGGACGACCCATTCCCGGGCGTGTGCCACATGGTACTTGAGTTCCGTTGCTGCCTTGCGGGCGAATGCGGACGTGGCGGCGTCGAATGTGCCAGCGGCTACCGCTTCGGCCTTGCGTACGGCAAATTCAACATAAAGGAGGTGGCGAACGAGGGTTTGGGCGAAATCCCCATTCGGTTGCTCGACGAGCAAGTGGTTGCGGAATTCACGGTCCGTGCGAAAGAACGCAAGGTCGTCTTCTGTCCGGCCGAGGCCTTCGAGTTCGCCGGCCCGGGTGAGGAGCCAGCGGGCTTGGCCTACGAGGTCGAGGGCGAGGTTCGTCAGGGCAATGTCTTCTTCCAAGACGGGACCGTGGCCACACCATTCCCCTAACCGTTGGCCGAGGACGAGGGCATCATCACCCCACCGCATCAACCACGCCGCGTGTTCTGCAGCGGTCATCACATGTTGCGGACCTCGTCCGGCAGCTCGTAAAACGTCGGGTGGCGGTAGACCTTGTCGTCCGAAGGGTCGAACAGGATGTCCTTCTCTCCGGGGGAAGACGCGGCGATGGCGGAGGCAGGGACGACCCAAATGCTCGTGCCTTCCTGCCGTCGGGTGTACACGTCGCGCGCGTGGCTCAGGGCCATTTCCGCGTCAGCGGCATGCAGGCTACCCACATGGCGGTGACTCAGCCCTTGGCGGCTGCGGATGAAGACCTCCCACAGAGGCCA
>CAZMNI010000268.1:0-2299 GCA_964567615.1 uncultured Chryseobacterium sp.
ATGAGCAGTTTCATCAGTAGTGGAGGTCCTTCGATTCTTGCAGCATCGGGTGGTTGACCGGGACCAGCGGTGCCTTCGCCAGCGCCCGAAGGACGACATGGACGAAGAGGCCGAGGAAACCGAGGAACAATCCCACTTCAAAGATGCCAAATTCGTTGTGGTCAAACAGGGTTCCGGGGATGACAAGCAGATATACATCCACAAAGTGCCCCAGGAAGATCAGGATCGCCACCGGCACCACGAATTTCACGTTGCGCTTCGTGTCCCGGGCGATCAAGGTGTAAAACGGAACAGCGAAGTTCACGAAGAACATGGTGATGAATGGCCACTTGTAATCCGTGAAGAACCGCGTCACGTAGTAGGTAACTTCTTCGGGGATGTTCGAGTACCAAATGAGCAAGAACTGACTCACCCAGAGGTAGCTCCACAGCATGGAGATGGCGAACATCCATTTGGCCAAATCGTGCATGTGGCTGGAGGTCACTTCCTGGTAGTAGCCCTTCGAACGCAGCCAGATCAACAGCACGTTCGTGAAGATCATGAGGCTCACCCACATGCCACTGAACACGTACCATCCGAACAGCGTGCTGAACCAGTGCGTGTCGATGGACATGATCCAGTCCCACGACAACGTCGAGCTGAACACCGCAAAGAACACCAGGAACAGCGCACCTCTGCGGAACTGCTTGTAGTGGAGGTCCAAACTCGGAGCGCGGTCCTCTTCAAGCGACCACTTGCGGAACAAACGCGCGAAGATGAAGAAGGTCGCCAAATAGGCCAACGTCCGGAACCAGAAGAAAGGCGCGGCGAAATACGCCGCCTTCTTCGCGATGATGTGATCGTAATTCGGGTTCTCGACTGCCCCCTGGACCGCCTCATCTACGTACTCCATGCCACTGCCGTTGTCCACCATGTACGGGTGATACAAGGTGTGGTCCATCCAGTGGTAGAGGTGGTGCCAGTGCATTTGGCCTGCCAAAAGAATGACCACAATCAGCGCTCCACCGATCGGCAAGAAATGCCAAACCGCCTCAAAAATCCGCTTGATGACCGCAGACCAAGCAGCTTCCACCGCGTAGTTGAGGGCGTAGAAGAAGAGGCCAGCAAGGGAGATGCTGAACCAGAAGAAGCTATTGACCAGCAGGTTCGCCCACCAACGTTGGTGGTGGTCGGTGTGGTCCGTCAGGAATCCCCCGACGAGCGCTACGGCTCCGATTGCCATGAGGACCCACGAGAGCGTCCGGACACGGCCTTCAAACTTGAATTCCATGGTCAGCTATTCATCGTCTGTGCGGGGGCCGCGGCCGTAGCCGTAGAATCCGCGGGTGAACCGGCAGCAGGCACGGAACCGCCTTGCTGCAAGACTTTGATGTACTCGATCACCAGCCACCGGTGGCGCTGGGAAAGCTGCGAAGCGTGCGAGCCCATCAACCCCTTGCCGTAGGTCAGCGTGTGGAACATCTTTCCTTCTGGAAGATCCTTCAACTTGTCGCTGTAGCTCGGAATGCCTTGGATGTGGCCGTTGCGGCTGAGGGCTCCGTCTCCTTTGCCCTGCTCGCCGTGGCACTGCGTGCACATTTGGACATAGATCTGCTTGCCCTCCTCGACCATCTCTGCGGTCACTGAGTCGATGGGTGACCGGAGCATGAGCCCGGCGGCCTCGTACCCTTCTGGCGTATTTGGGTACGCGTAGGGCAACACGAAAGCCATCTGGGACGGTGCATACGGAATCGTACCCGCCACCGGCACACGGGCTGACTGGGTCATCCGTTGGGCCTCTGCGACGTCGCTTCCGAAATCGTACGGGTCTTGCCCATAGTCCACATACGCCTCGATGGCCGGCGAGCGGTACATGTCTGGCATGTACTCCACACCGGGGCTGTTCGGGTCGGTCGTACATCCGATGCCGAACACCGCTGCCACAGCCGTCAACAAAATAGATAACTTCCTCATCACCCGTAAACTTTCGTGCTGAGTTCGACCATCGCCGTCCCCTGGATTGCCGCCTCGAGGGCATCTGCGTCCAGTGCATTGTCTTCTGTCCGGATTTCCATCACAAACCGGTCATCCGTAGTCCGGGGGTCTGGATTCGTCGCCGGCAATCCCGGCAGTGTGCCGTTGCGCAGCAGGTACGTGATGGCCATGCCGTGCGCCCCGCACAACACGGAGAACTCGAAGGTGACGGGAATGAATGCAGGCAGGTTCTCGATGAGCGAGAAACTCGGCTTGCCCCCGATGTTCATCGGCCAGTCGTGGATCATGAAGTACCACATGCCCAGCAGCGCGAGCGAAGTCCCTG
>CAZMNI010000269.1:0-2272 GCA_964567615.1 uncultured Chryseobacterium sp.
GCCGAAGTACAGACCGAGGGATGAGGTCAACGGTCCACAAAGCAAACGGCGCAGCCCTTCATGCCGCGTGTCATCAAGGTGCGGTAGGTGTTTTTGATCAGGGCATCGAGCAATTTCCGAGTAGCGGTGGGGTTTTCCGCAAGCCGCTTTTTCCAGCCGAATACGGAACGATCCTGCCGGGACCGGGCTTCGGGATGGGTGGACACGGTTCCGGTGAGGGGGTCGCGCAGGAGATCCGGTCCGATGATGACGCCGATGTAGTCGCATTCGAGGCCTTGGCAGGTGTGGATGCACCCGATTTGGTCAATGCTCTCGGGCTTCAAAATCCACAAATTCCCGTCCTCGCTGAGGTTCCATTGCCGCTGGAATTCGGGGTAATCGAAATCGAAAGCGGCCGCATTTTGCTTGCTTTTCCAGTCCCAACAGTACCCTGCCACCGTCCTGGCTTTGCCTGAAATGGTGTTTTTTTCGCGCACCCAGCGATCGAGTTCCGCGGGAGTACCGAAGGTTTTGAATTCATAGTCCACCCCCGTGAGCGTGGGATGTGCAGTTTCCCGGATTCCGAGGAAGTGATCCACGAAGGCCAAATACCCGTCTTCGCCGTTGCAGCGGAATTGGGATGGCAAATCGGCATCGACTACTTCTGCCCCTGCTTCAGCGGCCCAACGCCGGATTTCAGCTTCGCTTCCGATGTCTTGTATGTGAATGCGTTGGTCTTCGTCGATGAAGAAGACAGAGGCACGGCAAGCGGCGATGATTTCTTTGACCTGGTTCTCGCCGAGGTTTGCATAGAGTCCAGACTTCTCGTTCAACCTGTGCGCCTCGTCGACGATGAGCATGTCGAATTCATCGGCTGCACAGTCGAGGAAGGCACCGGAGCCCTTGAACAAGGCACCGTAGCGAGCCCGCGCCAATGCGCCGCCTGTGCCGGTCAATTTTTCACGGTAGACATCGCGCGGAGCTGCATTTTTCGTCACATAGGCCGCATTGCTTCCTTCGGCAAGTGCGCGCACGAGGAGGTTGATGGCGACCACAGACTTGCCTGTCCCGGGCCCGCCGCGCACCACCACGACCTGCTTTGGGGCTGAAGAATCGGCTTTGCACCGCCGCATTGCGGACAGGGCAAGTTCGAAAGCGACCTTTTGTTCGTCGAGCAAGATGAACTCACGCTGACGCTTCAACATGCCCACGAGGCTGTCCGCGAGCGATTTGGACGGCCGGATACGGCCGTGATCGATGCGTTCCATCAGCACACCGCGATCGCCTGCGTGTACGCTCTCCTCCAAATACCCGCGCAACGCGGGCACATCCCGCCTCAAAAACACCGGTGCCTGCTGGGTGTAGGGTGCATACCGTGCGTCCCGCAACGCCTTGTCATCCGTGCAGTTGTGCACAAAAGCGCAGGGTTGAAGCTGGATGCCCTCTTGCGCAACCGTTTCGTTGAAGTTGTTCAGGTACTCGGCATAGGACCACGCCTGGTAACTGGGATGAGCGGTGGCCCTTTCGCCGCCGCCGAGGTAGGTCCTCACGAGGCCATCCTGTTCGGTGACAGCCACTTCGCTCCATTGCTTGAGCTCGATAATGACCACCTGCGGTGTTCCGCGGTGGTCATACCCGGAAAGCATGAAGTCGATGCGCTTGCTGCTGAGCGGGAGCTGGCACTCGATGGAAACCCCGGCGTCGTCAGGAATCCGCGAGTCGCGCAGCGGGTTCGCGACATGAAGCAAACTGCTGCCCCAACTCGCAAACTCGCTCTCACTCACCCGCATCTGGAGCCGTTCCTGCATCCGATCGCGCACCTTGAGGTCGATCACGTTGTCGTTGACGTCGGCCAGAAAGCCCTTGACCGTATTCGAATACACCAGCATGCCCTCCCGCTTTACAGGTCCGTATACTTCGTGGCCACGCCGCGCTACCGTTCGACGGGGTATTTTTCAGCGTTCTTCGCCACCTTTTCCAGCACGATTTCCTCCGGATTGAGCCCGAAGGTGTGGGCCAAAAGCAGTGCGTACGCAAATACATCCGCCAGTTCCTCCCGCACCCGTGCGACGTCCACCTCCCGCGAGCCTTCCGTTGTCTTCCACAGAAACACCTCGTTCAACTCGGCCGCCTCGATTCCGAGTGCAGCAGCGAGGTTCTTCGGGTCATGAAACTGCGCCCAATCCCGCGCGTCGCGAAACTCCACCACAGCCTGCATTGCCCGCCCGATTGTCAGTACTTCGTCCATTCCGGTGAAGCTACAGCGGAATCCGGATTGTAGCTCCATTCATTT
>CAZMNI010000270.1:0-2257 GCA_964567615.1 uncultured Chryseobacterium sp.
AAATTTGCCGGCGCAAAGGAACGGCAGGAAAGCGGGCGCCCGACGTACACCCCGCAATTTGGCCGTCAGGCACGCAGGATGGGTGCAAACCTCGCCCAGTGCACCCGTACAAGCAAGCCCGTCAGAACCAGCACAATGGCCCCCATCGGCAGGTCCGCGGGATTGCTGAATAGGGTCCACAAAAAAATGTTGACTGCGTATGGAATAATCGCTAAAACAGCGACGGGACGCGTGCGCGGCACGGCCAATGCAACACCGGCCACCACCTTGAAGCCCGAGACCCACGGGTACAGCCAGCCCGTGGCAATGACTGCCTCGAGAAACGCCCTTCCAGGGCCTTCTGGAAGCTGCATGGTATCCGGCGTGGCGAAG
This sequence comes from uncultured Chryseobacterium sp., assembly GCA_964567615.1. Lineage (GTDB taxonomy): Bacteria > Bacteroidota > Bacteroidia > Flavobacteriales_D > Sanyastnellaceae > CAMCYM01. Next base: position 373 of record CAZMNI010000270.1, read on the forward strand.
TACATCACGAGCCCCGCGGTTCCGGATCCCACGAGAAACAGGGCGAGCAGCAGGTGCAAAATGAGGTGGAAACGCTGGGCGGTCATGGGCGTTGCGGAGCAGGTGGGGTGAGTTTCAGGGGCACGGTAATCCGGACTTTCACTGGCTTTCCGTCTTCACTAGCTGGCTGAAGGAGAGGCAGTTTCAGCGCTGCTGTCGCTGCCGCCCGGTCGAGGTCCGGGTGCAGACTGCGCAGCACTTCTGCGGCCGTCACTTGGCCGCGGTCATCGACCACGAGGGACAGGAGCAGCGTACCTCCCGCATGCCGCGCGCAGCTTGCAGGCCAAACGAGCGCCGTCGACACCGTGGAATGGATGAACCGGAGGGTGCATTCGCCGGTGTCAGGCCCCGTGACCCGGGTGCAACCGGGTGCCACCGGCATGAACTCAGCAGCGTCGAAGATGTCGTTTTGGGCGCCAGCCGCTAACGCAGCTCCCAGGCCCAAGGCTCCGAACAGATACCGCAGCATGTGCCGAAAGTAGGCATCCCGTCCGGATTATGCGCACGCCTCGATGCGGTTCTGCAAACGGGTTTCTAACCACGGATAGTTCAACGTTGCCGCGGCCTCTTCCCGGCATGCAGCATGGTGTGTTCGCTCGCTTTCTTTCGGGGCGATGGCAGCGGCGAGGGTGTGCAGGTAGAGCGCAGAGGTATTCCGTTCGAAGAAAGGGAAGCAACCTGGACGGAGGGCTTTGAGTAGATGCCATGCGGCATCGGAACGCCCCGATTCGAAGGTGAGCCAGGCCCATTCAAGGCGGAGTGCACCCAGGAACGGTGCGGCCTCGATCCACAGCTCGGGCCTCCGTTGCACATGTTCAATGCCATCGCAGAGGCGCGCATGGAGGTGATCGGACGTGGACAACAACCCGAGCCGGCACAGCGGCTGGACGAGCGTGTGCTCGCCATTCGGGACTGCGTGTGCGACCGCAGCGGACACTTCTTCGGCCAGCGTGTTGTATTGCGCGGCATCGGCAGCCTCTTCGAGCAACAGCAGGCGCAATCCGAGGTACCGCCCGCGCACCACCGGGTGCAGTCCGTGCAAATCTTCTGTCGTCCGTGGCAGGGTTTTGACTGCCGCCTTCAAATTTCCAGTGAACAAATCGCCTTGAGCCAGCAGGGTAGCCGCGAAAATGCGGTCGCGCTCTAACGTAGAGCAAGCCAAATAATCCTCGAGCATGGCACGCCCTTTTCCGGCCAGAGCATCAAGTGGCGGAAATCCCTCGATGGTCAAGCTTCTGCCGCGCGGGCTGCGGTTGATCTTGCGCCAAACGAATTCGGGGGTTTCGGTAGTGCGGTACAGCGCATCCACTGCGGACGCCAGTTTTGCAATCATCGGTCCTCGCGGACGGGCGTAGGGCACAGAATCCACGAGATCTACGAGTCCGGGCAGCGAATCCGGCAAATCGATGAAGGGTTCGGGAATGGCGGCGTCCCACGCGTGGGTCTTCAAATCGAACTGGTCTGCTCGAACGGTGTCCAGGTAGAAGTGAAAATCGGGTTTGTCTGCGTAGCGGGCGAGTGCATTCAGCGTGGTGATGGAGAACTCACTCCCGTTCGGGATGAGTCCGAAGAACCGGCGGATGGTAGAGACGGCCAGCGGGAATCTTCGGTCGAATTCTTCGAGCTCACCGCTGAGTATGCGGCATTCTTTGACGGTCTGGATTTCAAATCCACACCTGCGAACGATGTCTCGGCGCAATGCGCTCAATGCCTCTTCGAAATGAGACTGGTTTTGGGAACGAAAAGCTCTGGGCATCGCCTCAAAACTACCGGGCCGAGGACGGGTTGGGGTGGTTGGAATGTGTTTATATAGGCGGGATTGTGTGGCATTTTTTCCGAAATGAAC
>CAZMNI010000271.1:0-2227 GCA_964567615.1 uncultured Chryseobacterium sp.
TCAAAATCCACTTCCGCAAAATTTACCTCGCGCCCTTCGACGAAATCGATGTTCGCGTGGGCAACCCCTTCGAGTTCGAGCAGCTCCTTGCTGATTTTCCCACCGCAGGCCGTGGCACACATCATCCCACTTACTTCGAGCCGCGCCACCGAATGCGCGGTTTCGCCCGCCTCGTGGTGCTCGTGTACCGCCACATCTCCGCCGCTGCAACCGCCGATGGCGAGTCCGCCCAGGACGAGCGCCGTGGCCGGAAAAATGCTGAAACCGTTGACCATGGGACAAAAATACACCTGACAGCGCGCTGCCGTTTCCGAATGAATCACAAAAGCCCTCCGCGCAGGCGGTACCTTTGCGGCCGATGCACACGGCCCCTCCCCGCCGCGGACTAGCCCCGCTGCTGCTTCTGCTGCTCGGCGCCGTGTGGGGCACCAGCTTCGTTCTGATGAAAGTCGGGCTGTTCGCACGCGACGGAAGTGCGCTCCTCAGGCCCATCGACCTTGCGGCATGGCGCATCGGATGCGCGTCCTTGCTGTTGCTCGCGCTGTTTTACCGTCGCTTGCGGCACCTGACCCCGGTCCAGTGGGGGTGGGCCGCTGTCGTCGGAATTGTCGGCAGCACCATCCCCGCCGCGCTGTTTGCGACGGCCCAAACCCAACTCCCGAGCGCGGTCGCCGGTATGCTGAACGCCTTGAGCCCGCTTTGGACCCTCCTGCTCTCTGTCATCGCCTTCGGGCGCCCGGTCCGCCGGTTGCAGCTCATCGGCGTGCTCGTGGGGCTCGTCGGCGCGGCCCTGCTCGCCACCCGCAGCCACGGCGACGGTCCCGACGCCGCCACCGCCGGCCCGGCCGCCGCCCTCCTCGTCGTCCTCGCCACCGCCTGCTACGGCGTCAGCGTCAACGTCACCCGCGAAAAGCTCGGCGCCGTGGACGCCTCCGCGATGACGACGGCCTCCCTCCTCACCGCCCTGATCCCCTGCACCTTCGTCGTGGCGACGGGCGACCTGCCCACGACGGTGCTGCACCATCCGGACGGCCCGCGGGCCCTCTTGGCCATCACCGTGCTGGGCGCCATCGGCACCGCCGGCGCGCTCGCGGTCTTCAACCGGGTCATCCAATGGACCGACGCCGTGACCGCGTCGAGCGTGACGTACATCATTCCCATTTTCGCGACGATGTGGGGTTTGGCCGGCGGCGAGCCGCTGCGGACGGGACACTTCGTGGCGAGCGGGCTGATCCTTGTGGGCGTGGCCATTGCCCACGCGGACCTCTACCGCCGGCCCAAATGAAAAGTCACCCCGGAGTGTTGATAAGTACAGCCTTTGTGCCTACCTTTGCCGCCCCCTAATGGGGAAAAACAACACTTCCATGTACGCAATCGTAGAGATCGCAGGGCACCAGTACAAGGTACAGAAAGACCAACAGGTGTTCGTCAACCGGCTCCACGAGGAAGAAGGCGCGAAGGTCAACTTTGACCGCGTCCTCCTCGTTGACAAGGGTGGCGACGTCCAGGTTGGCGCCCCGGCGGTAAGCGGAGCATCGATCTCCGCGGTGGTTGAACGCCACCTGAAAGGCGACAAAGTGCTGATCTTCAAAAAGAAGCGGCGCAAGGGTCACCAAAAGCTCAATGGATTCCGGGCTTCGCTCACGGAAATCCGCATTACGGACATCAAGGCCTGACGGCCCTCTAACCTTTCTTACGCCATGGCACACAAAAAAGGGGTAGGTAGCTCGAAAAACGGCCGCGAATCGCATTCCAAGCGTCTCGGCGTGAAAATCTACGGGGGTCAAGGCTGCATCGCCGGCAACATCATCGTCCGCCAGCGCGGCACCCAGCACCACCCGGGCCTCAACGTAGGCATCGGCAAGGACCACACGCTCTTCGCGCTCGTCGATGGCGTCGTGGAGTTCCGCAAAAAAGCAAACAACCGCTCATTCGTTTCCGTCGTCCCGATTGAGGGATGAATGCAGATTGAGGGGGGAGATTGAGATTGAGATTGAGATTGAGATTGAGGGGTGAGAGTGGGGGCGCTTCCGGACAACGGAGGCGCCCTCGCTTTTTCACCCTGCACCCCGCGCTGGCTTCGTAAATTTGCCCTCAACCCCCGCAGCGCAGCCGCGCCTCACACTCATCCCTCGGCGCGCAGCGCCCCCCCACCCCCAACCCCAACCCCCACCCCCCCCCCCAAAGCCCCCCCCCCCCCCCCCCCCGGAAAACCCCGACCCCCGAG
>CAZMNI010000272.1:0-452 GCA_964567615.1 uncultured Chryseobacterium sp.
GAGAGATCTTTTGGAGTGTTCCTCCGCCCAAATGAAAGACGGCGGAGGAACCGCACACCCCCACCCGGTGGCCACGGTTTTTCAACCGCCAGCACAGGTCTATCTCCTCCATGTGCGCGAAGAAATCTTCGTCCAAACCGCCCACGGAACGCCAAGCATCCGCGCGAACAAAAAGCGCTGCACCTGAAGCCCAAAAAACCTCTCGGTCCTGTGCATACTGGCCTTCGTCCGATTCAAACACCTCGAAGATGCGCCCGGCACAGAACATGAACCCGTCCCGGTCCATGAATCCGCCTGCAGCACCGGCGTACTCGAACAACTCCGGATCGGTATCGTTACGGATTAGAGGTTGGCACGCGGAAAACCGCTCGCGTTCCATGGTTTCCAGCACGGGTCGGATCCAATCGCCCTCTGTACGCACATCGGAATTGAGCAACACAAAGACCTCAGCA
>CAZMNI010000272.1:462-2190 GCA_964567615.1 uncultured Chryseobacterium sp.
CCAACCCCGCGTTGCACCCCCCCGCAAAACCTGTATTGACAGAAAGCTGAACCACTTCCACTTCCGGAAATTCTGAACGCACCCAGGCCACCGAAGCATCCGTGCTGCCGTTGTCAATCACCGCGACGCGCGCTGCACCCTTGCTCGAATGTACCACCCCCGGCAAATAGCGCTGCAGGTGGCCGAGACCGTTCCAATTTAGCACCGCGACCACCACGCGCTCAGGGTTCATGTCCATCACCTCGGGTTGAAGAACAGGTCTTCAGGTTCCGAGCGAGAATATGTGTCTCTGCGGAGGTTGAGCCGGTTCATTTGGGTGTCTGTTACGCGGTTCGCATTCTCGCGGTTGCGCAGCTGTGTCAACCAATCCGGATTGCTGATTTCTCCGAGCAAATCAGAATGTAGAATTTCAAAACACTCCGCCACCGCGTAGGGCGCATAAAACAGGAATCGCTTGTTTGTGAAGGCCCCCGCACGGTGGAAATGCCAAATCTCATACGGGTAGTATTCGGTTTCATTGTGCCGCCGAACCCGCGTGTTCGGCGGACCAAACCGCAAGTACACGCTGCCCATGTCGGTCCGCGCCCCCCGGCCGTTCCGGCACGCCCCAAACGCCGAATCCACGTACGCCAGCGACTCGAGGTACGCAGCCCAACCCTGACCCGGATCCTCCGGAAAACGCGACACCATGAACTCGGTCACAAAGCTCCGCAGCATCGGCTCGGCAGCCGTCGGGATCACCCGCTCGATTGTTCCTTTTTCGGATGGCCGGGCAATCGGGTACAAATCTTCCACCGCACGACGCAACGCTTCCCCGCTGAGACCAATCCAGTCAGCCTGTTCGCCCCCCGAGGCAACCGCGGTTTCCTGTGCTTCCCAGCGAAGTGGCACCCGGTTCACCGCCACCACTTCGCGCGTCCGCGTTTCACCCGTCACCACCACAAACGCAGGTTGCATGCCCGGCGGCAGCGACAGCGACTCAAAGAGGGGGAGAACCGATGCAGTGCGCCGCCGAAACAACCGTTCGGTACCTGCGATGGGCCGTCCTGTAGCATCCGCAAAGGCACAGGTGAGCAAACACAACGAATCGCCCGTGCCATCCATGCCGTACACCTCCGCATACAGCCGCACCGACGTTCCACCCGGTGCCAGCACACCCCCTACGGCAGGCAACATCTCGTATCCAGAGCGGAAAAAGGGCCCGGGCAGCGTATCCCCCGCAGGACGGTAGGCCTGCACCAGCAAGATGTCCGACACTGTAGGACGGTCCAGTCCGACACAACGCACCTCCACCACATTTGAAATCAATCCATTGCCCACCAAATCACGCAACGACACTTGCACGCGGTAGTCCCCGTATCCGGGCATTTGCATGCGTTCGAGGTGGAAGTTTGCCAACCCGACTGCACCCGCAGAATCCGACGCCGCTGGCGAAGACAGCACAACACTGCGCCGCATCACCTCTTCGCCACCGCGCATCGCCCGCACCTCAAGCTCGGCCTCCGTCACCCAGGCCCCTTCCCGTTCCCACGCCGCCCAACCGCCTCCTCCGTAGCCCACGTGCACTTCGATGTACGGCGCGCCGTCCGGCATGTAGAACCGGAGCACATCGACATCCGCTTGTTGTGCAATCAGCGTGAAAGCGCTGAAAACGAATCCGGCAGAAAGGAGAAGTGGACGCCACATGTCCCAAAGGTAGGTCCGGGGTGCTACCTTGGGTGCATGATG
>CAZMNI010000273.1:0-2179 GCA_964567615.1 uncultured Chryseobacterium sp.
GGATTGCTGCTGCTCGCCGGCTCCGCCGCCGGCCAAACCGCACGCAGCCTCGAAGAAGCCCTCGCCCTGCGCGCCGCCGGCCGTCCCGTCCTGCGGCTCGACCTGAGCCACACCCGGCTGACGGAAGTCCCCGCCGCAGTCGGTTCGTTCACCGAACTGCGCGAACTCATCCTCGACCGCAACCGCCTGTCCTCACTTCCGGACACCCTCGCCGCACTGGTCCACCTCGAGATTTTGCATGCCGACCGCAACCGCTTTTCCGTTTGGCCAGAGGTGGTGCTGCAATTGACCACTTTGCGCGAACTCCACCTCGGTGACAATGCCCTTGACCGCATCCCGGAAGGCATCGACCGGCTCTCTGCGCTTGAAGTACTGGCTGTGTGGGACAACCCGCTGGAAATTTGGCCCGCCAGCCTCGGTCGCCTCCCTCGCCTCAAGCGGATCGACCTCCTGCACAATTTGATGTCGGCAGAAGAGCAGGAACAGCTCAAGCTCTGGCTGCCCGACATCCAACTGGACATGAGTCCCCCGTGCAACTGCACGTTCGACGCACCATGAGCCCAGCGGCTTGGCGCGGAATCGAAGCCCTTGCTGCAGCGCTCAACCTCGCCTACACCTTCGGGTACATGCTGGAACAGCCGTGGGCCTACCCTGCCGCGCTCGTGGGCTCCTTACTCTTCATCGGGGTTTGTGCTCAAAAGCGCCTCCTGGCCGAGTCCTTCCTCTGGGCTGCGTATGCAGGGTTTGCCCTTTGGGGGATGTCCCGGGTGGAACGGGGTTGGGAGCCGATCGCTCCCGATGTGGGTGCCCATGCCGCCGGCCTGGTCGCGGGGCTCGCCGCATGGGCCCTTGGAGCGGTCGCGCTGAAGCGCTGGACGCGCGCGGATTCCGTCGGGCTCGACCTGTTCACCACCGTCGGAAGCCTCATAGCAACCTACTGGATGGTCATGAATGACCCGTGGAACTGGAGGTACTGGGTGGTTGTGAATGCGGCTGGCGTCGTGCTGTATGCCCGGTCGGGACTCCACTGGGGCATGGGCATGCAAGCCGTTTATCTGTTCCTCGCCTGCGAGGGGCTATTCGATCTATTGCCGTGGCTGTGAACACTGCACCCCTCGTCTGCCTGACCGGTGTGGAAAGCACCGGCAAAACCACCGCAGCCCGGGCACTTGCAGCGCACCTTGGATGGGCCTGGGTGCCGGAAGCTGCTCGAACGGATGCTGCGGTGCACGCGGGAACGACTGCCCCGGAGGATTTGGCCCGGCTGAACGACCTGCAACGGGAAGCCATCGCCCGCTGTGCAGGGGCCCCTGGCATTGTCGCCGATGCCTGTCCACTTGTGCTCGAAGTGTGGAGCGAAATCGCCTTCCAATGCTGCCCGGTCGGTGCTTTCCGCGACGGACAACGGGTGGACCTGTTCCTGCTGTGCGCTCCAGATTTGCCGTGGGAACCGGATCCGCTGCGCGTCTTCCCAGAAGCAAACAGGCGGTGGGAAATCCACCGCCTGTTTGAATCCCGGCTCATCTCCCGGGGTTGTCCCTACCTCGTGCTCACCGGGTCAGGTGAAGGCCGTTGGAAAAAGGCCTTGCCCCGGATCGCAGCGCTTACCGGATGATGAACTTCACCGGAATCGTGTACTGAACGCTCACGGATTTCCCGCGCTGTTCTCCCGGCTCGAACGTGGGCAACGACTCCACCACCCGTTTTGCTTCGGCATCGAGGCGCGGGTCTACCTCGCGCAACACCTTGACATCCCGCACCTTGCCATCCTTTCCGACGACAAAGTAGACGAACACTGTGCCCTGAATCCCCGCATCCTTGGCGATGGCCGGGTACTTCGTGTTCGAGGAGACATACTTGATGATCTCCATCTGCGTGCACTGGTGGCGCTCGTCCCCCTTGAGTTCGAGGCAATCCCCGAACGCCGGCATTTTTTCTACGACCATGAACACCTCCTCCTCCTCTACAACCTCTTCCTCTTGTGTTTCTTCGAATTCTTGTACCTCAATCTCGGTGTCTTCGTCGAGTTCGAGGTCGATGATTTCGAGTTCTTCTTCGATGATTTCCTCGTCATCCACGATTTCGATCATCGTCGTCTGCTGCGGCGGAGGTGGCGGTGGCGGCGGGGTAACGATGTTCACAGGAATTTCTTCGTCTTCCAGCAATTCTGCTTGAAAAT
>CAZMNI010000274.1:0-2179 GCA_964567615.1 uncultured Chryseobacterium sp.
TTGAAACGGTGGATACAGGCGGCACCCAACTCGCATCGACCTTGACGGTGCGGAAAATCGGTTGAGGGGCGGGGGCATCTGCAAGCAACCCCGAGGGCCCGACCTCCGTATCTAGGCCCATGCCCGCCATACCTCCGCCGCCTTCGGTTCGTCCCATTGACGAAACCCGCTGGTTGCCCTTTTTGGACAGCTTATTGACCTTGTCGACGGGGTTGTTGCTGGTGGGCGCATCGTGGCGGGTGCTCGACGATCAGCTTCCCATTCTTGCAGGCCAACTCCGCAGCGGCGACTTCCGCGGTGCCGCAGGCCATGTGCTGTTCTTGCTCATCGTCGCCATCATGCTCAGCGGCAGCGTGATGTACCATCTGAGCCGGTGGGGCTATGTGCGGCGGCGGTCCCGGTATCGGGCGGTCGCGCCGGAAGTGCTGCGCGCCGTGGCGGTGGGGGAGGGGCCGGGGTTGACGGTGTTGGTGCCGTCGTACAATGAGGAGGAGAAAGTGATTTGGCAAACGCTCGTGTCCGCGGCGCTGCAGCCGGTGCCCGGGCGGCGGGTGGTGCTGTTGATTGACAACTCGCCGCAGCCGGCGGAGCGGGAGGATCGGCTGATGCTCGAAGTGGCGCGCCGGATGCCCGGGCGGGTGGAGGCGTGGATGGGGGGGATGGCGCGGCGGGTGCGGCAGGCCGAGGCGGCGGGGGAGGGTGCGGCCGGGGTTTGGGCGGAGGTGGCGGAGTGGTTTGAGCGGGAGGCAGTGGCGTATGCGGTGACGGACCACACGGACCGTTTCTTCGTGGAGCACCTCCTCGGCGAGCGGGCGCGCACGGCGCGGGGCCATGCGGAAGCAGCGCGGAGCGGGCCCGAGGAATGGGCCGAGTTGCGCGCGTGGTTCGACGTGCGGCTCGAGTCCTTCGAGCGCAAGACGTTTGCGAACTTGTCCCACGCGCCGAACAAGGCGATGAACCTGAACAGCTACATCGGGCTGATGGGAGGGTCCTTTGTCACAGAGGAGCGGGAGGAGGGCCGGTGTGTGGTGCGGGTGGAGCCGGAGCGGGCGGGCGCAGAAGGCGTTTGGACCGTTCCTGAGCCGAAGTTCGTGCTCACGCTCGACGCGGACAGCCTGCTCTTGCCGGAGTATGCGCGGACCTTGCTCGTGCACATGGAACGGGAGGGGAACGACCGCTGCGCGGTCGCCCAAACCCCCTACAGCGCCCTCCCCGGAGCACCCGGCACCCTCGAGCAGATCGCCGGCGCCACCACGGATATTCAATACATTCTGCACCAAGGCTTTACGCACTTCGGAGCCACCTACTGGGTTGGCGCGAACGCCCTCCTTCGCAAGGCAGCCCTCGACGACATCGCCACGACGCAGCAGGAACGCGGCTACGACGTGCCGGTCTACGTGCAAGACCGCACGGTCATTGAAGATACCGAGTCCACCATCGACCTCGCGGCGCGCGGTTGGACCCTGTTCAACCACCCCGAGCGGCTTGCCTACAGCGCCACTCCGCCGGACTTCGGCTCCCTGATCATCCAACGCCGCCGCTGGGCAAACGGCGGACTCCTGATCGCTCCCGCCGCCATCCGCTACCTCGCGCGCGCCCGCCGACCCTGGACGGAGGCCTTCCTGCGCCTACATTACCTCTTGTCCATCGCCGGCGTGAACATCGGCCTGGTCCTCGTGCTCGCCGTGCCCCTGTCCCGGAGCGTGGAAACGAACTGGCTGCCGGTCACCGCCATCCCATATTTCACGCTGTACCTCCGGGATCTCCTGCTCTGCGGCTACCGGCCCAGCGACCTCTTCCGCGTCTATGCGCTGCAGCTCTTGCTCATTCCGGTCCACCTCGGCGGGGTGCTGAAGTCGTTGCAGCAGGCCCGCACCGGCGCGAAGATTCCGTTCGGCCGCACCCCGAAGGTAGTGGGCAGAACGGCGGCGGTGGCTCCGTACATGTTTTGGGTCTACGCCCTGATCGCCCAATGGCTCTTCGGCGCCTTCTGGGACGCCTACAACGGCTACCCGAACCTCGGCCTCTTCGCCGCCGCGAATGCGCTCATCCTCTTCTATGCCCTCGTCGTCTTCGTAGGCATTCGGGAGAGCATCGAGGACTTTTAGGCCGGACGGACCAAACAAAAAACGCAGGCCTTGCGGGCCTGCGTTAAAAGGAGATTCAAGCGAAGAGAAAC
>CAZMNI010000275.1:0-2174 GCA_964567615.1 uncultured Chryseobacterium sp.
AACCTCGTCCTTGTACCGCTTGCCTATCTCTTCATGCGGGTTTTCATCAGTCCCCAAAGCATGCGCGACACCTCGGCCCCGGCGGCATGCAGCTCATCGGCCGTTGTGCGTGGGACACGGCCTTCCGCCACGAGCACATCCATGCCGGCTAGGGCCTCAGCGACCGATCCACGGGCGGTGGAATAGAACTTGAGCTGTTCGGCGGGGTAGACAGATTTGTGGCCTTCGGCGAGGTTGAGGTGCGCGCTGAGGGCTGCATTTTGTATTTGGCTGAGAATGAATTTGTCACTGTATGCGGCCCTGGCCACGGCCCGCATGCGCAAGGTCCAATTGAAGGTCTTGTCGGCGAGCGCCAAACCGCGCTCTTTCTGCTGTGTTTCCATGCATTAATTTACACACAACCAGCAAAATAACCCGATTTTTCACGCATAACTTTTCCACATTTCCACCCGCCCTCAACCTCAAACCTCATTCCTGAAACCCCCTAAGCCCCTGCTTGAGGCGGCTGTAGTCGAGGAAGTAGACGGCGCGGAGGGAGAAGGAGTTCGTGAAGCCGTCCTCGAGCATGGCGCTGAAGTTTGCGCGGTAGCCGGAGGGGAGGAGTTCGCCGGCATCGGCGCCGACCAGGTTTTGCTTCCAAACCGCTTGGAGCTCCGAGCCGGGGGCGAAGATCCACCGGAAGACGAGGTCCACGCTCCACGCGTTGAAGTTCAGGTCGTACGGGCTGACGCCGGGGAAGGAGTTGAGCAGGTCGGGACGGTCGGCGGCGAGCGGGGCGAGGTCGCCGGAGGGGGTCAGGTAGAGGAAGTGGTGGTAGCGCACTTGGGACCAGCTGTGGCGGATGCGGGCCGAGAGCGAGATGCGGTTCGTGAAGATGTAGGAGAGGTTCAGGACTTGGGTGCGCTCGATGTTGTCGCGGGAGCCGAAGAGGCTGAGCGGCGGCGAGTCGGGGTCGTCGTAGGTGGAGGGCAAGAGGTCGGCCCAGCCGCGTTCGCGCAGCTTTGCGATGACCTTCCACACGTAGTCGGCAGAGAACTTGTCGTTGAAGCGGAAGCGGGGCGCGAGCCGGACGGAGTATTCGTCCCAGTCCGTATAGAGGGGGCCGCTCGCGGCCCAAACCCCGATATCGGCCGCGAACGGTTTGCGGTAATCCGAGCTGAACCACCCGTTTGCCCACCACCAGCCCGGTTCATTCCAGGCCAGCCCCTCGATGCGCGAGGCGAAGATGTTGTACATCGGCCGCGGCACCAGCGTGGCTTCGACGTTCCAGGTGTGGAAGGCGCGGGTCGTGGCCATCCATTGGCCGTACAGGAAGAGGCTTTGGAACGTGCGGGGCGACTCCACCTGCTTGTAGTCGGCGCCTGCGGACCACTTCATCCAGTTGAACCGGCCGAACGGCTCGAAGATGCGGTACTCCGCGCTGGCCGTGGTGACGGTTTCGTTGGGGGCTTCGAGGTAGCCGAGGGCGTTCGGGTCGAAGCGGGCGCTTTCCTCGTACCGCGAGAGGGAATAGATGAGCCGGCCTTTGATCCGCGACACGCCCAGTTGCCAGCGGTCCCCTTCGTCGCGCCCGGCGGACTCTGCCCCGTACCAGCGGTTTACGGCGCCGCTCCCGAAGAACGACCACGCATTTTCCGCGTCGCGGAGTTCGAAGTTCACGGCCTGGAGGAGGGCATCGGAGGGGGCGCCGGCGTGGGCGGCGAAGGTGGTCGTGGCGGCGACGTAGCTGTTGTTCGGGAGGTTTTGGTCCACCACCACCACGGAATTCGAGACGAGCGCGGAATCTTGCTGGCTGCGCGCCCACGCCTGAAGCACCGCGAGCCCGGTGCCGCCGGCGGTCCGCCCGCTGATTTTCGTGGCGTTCAGCAGCCGCGCGTTTTCGCCGATCCGCCGGCTGTAAAACAGGCCGCTGCGGTTGAAGAGGTCCGCGCCTTCGCGGAAGAACGGCCGGTTTTCGTCGAATTGCAGCTCGAACGGCGAGAGGTTGAGGACGAGGTTGTCGGCGACCACCTGCCCGAAGTCGGGCACGAGCGTGGCATCGAGGGTGAACGACTCGCCGAGTCCGACCTTGAGGTCCATCCCGCCGTTTGTTTGGGTCGCAACTTCGCCGCCTTCCGCGACCACGTAGGTGCTGGCGTACGGGAAGATGCTCAGACGCAGCGGCGGGTCGATGT
>CAZMNI010000276.1:0-2131 GCA_964567615.1 uncultured Chryseobacterium sp.
TATCGAAGGCCTGGATCATCCCGATAACCGTACCCATGAAGCCGAGCATCGGAGCAAGTGCGATGAAGAGGGCAATCCAGCTCAATCCACGTTCCATTTTCGACATTTCAACGCTGCCGAAGTCCTCGATTGCCTTTGCTACCTCCTGGTAATCTCCGGAAGAACGGTCGAGCCCCTGGTAGAAGATGCTCGCGACCGGTCCGCGGGTGTTGCGGCACACTTCCTTGGCAGCATCGGTGCCCTTGGCCATGGCCTCATCAATGCGCTTCAGCAACTTCGTCGTGTTCGTGGTCGCCATGTTGAGGTAGATGATCCGTTCGATGGCCAGCGCGAGGCCGAGTACGAGGCAGATCAATACGAAGGCCATGAAGGCTGCACCGCCCTCGATGAAGTACCGCTTCACCGTTTGGTGAAAGCTCAACACTTCTTTTTCCCCCTCGGCGGGAGCTCCAGCATCCGCAGTGGCCCCTGCATCCACAGCAGTGGAGTCAGTAGCCGTCGAATCCGCAGCAGCGGGTTGCTCCGTAGCGGAATCTTGGGCGAGGGCCGGCAAGGCCGTCTGCACGAGCACCATCCCGGCGATGGCGAGAAGGGCGAACAACTTATTCATTGTGAACGGTTTGTGTGATTTCAATGTCGGTTTAATCCCGCGGAATCCACGGAATCGGCGCAAATGTAGTTCCCGTCCGCACTTGTGCAAGGGGCATCGAGAATGTGCAGGCAGGAATTTTCCTGCAACGGCGGTAAGGTGTACTTTGGCCCCGCAAACTTCCGATCATGCACCTTCGATACCTTCTCCTTCTGCCCGTTGCCTTCACCCTCGGTTGCACCCCCAGCCTCGACGAGGTGCATGGAGAAGACCTCAAAGACGCCTGCGATTGCGTCGAGGTGTCCGAAATCCTCTTCAACACCTACGCAGACCTCATGGTCGAGCACAAGGAGACCATCGATGCTTACATGGAAGCAGTCGCTTCAGGTGCTGAACCTCCGGCAGAATTGACCGAGAAAATGGACACCGAAGTGAAGGATGCGTTCTCCATAGTGGAGGAAAAGGGCAATGAAATCGGGGTGGTTTGTGAGCAAATCGTGAACATCCAAGCGGTGCTTGCCGGTGTGGATTCCGTCGATTGCCCGAACGTAGAAGAACTGCGCGCTGCCTACGATCGGGCGCTCGGCACAGAAGCCGAATGATCGATGGTCACGGCCTATAGCCCGGCCGGCGGGTCGTTGGTCGCTGACGCCTCCGGCAGCCCGGAGGTTTGGCCGCAAGCGGTGTGGATTGACTTGCTTCAGGCATCCGATGCACAGGTACGGCAGGTGGAGGGTGTTTGCGGAGTGCAGTTGTTTTCTGCTCCACACCGCCGAGAAATCGAATCGAGTTCTCGCTTTTTCGAAGGGCCAGACGAAGTCGGCATCAACCTGAATTTCATTCGGCCTGAAGGAAGCACCTACGGGTCCGAACCTGTGTCGTTCAAGCTGCGTGGCGGCAAGCTCTATTCGCAGCGAAACAGGCCCTACCGCTCTTTTGACGACACGATTGAGCGCCTCGGTGTCGGCGGCCCTGCCACTGGCGACGAAATCCTCATCGCCATCCTCGAAGCCCGCATCGACATCGACGCGGATTTGATTGAGCACATGTCGGATGCGATTTCCATCATCCACACGCGGCTCGCGGAAAAGCGGGTTACGGACCGCGAATTGCTCATCGAAGTGGCCCACCTGCAGCAGTGGACCATCGCACTGCGCGAGAACATCGCAGAAAAACAGCGGGTAATCAGCGGCTTGCAGCGGACGCACCTGTTTCCGCGGCACCACTTAGACACCCTGCGGGTCATGCACGAGGACATCGAATCGCTGGTCGACCACTGCAGCTTCAACTTCCAGCGGCTCGAGTTCTTGCAGAATACCTTCCTCGGCATCGTGAACATGGAGCAAAACCGCGTAATCCGGATCTTCACCGTAGCCACCGTGTTGTTCTTGCCCCCGACCCTCATTGCCTCGATCTATGGCATGAATTTCAAGCACATGCCGGAAATCGCTTGGGAACATGGCTACCTCTACGGTTTGGGGCTGATGGTCCTCTCTTCGCTGGCCACGTGGGGGGTCTTCCGGTGGCGGAAGTGGTTGTAAG
>CAZMNI010000277.1:0-2130 GCA_964567615.1 uncultured Chryseobacterium sp.
CTGAGGGCGAGGGGAGGGGGAGTTTTCAGTTTGAGTTTGAGTTTGAGTTTGAGTTGGAGGCGAAGAAAGGTCAGAATGGCTATCTTTCTGTATGCGTTGCCTGTTGCTGGTCGGGGGGATGCTGGCGGTGGCCGCGGCGGCGGCCCAATGCCCCGCAGGCCAATTCGCGGACTGCTCGGGCACGTGCCGGCCGGAAGCGCTGCTGGAGTACGTCGGTGATTTCCATTGCCACCGGGGATTTTGGCTCGGCGGCGGTTGGGCGCTGGGGCCGGCTTCGCTCAACCTCGACTGCGCGGAATTCGGGTTCGACGGCAGCGACTGCGTGTTCCGCGGGTGCACAGACCCCACCGCCGCCGACTGGGTGCCTACCGCAGAAGTGGACGACGGGACCTGCGATCCGGCTCCTTCCGTGCCGCCGCCCTTCGCCCACGCAGTCACCGGCACGTTCGCGACGGGCAACTTTCCGCGCGGTCTGTGCGTGCTGCCCGACGGCTCAAAGGCCTACGTCGGCACGAACACGGGCATCTCCGTCATCGTCCCGGAAGGTCCGGAGGGCTGCGACCCGTCCGTGGCCACGGTGCCCGGCATCGGCGGCATTGTGTACAGCTGCACGTCCATCCTCGATGGCACGCGGGCGGTGTGCCCGAATTGGACTTCAGGGAAGCTCGTCGTGCTCAACACCGCCACCGATGCCGTGGTGGCCCAAGTGCCGGTCGGGGTGAACCCGCTCAAAGCGTGGCCCTCGCCCGACGGCTCCCGCGTCTACGTCACGAACAACGGATCGAACACCGTGAGCGTCGTGAGCACGGCGACGTGGACCACCGTTGCGACGTGGGGCGTGGGCCAGGGGCCGCGGAACTGCGCGACCACACCGGACGGAGCGCTGCTGTTCGTGGCGGACTGGACCGACCACGCCGTGCGGGCGGTCAACACGGCGAACGGCGTGACCGTGGGGGTGCTGCCGGTCGATTTTTGGCCGCAGGCCGTCTGCCCCTTGCCCGACGGCGAACACGTCCTCGTGGGCAACTTCGGCTTCGACCACTCGAAGGACCACTTCACGGTGGTGCGCGTGGACGGCCTCGAGCCCGTCGCGCGGCTCCAATGCGGCCCCGGCCCGGAAGACGCGGTGGTTTCACCCGATGGCAACTGGTTGTATGTCAGTGAGTGGGGCATGTCATGCTGCTTTTCGGTGGCGTCCGACGCATGCTGTACGGCGACGGGCAACAGCTTGACGCGGGTGTCGGTAGTGGAGTTGCCGGACTTCAGCACCTACCCAGGCGGCGGCGAGGTGCCGTGGGTCGATGCGACGGTGTTCTCACTTCCCACGAACGGGCGCTATGCCTTCGGGCTCGCCGTGGCAGAAGAGACGGGCGAAGTGTGGGTGGCGGAAAAGGACAGCCACCGCGCTTTGCGGCTGGGGTTTTCACCGACTGCAACCGCTGCGCCGGGCGAATCCTGCGCGAACGCCATTCCTTTGGTCTCCCTGAATTACTGCATTTCCGGATCGACCACCTGCATGCAGGACGACCACAACTTCGCGTGCCCGTTCACCGCGGCAGGCGGCCGCGACGTCGTGTACCGCTTCACGCCGACGGTCGACGTGACCCGGACGTTCGACCTGTGCGATGCCCCGTTTGACACGAAGCTCTACATCGCCAGCGGCGGATGTCCTGCGCCCGGGATGCCCTGGAACGTGGTGTGGTGCAACGACGACGCGTGCGGTGTGAACGGGTGGCGGTCGCGGCTGGAGAACGTGGCGTTTGAAGCCGGCACGACGTACCACATCGTCGTGGACGGCTATGGCACCGCCGATGCGGGAGCATACACCGTGTGCTTCGACGTGGAATGCCCCGAGGACCTCGATGCCAGCGGCACGCAGGACACGGCGGACTTGCTGCTCCTGCTCGACGGCTTCGGCGGGCAGTTCGATGTGTCGCACGTGTTAGCCTTCATCGCGGCCTACGGGTTGCCTTGCCCGTGAGGGGCTTGTACCTTCGGGCATGCTCGACAGTGCACTCGCCTTTTTTGAGGGGCTTTCGAACGGGGCCAAATTCAGTTGGGTCCTCGCCTGCCTGTCCGCCCACTTGCTCCTCGGCGCGTGGCGCCCCTTCGCGGGCCGGCGGCCGGGCT
>CAZMNI010000278.1:0-2128 GCA_964567615.1 uncultured Chryseobacterium sp.
CGCGGCAAGCCGCGCGGGACGAGGGTTGAGGGACGAGCGACGCTGCGCGTCGCGGGACGAGGGTTGTGGACGAGGGTTGATGGCGTTTTCGACGTGCCGCCTTCCCACCCTCAACCCCAACCTCGTTCTCAACCTTATTTCTTCATCCGGGTGCGCATGAGGCCCCAGAGCATGCGGGAGATTTGGTCCCCGTCGGCGCGGAGCTGGTCGGCGAGAGAGCGCGGCACGCGGCCTTCTGCTTCGAGGATCGCCATGCCGGCCAGGGCCTCTGCGACGGAGCCGCGGGCAGTCGAAAAGAACTTCAGCTGCTCGGCGGGGTAGATGGAGGCGTGGCCTTCGACGAGATTGAGGTGGGCGCTGAGGGCCGCGTTCGAGATTTGGCTGAGAATGAAGCGGTCGGAGTAGGCGGAGCGCGCCATTGACCGCATCTTCAGGGTCCAAACTTGGACCAAACCCGCCACCTCCAACTGCTGCGTTTTCATGCTTTAAGTTACACAAAAGCAGCGCTCTAACCTGAAGAACCACGCTGAAACTTATCCACAAAACCGCCCCTCCCACCCCCGTCCCTCAACCCTCGTCCCGCGAGGCTCCGCCTCGCTCGTCCCCAACCCCAACCCCAACCCCAACCCCAACCTCACCCCTCCGCCCGCAGCGTCGATTCCACGACCTGCATGAGCTGCTCGGCCGTGTGCATGCCCGATGCGCGCCAAACCAGCGAGCCGCGGTGGAAGAGCATCAGGGTGGGGACGCCGCGGATGGCGTAGGCGTTTGCGAGTGCAGGGTTTTTGTCTACGTTGACTTTCAGCACCTTGACGCGGTCGCCGACCGAGCGGGCGTAGCGGTCGATTTCCGGCATCATGGTTTGGCAGGGGCCGCACCAGTCGGCGTAGACGTCGACCAGGACCGGGGTTTCGCCGTTGATCAGCTCCCCGAAGGAGGGGCCGCTGCTCATGCGAGTCGTGCGATGCTGTCGTAGCCCCCGAGGTTGTAGACCTGCTTGAAGCCCTTCGATTTCAGGAAGTTCGCGGCTGCACCGCTGCGGGCGCCGCTGCGGCAGTAGAGGTAGTGCGGCTGCGCGGGGTCGAGGGTCTTCCAGGCCGATTCCATCGCGCCGGCGTTCCAGTCGATGCACTTCGCGCCGGGCCAGGTGCCGCCGGACGTTTCGAGCGGGGTGCGGCAGTCGATGACCACGCCGCCTTGGGTTTTGATTTGGTCCGCGAACTCCGCAGGCTTCAAATCGGTCGAGGGTCCGAAAAAGAACATGGTGGTGTGTTTTGCTGCGCCAAATGTCCGCCGCAGCCCCCGCCCCGTGCGTGCCTCAAGTCACCGTCCCACGCGACCGAGCGTGCCGCGGTGGATGCTGTGCCGGCCGAGTGCCACGCTGCCGTCCTGCTCCATCCGCTTCAGCAACCGGCTGATCACTTCGCGGCTGGAGTTCAGATCGGTCGCAATCTCCGCGTGGGTCAGCCGCAGCTCGTCCGTCCCGCGCGCCTCGAACGCCCGCCCGAGGTAGTGCGCCAGCCGCTCGTCGAGCGACCGGAACGCGATGGCGTCCAGCGTTTCGAGGGTCTCCTCAAACCGCCGCCGGTACGTCGACAGCACGAACTGCATCCACGACGGATGCTGCTGCAACAGCGCGTCCGTCACCGCGATCGGCACCGCCAGCGCCTCCACCTCCTCCTCCGCCACGGACTTGAGCGCCGACACGCGGTGCTGCGCCGCACACAGCATGCTCAGCGCGCACCCCTCCCCCGGCTCGATGTGGTACAGGTAGTACTCCGACCCGTCGTCGTCCTCGCGGTACACCTTCGCCGCCCCGCTCAGCACGAGCACCGTCGCCCGCACCGCCTCCCCCGTCCGCACCATCGCCTCCCCCGCCTTGAACTTGAGCCGCTCCCCACGCAGGGCGAGCTCCTCCCGCACCTCCTGCGCCAGCCCCGGATACAACGCCCCCAACCGCTCCAGCAACACGAGCTGCCGCTCCGTCCACCCGCGCTTCATCGATTGTTCCATGCCCCGTTGAATTTCCCTCCCCAAATCTACCTCCCCCGTCCCCAACCCGCGACGCGCAACGTCGCTTGTCCCCAATCCCAACCTCAACCTGCGACGCGCAGCGTCGCCCGTCCTC
>CAZMNI010000279.1:0-2121 GCA_964567615.1 uncultured Chryseobacterium sp.
TCCAAAGCGTCGTGATGTAATTGAACGCCTTCACCGCAGACGGAATGGCGATGAGCAGGGTCGTGAACACAAAGACCGATCCGATGAATGGATTCATGCCGGTCACGAACATGTGGTGTCCCCACACAATAAAGCTCAAGAAGCCGATGCCGAGGATGGACCCGATCATCGCCTTGTAGCCGAAGATGGGCTTGCGTGAGTTCGTTGCGATGATTTCCGAACTGATGCCGAGGGCCGGCAACAACACGATGTACACTTCCGGGTGCCCGAGGAACCAGAACAAGTGTTGGTACAGGATGGGGCTACCGCCCGTCACGTCAAGGGCCTCCCCGCCGATGTGGATGTCGCTCAAGTAAAAGGCCGTTCCCATCGAACGGTCCATCAGCAGCAAGACCACCGCCGATACGAGGACCGGGAAACTCAACACGCCGAGGATCGCCGTGACAAGGAAGGCCCAAATCGTGAGCGGCAACCGGGTCATCTTCATCCCCTTTGTGCGGAGGTTGATGACGGTCACGATGTAGTTCAAGCCTCCAAGCAAGGAGGACACCACGAACAACACCATCGAAATCAACCACAACGTCATGCCCATCCCCGATCCTGGCATCGCTTGCGGCAGTGCGCTCAACGGCGGGTACACCGTCCACCCACCTGAAGCAGCGCCCCCTTCCACGAACAGCGAGAACAGCATGATCACACTCGAGAAGAAGAAGAACCAGTAGCTGAGCATGTTCAGGAAGCCTGAGGCCATGTCACGTGCGCCGATTTGGAGCGGAATGAGCAGGTTCGAGAACGTGCCAGAAAGACCTCCCGTCAACACGAAAAACACCATGATGGTACCGTGGATGGTCACCAGCGCCAGGTAAGCATTCCGGTCCAGCACCCCGCCCGGCGCCCACTTTCCGAGGAACGTCTCCAGGATGGCGAAGGATTGACCGGGCCAGCCGAGCTGCAATCGGAAGAACACCGAAAGCATCACGGCCACAATTCCCATCACGATGGCCGTGACCAGGAACTGCTTCGAAATCATCTTGTGGTCCTGCGAGAAGACGTACTTCGAGACGAAGCTCTCCTCGTGGTGGTGTGCGTGCGCGCCCATGTTCAGAGGGATGCTGTGATTTTCGGTGTATTCGAACGAGCCGGCTTGCGGGCTGCAGTAGGTGTCGCGGGAGCCGCCGCCGCTGCGGTATCCACCGGTGCGGATGTAGAGTCAGCGGCCGGTTCGTCCTTCGGGATGAAGGTTTGCTGGCCAGCGAGCCACGCTTGGTAATCTGCCTCAGATTCCACGATGACCTTCATCTGCATGTTGAAGTGCGCAGCACCGCAGACCTTGTTGCAGAGGAGGACGTAGTCGAACTCGGGGTTGTCCAAAATGGTCCGCATCGAGTCGGTCGTGATGGTCGGAGTGAACTTGAACCGGGTAGGAACGCCCGGGACCGTGTTCATTTGGGCCCGGAAGTGCGGCATGTAGGCCGAGTGGATGACGTCGCGGCTGCGGAACACGAACTCGACTTCCTTGCCTACCGGGAGGTGGAACTCGCCTTTGACGATTTGGTCGTCAAAGCCCGCCTCCCATGCCGCCTGACCGCCTTCGTAGCGGAACGACTTGATTTCTGCTACCCGCTGGCGGTGCCGGCGCAAGTTGTCCAGCTTCTCCTCCTTCGCCTCGTAAGCTGCATCCGACAAGATGACCACCTGGTTCGAAGCGAGCATGCCGTCGATTTCCTTCAAACGGGTCTCGAGCAAGGCCTTGCGCTCCGGCGAAATGCCATGACCACCGGTGTGATCACCGTGGCCGTCCCCGTGGAGTTCATTTGCTACCGCCTTCCGCTCAGCGAGCAGGTGGCCTTTCTCATGGGCGAGCTCTGCTTCGGCTGCGGCAATTGTGGAATCCAGTTGCACCAACATGGCTTCTACCCCTGCGGCCGTGACCAGGCCCAGCGGGTTCTCTGCCGTGATGAGGTTGAAGTTTGACAAGCCGAACTCGCCATCCATCCCCGGGTAGCGCGCCGTCCAGTCAAATTGCTTCGAGTAGAGTTCAACGCGGATCGCATCCTCGGAGGCTTCCCCGGTCATGTCGTTCCACGTTTTCAGTCCGTAGGCGATGATGACCGCTAGCAC
>CAZMNI010000280.1:0-2118 GCA_964567615.1 uncultured Chryseobacterium sp.
CGTCAGCAAAAACAAGGACTACCTGCTCAAGGTCATCCGCGAATCGAGCGCGCAGAAGATGATCCTCAAGCCGCTCAACGGCTTCGGCGGCAGCGGCGTCATCGTCCTCGAACGCGGCGCCATGCAGAACGTCAACTCGCTGCTTGACTTCTACATCAGCGGCAAAGGCGGCGAATCGAACTACGTGATCCTGCAGGATTACGTCGAAGGCGCGGAACAAGGCGATGTGCGCGTGCTCATGCTGCACGGCGAGCCCATCGGGGCCATGCGCCGTGTGCCGGCGGAGGGGGATGCCCGCAGCAACGTCCATGCAGGCGGCTCGGTGCACAAGCACGTGCTCACCCGCGACGAACTCCGGGTCTGCCGTTCCATCGGGCCCAAACTGGTCCAAGACGGGCTCTACTTCGTGGGCATCGACCTCATCGGCGGCAAGCTCATCGAAGTCAACGTGCTCAGCCCCGGCGGCATCGTCAACATCAACCGCCTCAACCGGGTCCGGCTCCAAACCCGCGTCATCGACTGGGCCGAGCGCATGGTCGACTTGCGCGCTTCCGCCCGCTCCCGCCGCGACGCCCTCCGCAAAACGGTGGCAGAGGCCTGAGGATGGAACACCTCACCACGGACGAGATCTGCGCCCGACTGCACGCAGGCGGCACGCTGGAAGCCACCGCCACCGACACGGGCTGCGTGGTGCGTGTGCGCCGTTGGGTGCCGTACATCGCAACGGCCATCCACGCCGGAAGCCGCATGCCGCACGAGTTGGAAATCCGCTCGGCCGTCAGTGCGTTTGAGCGTTGGCAGGAGGAGGACCCGGACACGGACACCTTCATCGCCGACTTGCCCATCACCCTCGTCGGAACGGATTCGCGCTACGCCTACGACCTCAACCGTGCCCCGGAGGCGGCCGTTTACGACGAAGCGTGGGGCAAAAAAGTGTGGGTCCGCCCACCCACAAGGGCCGAACGTGCACGCGCCCTCGAACGCCATGCCCGCTTCCTGCGCATCGCCACCGCCCTCGCACAAGCTGCCACGCGCCGGTTCGGCGCCGCGGTCGTCTACGACATCCACAGCTACAACGGGCACCGCTGGGGCCGGCCTGTGCCGGTGTTCAACCTCGGCACGGAACGGATCGACCGCTCCTGGGACTCCGAAGTTGAAGCGTTTCGCGCCCAACTCGGCGCCATCGCCCTTCCCGAGCCCCTGACCCCCACGACTGCCGTCAACGATGTATTCGCCGGTCGAGGGCATTTCCTCGCCCACCTCACCGCCGAAGTGCCCGGCTGCCTCGTGCTCGCCACCGAAGTCTGCAAGGTGTATTGCGATGAACGTTCGGGTGAGCGCTTTCCGGCGGTAGTGGCCGCCTTGCGGAAGGGACTCGGTGCCGCCGTTGTCGCCCATGCCGCAGAATTTGCTGCGCGCAATTGCCGGACTACCGCATCCCCGCGCCCGCGGCCTGCAGAAGTCGACCCTGCCGCGCGCACGGTCGATCGGGCGTTGCACCGGCTCGTCGCAGACTTCGAGGTGCTGCGCCATGTGAATCCCACAAACCTCGACCGCGAGCGCAAGGCCTTTTTTGCCTCGGGAGCTTCTGCCCTGCCCCGGTTTGTCTACGGGAAGCTGGCGCTGCACCCGTTCGAACTCAAGCGGGCCCTGCTGCGGCTGCCGGCCGAGCGCATCGAAGATCCCTCGCTTGCGCGGCTGTACGAGACCACCATCGGAGCGTACCTCGACAAGGTGGACTTGCTGGCTTCTGTCGGCACACCCGCCTTCCTCTACAACTCGCTGCGCTACTACGGCGCGCCGACGGCCGCGGACCTGCGCAACGCGACCTATCTGCTGCACCTGCCCGAGGTGGAAGGGGACGGCGAAATGGAACGCCCCGTCCCTGCCTCGGAGGCGGTGGAGGCATTTAAGGAAGGACTTCAGCGCTACGGCATCGCCGGCAAGGCGGAACTTTCGAGCAAAATCGTGGCGGACGCAATGGTCATGAACCGCGAGCGCAAGGTGCTCGTTCGGCGAGGAGCCACGTTCCGGCCGAAGGAACTCGCCTACCTGATCCACCACGAAGTCGGCGTGCATTTGGTCACCACCGTCAACGCCGAAGCCCAACCCCTCCGC
>CAZMNI010000281.1:0-2110 GCA_964567615.1 uncultured Chryseobacterium sp.
CGGGCCAAATCACCGGTTTCCCCACTGCTGTCGGGGCCTATGTCATGGGCATCTGCGTGAGCGAGTACCGCGACGGGGTGCTGCTGTCCACGGTCATGCGGGATTTCCAGTTCAACGTGGTGAACTGCAGCCCGGTCATCGTGTCCGCAGTCACACCGCAGACCTCGGCCCAGCTGTGCGTCGGGGAAACGCTCTCTTTTACAGAACAGAGCATCGGTGCCCAATCCTACGCCTGGGACTTCGGCGTCAGCGGCATTTCCAGCGATGTGAGTACCAGCGAAAGCCCTTCCTACACGTACCCAGACACCGGGACTTACGTGGTCACACTCATTGTCAATCCGACGTGGCCTTGTGCAGACACAACGACTTCGACGTTTTACGTCTACGAGCCCATCCAACCGTCCATCGAAGTCGCAGACTTCATGTGCAGCGAAGGGCTTGAGTATTTCCAACTCACGGCGCAAGGGGCGTTCAATGCCGCCACGGATTTGCTTTGGACCCTGCCCGGCGGCTCGATCACTGCGGCATCGAATGTGAACACCGGGTGGGTGCATTTCAACAACGCGTCCACCTGGACTGCTGACTTGCAGGCTGCGCACTTCGGCTGTTCTGCAGAAACCGATTTTGCGTGGGTTTCTCCGCCCGACCCCCTCGCAGACATTGCAGATCAAACTTCTTTCTGCCAGGGATTTACATTCGATTTTGAGAACCTCAGCTCGAATGCTGAATCCTTTGTTTGGGACTTCGGGGTGCCGGGAATCTCCTCGGACGTCAGCACCCTAACAACCCCGACCTATACCTACCCGACCGACGGTGTCTACACGGTGCGGCTCATCGCAGGAGCCCCGTACACCTGTCCAGATACCGCCTTTGCGACGGTGGAGATTTACCCGTTGATCGATCCTGCATTCTCCGCTCCCACACCGGATTGCTTTTCAACCCACGCGTTCGATCTGCAAGTGGTAGCGAGCAACATCCCGGAGACGCAATACACTTGGGACTTCGGCGGACAGGTCAGTTCAGCCAGCGTGCAGGGAGGCGCAGTTTCAAATCTGCAGTATGCTTCCCCAGGCACCTATACCATCACGGTGACGGCCTCTGCAAACGGCTGCGATGTCACCCACGAGGAGACAGCATGGGCCATCGCCGACCCCACCATCGGGTTCACCGGTGGTCCACCTTCGGGCTGTCCACCGCATCCGGTCTCGTTCACGAACACGAGCACAACAGAAACGGCCACCACCTACCTGTGGCATTTCGGGGACGGCAGCACCTCGCCAGCCGCAAGCCCATCCTACGTGTACAGCACATCCGGGTCGTTTACTGTGACCTTGGAAATGACCACAGGGGGACTGTGCCCGCGAAACTTGCTGCTCGAAATGCCGGGCTTTGTGCAGGTGCTCGACGTTCCACAAGCGGGCTTTGACATTGAGCCCAACGAAGTGGACCTCCTCGATCCAGTGGTCACGGTGACGAGCCTTGCCGAAGGTGGAGTGGACTGCTTCTATTTCTTCGGGGACGGCGGGAGCATGGCGGCCTGCGACGGGGTGTACACCTACACCGACGGCGGGCTGTTTGAGGTGACCCAAACCGTGGTCAATGCCGCCGGCTGCACGGCCACGGCGGTCGGTCAAGTGGCGGTCAACGGTACGATCTTCTACGCACCGAACGCCTTCTCGCCGAACAACGATGGGTTGAATGACGTGTGGATGCCTGTAGCGCTGGGGACCGAGGGCTACCGCGCTGAGGTGTACGACCGGTGGGGAGAACTGATTTGGTGGACGGACCGACCGGAGGTTCCGTGGCAGGGCCAAGTGGGTGATGGAATATACTATGTGCCTGACGGTCTGTACTTTTGGAAGATTTGGTTGCAGGACCAGGTCCTGCAACCCCAAACCCACAGCGGAACAGTGCAGGTCATTCGCTAATCCGTTGCATCGCAGGGTCCCAGTTGTATATTCGCCGCGAAGTCAGAGCCAGATGAGCGATTTTTCGAACAAGGAGGAGATTTACTCGCGGCCAGTGCGCGCGGGCAAGCGGACGTACTTCTTTGACGTGAAGGCCACCCGCGGGAAGGACCTGTACATGACGATCACGGAGAGCAAGCGGC
>CAZMNI010000282.1:0-2109 GCA_964567615.1 uncultured Chryseobacterium sp.
AGTCCGAAGAACGCAAGAAATCGGAGAAATTGCATGCAGCGTACCTTCCGGTCGATGGAACAGTACCTGCACGCATGCGCCCGGGCGGAGGCGGATCCGGAAGCGTTTTGGGCGGAAGAGGCCGCGAAGTTTGTTTGGCGGCGGCCGTGGGAGCGTGTGTTGCAGTGGGAGTTCGAGACGCCGCGGGTGGAGTGGTTTGCCGGCGGGCAGCTGAACATCACCGAGAATTGCCTCGACAGGCACCTCGAAGAACGGGGGGAGGCGGTGGCGCTCGTTTGGGAACCCAACGACCCCGCGGAAGCTCCCCGCCGGCTCACCTACCGCGAACTGCACGCGGAGGTGTGCCGCTTTGCAAACCTGCTGCGGGCGGAAGGGGTGCGGCCGGGCGATCGGGTCTGCCTGTACTTGCCGATGGTGCCGGAACTGGCCGTGGCCGTGCTCGCATGCGCCCGCATCGGCGCGGTCCACAGCGTCGTGTTCTGCGGCTTCAGCGCCGAGAGTTTGGCCGCGCGCATCCGCGATGCCGCGGCCGAAGTCCTCATCACCTCCGACGGCCAACGCCGCGGTCCGAAAACGCTGCCCGTCAAGCCCACGGTCGACGAAGCGCTCGCTTCCTGCCCCGGCGTCCGCCGCGTGCTGGTCCTCGCTCACACCGGCGAACCGGTGCACCTCGCGCCCGGCCGCGACCGGTGGCTCCACGAAGCGCTCGCAGGTCATCCCACCGACTGCCCCGCCGAGCCGGTCGATGCCGAGCACCCGCTGTTCATCCTCTACACGAGCGGCAGCACCGGCGCACCGAAAGGGGTCGTGCACACTGCCGGCGGCTACATGGTCTACGCTGAGTTCACCTTCCGCTGGGTCTTCGGCGCGCGCCCGGGCGACGTGCATTGGTGCACGGCCGACATCGGCTGGATCACAGGGCACACCTACGTCATCTACGGCCCGTTGCTCACCGGCGCCACGACGGTGCTGTTCGAAGGCGTCCCGACGTTCCCCGATGCGCACCGCTGCTGGGACGTCATCGACCGCCACGCGGTTTCGCTCTTCTACACCGCTCCCACCGCCATCCGCAGCTTGATGGCCGCCGGTCCCGACTTCCATCCCCGGACAGAGTTGCCTTCCTTGCGGGTCATCGGCAGCGTCGGGGAGCCCATCAACGAGGCCGCATGGCAGTGGTACAAGAACTTCATCGGCCGCAACCGCTGCCCGCTCGTCGACACCTGGTGGCAAACGGAAACCGGCGGCATCCTCATCAGCAGCTGCGCAGGGCGCACGCCCGAAAAGCCTGCCCACGCCGGACTGCCGCTTCCCGGCATCTTGCCCGTGCTGGTGGACGCAGAGGGCCAAGTGCAAGAAACCCCCGAAGCCGAGGGCCATCTGTGCTTGAAGTTCCCGTGGCCCGGCATCCTGCGCCCCACGTGGGGCGACCACGACCGCTGCCGTTCCACGTACTTCAGCCGGTTTCCTGGGCTGTACTTCACCGGCGACGGAGCCCGGCGGGATGCGGACGGCCTATACCGCATCGTGGGCAGGGTGGATGACGTGCTGAATGTCAGCGGCCACCGGCTCGGCACGGCAGAACTCGAAAACGCGGTCAACCGCACGCCCGGCATCGTGGAAAGCGCCATCGTGGGCGTGCCGCATGCGGTGAAAGGCACGGGCATCGTGGCGTTTGTCGTGCCCGAAGGGCCGGTTCCCGCTGTCGGATCTCCTGAAGCCGACGCTCTGTACGCCGCGGTGCGCGCGTCGGTGACGGCGGGCATCGGGCCCATCGCGCGGCCGGACGCGGTGTATGCCGTGCGCGGCCTGCCGAAGACGCGCAGCGGCAAAATCATGCGCCGCATCCTGCGCCTCTGCGCCGAAGGGGCGGACGGTCCGTGGGGCGATACGAGCACGTTGCTCGACCCGGCGGTGGTGGAGGAGATCCGCAACAGGGTTGAGGTTGAGGGATGAGTGTGGGGTTGGGGTTGGGGTTTGGGTTGGGGGGGCCAAACGGAATGCTGGAGCGGAGCTGCAATCTTTTTTAGCGGGGGCACAACATGGACCGAGTGGGAGACGTTCAGGGGACAGAAAGCATCCCGAAGGCCTGACGAGGCCTACCAACCGACC
>CAZMNI010000283.1:0-2052 GCA_964567615.1 uncultured Chryseobacterium sp.
CCAAGCGGCCCCCGCGCTCCGTGATGCGCATCGAGGCGACCTCTTCCACGACCGCAGCGGTGCTCGCGGCGGTGCTCTCGATGGCCCCCGTGATGGTGATGTCACCGAGCGTGCGGAAGCGGATGCGAAGGCGTTCGGTCCGTTCGGAGGGGCCCAGCGGCGGGTGCAGGTGCTCGCTGTAGGCGAGGATCAGCCCGTTGCGCCGCACGCAGTCGCGGTCGTGCGCGAAGTAGAGGCTGGGCAGGGCAATGCCTTCGCGGTGGATGTAGGACCAAACGTCGAGCTCCGTCCAGTTGTTCAGCGGAAACACCCGGAAGTGTTCGCCCGGGTGGTGGTGCCCGTTGAACAGGTCCCAAAGCTCGGGACGCTGGTTCTTCGGATCCCACTGTCCGAAGGCGTCGCGGTGGGAGAAAAATCGCTCCTTCGCGCGGGCCTTCTCCTCGTCCCGGCGCGCGCCTCCTACCAGGGCGTCGAAGCCTTCGCGCTGGATGGTCTCCAGCAGGGTGGTGGTTTGGAGCCGGTTGCGACTGGCTTGAGGGCCCAACTCTTCCTGAACCGTGCCCGCGTCGATGCTCGATTGCACCGAGCCGATGATGAGGTCGACTTGGAGGTCTTGCGCAAGTCGGTCTCGGAATTCGAGCGTTTCCTGAAAATTGTGGCCGGTATCGATGTGCACAAGCGGCATGGGAATTCGCGCAGGAAAGAAGGCCTTGTGGGCCAAATGGGTAACCACAATCGAGTCTTTCCCCCCAGAAAACAGAATGCCCGGCCGCTCAAACTGCGCAGCCACTTCCCGCAGGACATGCATTGCCTCGGCCTCGAGCTCGTCCAAATGATTCATCCTGAAGTGTTCCATCTACCGTGCGTGCGGATGTTACTTGCGGCCTAAGCGCACGAGCTTGTACCAAGCCCGCTCGTGGATGTAGTACAGAACCATTTTCGTGAGGACCTCGAGTCCTCCGATGGCCATC
The DNA here is from genome assembly GCA_964567615.1 of uncultured Chryseobacterium sp. Lineage (GTDB taxonomy): Bacteria > Bacteroidota > Bacteroidia > Flavobacteriales_D > Sanyastnellaceae > CAMCYM01. The sequence continues at coordinate 972 of CAZMNI010000283.1, forward strand.
CCGATTTTTGCATCCCCGGATACCAGCCACCCGAGCAGAAAGGTGTCCACGGTGCCCACGATGCGCCACGTCACGGTCTTTGCCAAGTGCCGGGACCGCGCGTCTTGAAGGAACTGCGTAAACATCATTTCTTGAATTTCGGGTGTGAGGAAAGTTGTCCAGGAAGGTCCGCCCACGAGGTGAAGTGCAGGGCCCGGTCGTCGATGTACAGGGTCGCAGCGAACTTGTCGTTGCGCACGGCATCGAACAGGTGGCTCAACTCGTGCTGAACAAGCCATTCTTCAATGACAGCACGGGGCCGAGAGCTCATGATGCGAAGGCTGATGCCTTGCGCTTTGAGCTCGGTGAGGACTTCGCGTGCGCCAGACATCGGCGGATCGTACGCATTTTCCAGACCTTGAAAACCACGCGAGTATGCATGCACCACACCGTCGAAATCGATCGCCAGGGTACGTTGTTTGTCCAACGTGTCCAGTTCTTTAGATGGAAATTCAAGCCGGTCGAGCAGCGCTGAAATGCAGCTCTCTACGGAGGCTTTCGACGTATTCAACGCGAGGAAATCGGCTACGGGAGGCTCGTAATCGGCCACGTGCCGGTGTTCTCGGCCACGAAGGCCGTCCGCATGCACGTACACTTCGGTCAGTGCGGGTCCGATGGCGGTTTTGAAGGCGTCGCGTTGATCGCGAAAAGGTGCGACGACCGCCACGAGTACGATGTAGCCTGCTTGGTGCAAATACCCCGCAATGGCCTGGGCGCGGTCGACATTCGTGCGTCTTCCAGCTTCTGAATAGTCCCCGTTGCCGGTGGCCGCCCTCAGATCATCCCCGTCCACCAGGAAGGGAGCATGCCCTGAGCGCTCGAGCACCCGCTTCAGCTCCTGAGCGAGTGTCGTCTTCCCGTGTCCGGGTTGTCCTGTGAACCAAACAATCATTGTCTCCTCGGCGCCCATCCAGCGGTGCGCCGGAGACATGAACGACAAACGAGGTCAAATAGGTTTCATTTTCATCATCTCTTTCCCGAATGCTGATCACACCCTACTCACCCACAGGCCGTTGACGCGGAGGTCGGGGGAGTTGTAGCG
>CAZMNI010000284.1:0-2045 GCA_964567615.1 uncultured Chryseobacterium sp.
GATCGTACATGGGCTTCTGTGCAGCTGAATCGCGCTTCGAAAGTAGGAGAGCCCTTCAGCATCTGCCCCGTTCGAGGCCACCTCTTTATGAACGAATTGTCAACGCTCCGGATTGCGGTCGTGGCGGAAATACCGGAAGTAGCGCTGCACGTAATGCACGTTTCGGTCGTCGTACGGTCCCCAATGGAACCCGTGGTGGATGTGGACCTTCGTGCGTCTGCGGTCGATTCCCACAGGCACGATCCACCAGCGGTTGCCGCGGAACGGGGCGAGTAGGGTGCACCATTCGCTTGCAGTGGGGCTGGAGCCTGGAGCTAAAAGCAGGCATCCGGCAGGCCGGTTTGCCTCCTCTGCGAGCGCCGAGTACCAAGCGGTTCGCGGTACGAGGGCAACCCCGACGCTTCGCAGCAGGTATTGCTCCCACTGCGGGATTCCCGCAGGATCCATCCTGAAACTCCAAGCGACCGGACTGGTCAAACCGGCCGCGACCGCTGCCCACCGCGCTTGCCGCCCGCCTGTAGGATGCAGCAGCACGACAGAACGCTCGAGTTGGGGCGAGAGGTGGCCTTGCAGTTCCCAGCCTAACCGGTTGCAAAGCCCCCGAAGGCGCCGCCGCGCTCGTGCGGTGTGTGGGACGTTCAAGGGGAGCATGGGACCAAGAAATCGGCAGGGCGTTCTCCGGCATGCGGTGCCACATAGGTCGCAAGGAAGTCTGCAAAAGCCGCGCGCGGTACTTCTTCTGCCCCCATGGAGAAGAGGTGCGGGGAACTCATTTGGCAATCGATCGGACCAAACCCCGCAGCCGCAGTCCGCCGACAGAGTTCGATGAGCGCGGCCTTCGAAGCGTTCGGCACTTTGCTGAACATGCTCTCCCCGAAGAACATTCGACCTACGACGACGCCGTAGAGGCCGCCTACAAGGCGGTCCCCCTGCCACGTTTCGACGGAAACTGCATGCCCGAGGCGGTAGAGGTCTTCGTACGCATCGACGACTTCCGCATGGATCCAGGTGCCTTCCGCATTCAGACGCGCATCCCGGCAATTGCGGATGACCTCGCTGAAGGCGGTGTTCAGGCGGAATCCAAAGCCCGCGTGACGCAGTGCGTTGCGCATGGATTTGGACACCACCACCCGCTCTTGGTGCAGGATGCACCGCGGATCGGGGCTCCACCAGAGCACCGGAGAATCGTCGCCGTACCAAGGGAAGATGCCCGCACCGTAGGCCGCGATGAGCCGTGCGGTCGACAAGCTTCCACCGTACGCAATCACCCCTTCGATTGCTGCCTCCGCGGGCGGAAACCAGGTCTCCGGAACCTTCGACGTGATCCGAAACGGGGTGGGCAACGGCATGGGGCCAAGTTACACGCTTTCTTTGCGCCCGTGAAGGACGCATGCAGCATGGATGCCGTGCGGGAAGCCCTCGAAGCGGCGTTTCTCGTCGTTCCGCACGCGCAGCGGATGCAGCGTGAGCGTGCCATTCCCGTTCCCCGGCCGACCCGTGCGCAGGCCGAGGCGGAGGGCGTGGCGGTGCGCGAAGCCGGGGTGGTGTGGGCGCTGTATCCCGGAGAGGATGGGATCAACGGAGTGCTCATGGTACGGACGGCGCGCGGTGGGGTGCATGCCGGTCAGGTGTCGATGCCGGGGGGCCAAAGGGAGCCCGGTGATGCCGATTTGCTCGCGGCAGGGTTGCGGGAATTTGAAGAAGAGTTGGGGGTGCGTTTGGACCGGTCTGCGGTGGTCGGGACCTTGACACCGCTGTACATCCCGCCGAGCCGGTTTTATGTGGAAGCTGCCGTGGCGGTGCTGGATGCAGTTCCGCAGTGGGCACCCGATCCGGAGGAGGTGGCCCGCGTTTTGGCCTGCCCGTGCGAAGCGCTGTTGCATCCGGAGGCGTTGCAATCGGTTCCGGTGCGCGTGCGTGCGGGGGTGCATGCCCCGATGCCTGCTTACTGCGTGGACGGGGAAGTGGTGTGGGGGGCGACGGCAGTGTTGCTCGCGGAGTTTTCCGAGATTTGGGCCGAGGCCCGCAGGCGCCTCGGAATGCGA
>CAZMNI010000285.1:0-2041 GCA_964567615.1 uncultured Chryseobacterium sp.
GCCGGTCGGCAGGCGGTCCGAGTTTCAGGAAGCGGTGCGAGGCGAGGATGTGGGGGATGCTCAGGGCGCTCAGCGCGGCGAAGAAGGTGCCCACGGCGAGGTCGGGGTTGCCGGTGGAGTGGGTCAGGGCGGCGATGCTGCCGGCCAGAAAGAGGAAGGCCCCGGCGGTGAAGGGGGCGCCGCGCAGCCACAGCGTGCGCGAGCTCCAGCCGGTGCCGCGCCGCAGGTGGGCCCACCCGCTGAGGCTGTGGTGGAAGATGAAGTAGGTCCCGAAGGCCACGAGCAGCGGCAAGCCGGCGGTCAGGGCCAGGGCGCAGAGGGCGGGCAAGGCGTAGAAGCGGCGGGTGAAGAGGGCGGCAAGGGCGGTGGCGGCGAGGAGGGCGGCGAGGACGGAGCCGATGAAAGGGGCGTGGGCCGTGAGGAAGGCGAGGGCCGTGGGGTGGATGCCGAGGGGGGCGAGGATGGCGGCAGCTTCCGGGAGGTGGAGGCCCAGGAGGAAGGCGAGCAGGAGGGTGCCCCAGCCCAGCGAAGCGGCGGGGGCGGGAGAGCCGCCGCGGGCCAGCAGGACATCGGCTTGGCCGAAGTGCCACGCACTCAGGAGGAGGAAGGCCCCCAGCGTCGCGTGCGGCAGGAGCCACCAACCGATTCCGCAGAGGGCCATGGCCCCGAGGTACTGCGCGTAGAAGCGGCCCGGCGGCAGGCCTTCCCGGCCGATCGCCGTCGCCGCGTCCAGCGCGCCGTGCGGGATCCCCACGGCCACGAGCCCCGCCCCGAAGAGGACCGCCAGCCCCATGTGTGCCGCTTCCGGAGGCGCCCAGCGGAGCAGCAGGTGGCAGCAGACGACCACCGCGAGCCAAACCCACGCCGGACCCCGCATCCGCTTCCCCCACGCCCTGAGGAACGGCCCCACGGGCAGCCGCGCAAACATCGCCGCCTCCTGCCACACCGCCGTCCGCTCGTCGAGGAAGTCGAGCACGAAGGCCGTCGGGCGGACGCGGAACAGCCGCTGGAAGATGGGCTTGCCCAGCGCCGGCTCGTCGCGCAGGATGAGCAGCAGCAGGTGGTCGTAGAAGACGAAGCGGGGCGCCCGGGCCGGAGCCACCGGCTGCGTCCCCGCCTCGAGGGCCGCGCGCACCCGCCCCGCGTGGGCGACCAGGGTCTTGAAGGCGTAGCCCGTGCTGGGCTTCACGGCGCCCGCCCGCGCGCCCAGCGCCGTCCAGCGCGGGTGCACCGGCAAGCGCGCATGCGCGGCAGGGGCGTGGCACATCGGAATTTGGCCCACCTCCGACTCAAGCACCTCGAACGGGCCCAGCCGCTCGTGGAGGTACGCGCGCAGCACCTCCTCGGCCTCCTCCGGCCCCAGCACCGCCGCCCCGAAGCGCGTCAGCTCGACGAGCCCGTGGGCAGGACCTTCGGGCAGCACGTACATGAACTGCACCTCGCCCGCGGGGCCCTGCGGCACGTGGAAATCCATCATGGTGACGGTTTCTGCGTCCCAAACCGCCGTCGGGGCCAGCAGCCGCACCCGCCACCCGACGAACGACTGCACCAGCCGCACATCGGTCGGCCCCTGCCCCTCAAACCGCGGCGGCCGGCTGTCGAACACCCGGTAGGCGCGCAGCCGCTCCCCGCCGTCGAGCTCCAACGCAAACGGCGCCTCCGCCCCGTGTCCCGCCGGCGCGGACGGGGTCTGCAGCGACGCCGTGAACCGCCGCGCCCCCGCCCGCTCCAGCACCGCAAACGCCCGCCGGTACACGTCGATGGAGCGGATCCGGTGGTAGGCCTGCGGAGCAATCGGCTGCGGCACAGCCCGGTCGATGGACACCTTCGGCCACACATTCGCCACCTGCTCCCCCCACCGCTGCATCACCTCGTCCTCGGGCGCAGCCCAAAAACAGTACGTCTTGTCGTCCACCCCCTTCCCCTCCGGCTCGATCACCGCAATCCGCTTGCCCGCCAGCCACCCCGCCCGCTCGAGCTCACACACCAGCACCCCCGCCCCCGCGCCCATCCCCACGAACGCCACGTCGAACACCTCCGC
>CAZMNI010000286.1:0-1991 GCA_964567615.1 uncultured Chryseobacterium sp.
AGTACGACCGCAGCTTCCTGCACCTGCATCCCACGCACGCCGCCGTAACCAGCGTAGATCCGGACCACCTCGACATCTACGGTACGGCGGAGTCCTTCCGGGAAGGCTTCGAGGCCTTCGCCGCACGCGTCACCGGCCGCTTGCTCGTCCACGCCGATGTGCCGCTCGACGCCTTTACGCACCGGACCGTGGAGCGGTACGGTGTGGTTGCCGATGCTGCTGCACGGACCGCGGCGGGACTTGTACACGCCGCCGTGGGCCCGCGCTTGGCCGCGGACGGACGCATGCAAGCCGACCTCGTTCTCGACGGCGAACCGGTGGCCGAGGGGGCGCTGTTCGCGATGCCCGGGCTTCACAACCTCGCGAACGCCGTGGCCGCCGCAGGTTTGGCGCGTGCTGCCGGCGCATCGGTCGCGACCGTATTGAAGGGGCTTGCTGATTTTCAAGGGATTCACCGCCGATTCGAATACCGGCTCCGCACGCCCGGCTGCGTGGTCATCGACGACTACGCCCACCACCCGACAGAACTCCGCGCGGCGATTGCCACGGCCCGCTTCGCACACCCCGGAAAGCACCTCACAGGAATTTTTCAACCACACCTGTACACCCGAACGCGCGACAATGCGGAAGGGTTCGCCGACGCTTTATCGCTGCTCGACCGCGCAATTCTGCTGCCCATCTACCCTGCACGGGAGCTTCCTCTGCCCGGTGTAGATTCACAGATGATTCTTGAAAAGATGTCACTTCCGGCCCGAGAGCTCATCGAAGTGCGGGGGATATTCGAATGCCTGAAAAAGCGCCCTCCCGAGGTCTTGTTGGTGCTGGGAGCGGGGGACATCGACCGCACGGTCGCCCCGCTTGTGGAGTTCCTCTCCCGACCCTGAGCCCAGGACACGCGGCGGATGCCACCAGGCCCACCTACACGCCGCGATGAAACGCACTGCTGTCCCACCGTCCCGCTCCCGGTCCCGCCGGCGCCGCGTCCTGCGTGCCGTGGCCGTGGTGTTGGTCCTGGCAGGAGTGGCTGTGACCGCCGGGTTTGCCATCCACGCCGAAGGACAGCGCCACTGCGCGGGGCTGGAAATCGAGGTGGTGCCGGGGGGAGATGTCCAGCTGGTCGCTGCAGAAGACGTGCGCGCCGCCATCGAAGTTGACGGACCGCTCGCCGGCCGCAGCGCGCAAGAAATCGACCTCGGAGAAATCGAACGCCGCGCCGCAGCGCTGCATGCCATTGCTTCGACTGAAGTGTACACCTCGCTGATCGGCAAGGTGCACGTCAAAGTGACCCAACGGGAGCCGGTCGCGCGCTTGCACCGGTCTGCACACCAGCCGGACATGTACCTCGATGCCAGCGGGGCAACCTTTCCGATTGTACTCGGACGCAATGTCCGGGTGCCGGTGATCCACGCGCCCTCAGAAGCCCTTGCCCGCCCAGCACTTGCCGTTGTGGCGAAAGTGCAAGGGGATCCTGTTTGGTCCGAGTTTGTGGACCAAATCGCACTCACCCCCCGCGGACTCGAACTCGTCCCCCGCGTAGGCGACGTCCGCATTGTGCTCGGCGATACTGCAAACCTTGAGGACAAGTTCCTTCGGCTCAGCACCTTCTACCGAGAAGTCGCCGCACGCGGAGACCTCGAGACCTATTCCCGCATTGTTTTGGCCTACGACGACCAAGTGGTCGGCGTGCGCCGCTCACCCCTTGTTTCTACCCATGCCACAACAGCCCCTGCCATCCCCTGACGAAATCGTCGTGGGCCTCGACATCGGTACCACGAAGATTGCCTGCTTCGTCGGCCGCCAAAATGCACACGGCAAGATCGAAATCCTCGGCTACGGCCGCAGCGAGTCGGTCGGTGTAAACCGCGGGGTGGTCGCGAACATCGAGCGTACGGTGCAGTCCATCCGGCTCGCAGTTGAAGAAGCTGAGCGCAATTCCGGCGTGTCCATCGAAGTGGTCAACGTCGGCATCGCAGGGCAGCACATCAAGAGCT
>CAZMNI010000287.1:0-1978 GCA_964567615.1 uncultured Chryseobacterium sp.
TGAGGGCGGCGAGGAATTGGCAGGTGAAGACGGCGTAGCGGGCGGAGCTCCAGAGCAGGGCTTCGGCGCGGAGGCGCGGGGGGACCGGCTCGGCGGAGGTCCAGGGGGTGACCAGGGGGGACCAACTGAGGAACATGCGCGTGCCGACGAAGGCGGCGAGGGTGGCGAGGAGGGCCCAGCCGAGGCGGTCGGTGGCGAGGAGGGCGCCGGCGCCGGCGGCGAGCGTGACGAGGGCTTGGGATCCGGCGGAGGTGGTCCAAGCGCGCAGCGCGCGCTCCCGGTCCTCGGCGGGGACGGCGGCCGCGCGCCCGAAGCCGTCGCCGATGCGGTTGGGGGTGAGGAACCCGGCCGCGGCTCCGACGAGGACGTGGCGCACGGCGGGTCCGGGCCGGAAGTGGGTCAGCCGCACCCATTTGGCCACCTCTAACCCGAGGTTGAGGGGCAGCCCGGCCGCCGCTACCGCAAGCCAACGCACATCCATCGGCGGCCACGGCCCGCGCAGCACCCCGTGCCCGTCCAGCGTCCACGCCACATAGCCCAGCGCCACCGCCGAGACGATCCACCGCCCCGGAAGGCCCAGCGAAAAGGATGTCGAAACCCGCATGTGCAAATGTACCTTCGAGCCACGATGGCCGCCGCTGCACGACCGAAACCTCCCGCCCCCGCGGTCGAGCCCGTCACGGTCCTCGGCGTGGACCCCGGCACCACGGTGATGGGCTACGGTGTCATCCGAAGCCGCGGAAAGGAAGTGGAGTTGCTGGAAATGGGGGTGTTGCACCTCTCGCGCTACCCCGATCACGCGGTCAAGCTCAAGCGCATCCACGACCGCATCAGCGCCCTGATCGAGGCGCACACGCCCGACCACCTCGCGGTCGAAGCCCCGTTTTACGGCAAGAACGTGCAGTCCATGCTCAAGCTCGGCCGGGCCCAAGGCGTGGTCCTCGCCGCCGCCCTCGCCCGTGACATCCCCGTCGCAGAATACGCGCCCACCCGCATCAAGCAGGCCATCACCGGCGCCGGATCCGCCAGCAAGGAGCAGGTCCTCGCGATGGTCGCCCGCACGCTCAACGTGCCCGTGGAGCACTTCCCGAAGGAACTCGACGCCAGCGACGGCGTCGCCGTGGCCCTGTGCCACCACTTCGCTGCGGGCTCCCCGCGGATGCAGCGCGGTTCCGGCGGTTGGAAGGCGTTCCTCGACGCCCACCCGGGCCGTGTCCGCTGACGGCACCCCGCACGCTGCAGCCACCTGCAATTTTTTTTCGCCGAAAACGAAACTTTCCCAGAACCCCTGCCGTTTCAGCAAACGTGGGGCCGGGTGCCCTGCAACAGTTTACTTGTTTTCATTCAACAGGGGAGGGTCGTCCAACGGGATGACCCTTCTTGTTTTACTTAGATTCCTGCGGGCCAAACGCCCATCAGTTCCGCACGATTGCTCCCTTACTGCGCGCCCTTCCGCGGCCGACCCTTCGTTCCCGGTGTCGTTTTGCTTCCTAAATCCTGTCTACTTCTGCGCTTTGCATCGGTCGGGTAGGATGTGTTCGCTCTGCCCTTTTCAACATCGGGTTCACGTACCCCCAGCAGGGCACGCAGAAAGGCAATCTCTTCCTTCAAATCTGCGATGCGTGCTTCGTACGTCGCACGCTCGTTTCGCATCGCCTCGGCATCGTTGGTCAAGCTGAAACTGTGGTCCTGCGCAGTGCCGTAGTTCGTGAAAAAAACGGTCTCGTCGAAGCTGGTCAAATCCAGCGGCTGGACGCCCAGCACCCCAGCAATCTGCTCTAACCGGCTCAACGACAACTTCACTTCTCCCCGTTCGATGCGGCTGTAGCCGCTCGTGGTCATCCCGAGCTCTTCCGCGACCTTTTCTTGTGTCAGACTACGCAACTCACGCACCTTGCGGATTTTGTGTCCGACCCCCGCTCCATACTCGATGGGCTGTTCCATGAATTCAACTGTGAGTTGTAAAGATAGCGGGTCT
>CAZMNI010000288.1:0-1956 GCA_964567615.1 uncultured Chryseobacterium sp.
GTTGCCGTCGTATTCGAGCGGCGTGAGCAGCCCCGTCTCGGCATCGACATAGACGTAGTAGTCCATCTTGCCCTTGAAGATGTACCCGTCGTCGTCTCCGAAGGCGTTCTCGCAGGCGAGGAACCAAAGCGCCCGGTCCACGTCCATCACCGCGGGCAACGCCGCTTCAAGCCCTGCGATGGGCGTGTTCTCCAGCACATCACACGTGGAAATCAGCAACTGCCAGGGGTCTGCAGATGCGGTGCTTTTGAGCGTGTAGTAGGGCGTATAGTCGCTGTCGGCCGTGCCGAGGAAGTTCAACGCTGCGGTGCCGTCCCCCCAGTTGGGCCCACCCCCCCCGGGTCCACCGCCCCCTCCGCCGGTTCCCGTGGGGCTGTCCGCGCGCCACAGCGTGCCGTCGTTCGACAGGAACCACTCCTCGAGGTAGTCCCGGTTCATCTGCTGCACGTTGACGTAAAGCCCCCAGTCTTCGCCGTTGAGGAACAGGCGCACGAAGTTTGCCTTCGCCGCCGGCACGTGCTTGCGGATCAGGTGCAGGTAGAGGAATTCCCGCAGGAACGAGGGGTCTTGGAAGGCGTTGTTGAGGTTGAGCGTTTCGTATCCGAGCAGGTCTTGGCCGGGGACGAAGGCGTCAAGCTTGATGCTGAAGCTCTTCTTCTGCCCGTTGACCATCATGTAGGACGTCTGCCCTTTGAAGCTGACGCCGACGCTGTCGTATGCGGTTCCGTCTACATCAAGGTGTGCAAGAACCTCATTGTCAGTGCCGTAGTTCTGCGTGAGCAAGTTCCAGTAGTTCGCCGCGGGAAAGGTGAGGTGCAGTTCGCGGATGAGACCGCTGTCGTAGAGGCCGTTGTCGTCTTCGCCTGCGATGGTGAGCCGGTGGGCATCGGCGTTCAGGTGCCAGTGCTGGGGCAGGGTTTGGGCCGTTGCCGCTGCCGAAGCAGCGAGGGCACACGCCCACAGGAGGAGGTTCTTCATGTCAAGCAGGCGGTTTGCTCGGTGGAGACGCGGGCGGCAGGCCAAACGTTTAACGCACTACGTGTTTTTCTCCCGATTGCTTGGTTTCGGACCACGCCTCGAAACGTTCAAGCCAAAGGGCCCCCGCGGGAGTGAGTCGGTAGGTTTGCAGTCGACTGGTCGGTTTGTCAGGCAAGGTGCGCTCAAGGAAGCCCGTTCGCAGCAACGGTTCGAGGTAGGCTTTGCGGAAATGCTCACGGTGGTTCAGTCCGGCGGATTGTTGCAGTTCTTCCCGAGAGGCGCCCGGACGCGCGGCTTCAAGAATGCGGCCGAGTTGTTCTGTGACTTGTTCTGTGACTTGCGCGGTGACTTGCGCGGTGGGGTGTGGGGAAAGGCCGCCTACTCCGGCCTCAAATTCGGATAATAGATTGTCCGACAATTTTTTAAGTTGAGAGTTGACTTGCGCGGTGACTTGCGCGGTGGGACGAAACAGTACCACCTTGACGAGGTGTTGCTCTTGCTGGAAAACGGGTTCCGGGAGGCCGTGTTTCCGAGTGAGTGAAATCATGTCCAGCGTACCTGTTCCGGCTTTTTCGATGAGACGAACCAGGTACAAGGGCTCCGCAAGGAGGGGGTTGCGCGGGATGGACGCATGCGGTCGTCTCAAATCGATAAGCGGAAGCTCCGGTGGGAATTCCCCCGGATTCCAGACTTCAAGCCGGTCAGAGAACAAGGATACCTGGACGCTCGCGGCACTGGAGTAATCGCGATGTACCACGGCATTGACGATGGCTTCAGCTATGGCCGATCGCGGAATCTCGTAGGTAACCGATACAGCGTTTTGTCTTTCACGGGAATCGACGGCCGAAGAGAGCTTTGATAACACGTATCCGATGACCTCATCGATGAGCGTAAACAGATTGCCTTTGAATACTTTGTAGTCCGGCATGGGCTTCTCGATGCGCGTACCATGGAAGTGCAGAAACTTGACTTCGCTGC
>CAZMNI010000289.1:0-1955 GCA_964567615.1 uncultured Chryseobacterium sp.
ATGCCCCCTCTCCTCGACCCGGCCGTAGCCGATTTGCTGCGCGCGAAGTGCGACGCGTTCGAACGGCCCGATTTCATTGCGGACGACCCGATTTGCGTGCCCGACCGGTACCGGGCGGGAGACCCTGAAGATGTGGCGGTTGCGGGGTTTTTTGCGGCGACGATCGCGTGGGGCAACCGGCGCTCGATCGTGGCGGATGCGCAGGCGCTGCTCGTGCGGATGGACGATGCGCCGGCGGCGTTTGTGCGCGGAGCGACGGAGGCGGAGGTGCAGCGCGCGGTGGCGGGGTGGGGCCACCGGACGTTCAAGCCGGAGGACGCGGTGGGCTTTGTGCTTGCCCTGCAGCAACTTATGGGGGAGGATGGGACGTTCGAAGCGGGCTTTTTGCGCGCCTTTCGGGCAGGGGAGGCGCGTGCGCCGGGGCCGGACCCCAGCGACCGGTTTGCGGCCGGCATCGGCGGGTTCCGCGACGCATTCCTCGCGGGCGTGCCGCTCAAGCGCACGGCCAAACACATCGCCGACCCCCGCGCCGGCTCCGCCGCAAAACGGCTGTGCATGTTCTTGCGGTGGATGGTGCGGCCGGCGGGGCGGGGGGTGGATTTTGGGGTTTGGCGCGGGCTGCAGCCTGCCGAGTTGCACATCCCGCTCGACGTCCACACGGCCTCGGTCGGCCGTCGGCTCGGGCTGCTGACCCGCGCACCAAACGATTGGCGCGCAGTCGTGGAGCTCACCGCCGCCGCCCGCACGCTCGACCCCGCCGACCCCGCCCGCTTCGACTTCGCCCTCTTCGGCCTCGGCGCGGTCGAGGGGTTTTGACCGCCCGCCCGCCGGGTGCATCTTGCGGCCATGGAAACCGGGGACGCGGACCTGCGCATCTTGCTCACCGCCGATGGTTCGCCGACGGTCGAGCTGCCCGGCCGTGGGGTCACGTACCACAGCCGTGCGGGCGCGGTGACGGAGTCGCGCCACGTGTTCATCGGGGCGGGGCTGGAGTCGTTCGCCGCGACGGCCGCGGCTGCGGATTCCATCGACGTGCTGGAGATCGGGTTCGGGACGGGGTTGAACGCGGCGCTGGCGCTGGCGCGGGCGCGGGCGGCGGGGCGGGCGGTGCGGTACCGGGGTCTTGAGCCGTACCCCCTGCCGCCGTCGGTAGGGGAGGAGCTGGGTCGGGCGTACGCGCCGGAGGCCGGGGTGTCGGGGGAGGAGTGGGTGGCGCTGCACGCGCGGAGCGCGGAGGCGCCCGGGACCGCGCCGGCCGCGCTGACGCCGTCGTTCGCCGCCGCCGTGGACCGGTGGACGTTCGCGGAGTTGCCGGATGCGCCGGAGTCGGTGGACGTCGTCTTCCAGGATGCCTTTGCGCCGGAGGCCGCGCCGGAGCTTTGGACCGCGGAGGTCTTTGAGCGGTGCTTCAGGATGCTGCGCCCGGGCGGCGTGCTGGTGACGTACTGCGCGAAAGGGGCCGTGCGCCGCGGATTAGAAGCCGTTGGATTTCAATGCGAACGCCTCCCTGGACCGCCGGGCAAACGCGAGATGCTGCGCGCACGCAAGCTCCCCATCGAGCGCTTCAACGTCCGCGTGTACGGCCTCGTCTGCGATCCGTCCGGTGCGCACGTGCTGCTCGTGGACGAAGACCTGCCGGGCGGCCGCCGCACGAAGTTCCCCGGCGGCGGCGTCGAACTCGGCGAAGGCCCCGAAGAAGCGCTGCTCCGCGAACTCCGCGAAGAGCTCGGCCCCGGCGTCGCCCCCGACCCCGCCCACGGCCTCCGCCACCTCTACACCACCGGCTTCTTCCAGCGATCCATCTTCCGCCCCTCTGACCAAATCCTGAGCATCTACTACACCCTCCGCCTCCCCCTCGACCACCCCCTCCCGCCGCCTCCCGCCGCCTTCCCCGGCCTCGAACCCGGCCTCCACTTCCGCTGGCACCCCCGCGCCACCCTCACCCCGGACCTGCT
>CAZMNI010000290.1:0-1951 GCA_964567615.1 uncultured Chryseobacterium sp.
ACAAAAACGGTACATCCATCGGTCGAATCCAGGGTGAATACTCCGGAGATTGGAGAAATGACCGGGGGAAGAAGATGGAGTACGACCAACACGTGGTCGAAACCACACAAGCATGGACTGCGGTAACCGTAAAGGGCTCTGCGCTCGTTGCTACTGCTGCGATTGCGACCTACCAAGTGGTTTCGCAATTGGCGCACCTGATCCCGGACTCGTGGATGGTGTTTTGGCCGAGCATCGACTTCGGAGACATCCCGGCCGCTATCGGAAATGCCGTAACGGCCGCATCGAAGGTTCAAACAGACGTTTCAGACCTTGTGCTGACGACCGCAGAAGCCGTGGCGGAGTCTGCTTTTATGGGCGTTTGGAACGACATCAACAGCTCGGAGCTCGGGGTCGCGTACGCCACCGGAAACGGGGACTATGCCGAGTGGATTCCCCGCCTGAATCCGAAGGATGAGATGCATGCGGGCCAAATCGTCGCCGTCCGCCGCGGTCAACTCTCCCTCCGCACCGACGACTTCGACCACCTCCTCGTCATCTCCTCCGCTCCCGCGGTCCTCGGAAAAATGCCCGCCGACGCGGACACCGACGACTACGAAAAGGTCGCCTTCCTCGGACAGGTCCCCGTCGAGCTCATCGGAACCGCCAAGTCCGGCGACTACATCCTCCCCTCCGGTGACCACGACGGATTCGGAATCGCCGTCGACCCCGCTGAAATCGCCCCAGAACAAATCCCCTACATCGTCGGCGTCGCGTGGGAAGATGGGACGAACGAGTTCTACAACATCGTCAACGTCGTAGTCGGGTTAGACCATTCGGCCACGGCCCACCGATTCACGGAGTTGCGGAAGCAGCTGGACGACCTGCGGGCGGATTTGACGGACGTCGAGGCCTTGGTGGCCGTTTGGGGCGCACCGGCGGCGGCGGCAACTGAGGAGGACATCGCCACGCTGCCCGCCGAAACCGGCTTCTTCCGGCGGTGGTGGCGCGGTACGGACAGCCGGCAGCCAGAAGCCTTCGTCGCAGAATCCACGCGTACGGAAACACCCGCGGCCCCTGCAGAGCCCTCCATGCTCGTAGGCATGTCGAAGGACGAAATCGTCGCAGCCGTCGAGGACGCGAAAAACGGCAAGACGCCCGCCGCTTGGCAGAATGTCAACAGCAAAGAGCTGAGCACCATCTTGCAAACGGTGGTGGACACGTACGTCGAACACGCCGAAAGCCAAGCCATCGCCCAGGCCCAGCAGATCAAGCAGGAGACGCTCGCATCCTTCCCGCAACAACTCAGCAGCGCACTCAGCTCGTACGGCTCGGTAGAGGACATCGTGCGCATGTCGGAGCAACGTGCGATGGAGTACGGCATGGATCCCGCCGCCATGCGGGACGTCGAACACCGCTTCGCCGCCCGCATCCTCGACAGCCAGCTTACGACGACGAACATCCAGCAGATCCTGCGCGGGGCACCCGAAGTCCTGGCCGGCGCCGGCAACATCAAACCCGGCACCGTCGCCGAAGCACGATACATCGAGCAAATCCAAACCGAAATCGCCCGAGTCCTCGCAAAGGAGTCGCCCGAAATCGCCAAGCACATGACCCTCCGGGGTACGTCATCCACCGCGCAACCCGCGCGCAAGTGAGTCCTGAACAGGTTCAACCCGTTTGACACAAAAGCAGACTCCGATGACTCTCCGTACTCTTGCCCTCCTCTTGTGGGGCCTCGCGGCCTTCGTTCTGCAGGCGTGGGGCCAAACAAGCACCCCCGGCTGCACCGACACCACCGCCTGCAACTACAACGCTGCAGCCACGGTCAGCGACGGCACGTGCGAGTTTGCCAGCTGCGCAGGTTGCACAGCCCCGCTTGCCTGCAACTACGACGCGACAGCGACGAAAAACGATGGTTCCTGCGTCTTCGCGGGGGTCGAGCCCTGCACGGCCTGCTCGTGGGCCGGCA
>CAZMNI010000291.1:0-1949 GCA_964567615.1 uncultured Chryseobacterium sp.
TCCGCGGGGCCCGGGGCGTTCGGTGAAGCGGCGGCGGCGGCGGAGGAGGAGGAGGAGGATGAATACAGAGGGAGGGACGAGGCCTTCGCCCCCAGGGTCGTGTCCACAGGGGCTCCGAGGGCGAGGAGCGCGGGCGAGGAGCGGCGGCAGACGGCGATGACGGTGTGGCCGCCGATGGTGGCGCCGTGGCCGACCTGGATGTGGTTGTCGAGCTTCACTCCGCGCCCGATGATTGTTGAGCCGATGGTGGCGCGGTCGATGGTGGTGCAGGCGCCGATTTCGCAGCCTTCTCCGACGAGGACGTTCCCGGTTTGGGGCACCTTGCGGTAGGCCCCGTCGGCTTGGGGGGCAAAGCCAAACCCGTCGGAGCCGATGACGGCGTTCGCCTGGAGGATGCACGCATCTCCGATTTCACACCGGTCCCCGACCCGCACACCCGCATGGAGCAGGGTCCGGGCTCCCACGAGGGCGTTCAAGCCGATGTACACGTGGGCCCGGAGGTCTGCTCCTGCGCCGATGCGTGCTCCGGCTTCGATGACGACGTACGGCCCGATGGCACAATCGGCGCCGATTTCAGCGCTGGGGTCGATGACCGCCGTGGCGTGGATGCCGGGAGGGCGGCCCGTGGTCGTGTCTGCGAGTTCCAGGATGCGGCCAAACGCTGCATAAGGGTCGCTAACCCGGACCAAGGTCAAGGCAGCGGGTAGGGTCCGTTTGGGCAGAAAATCCACGGAGACGATGGCTACAGATGCTTCAGTACCATAGATGTACCCCTCATAATCGGGGTTCGCCAGGAACGTCAAATCGCCACACTCTGCCGATTCGATGCGTCCTACGCGCCGCACCGTCACTTGCCCGTCTCCTTCGACCGTGCCGTTCAGGTAGGCAGCGAGTTCATCCGCCGTTCGTTGCATGGGCACAAAGTTAGGCTTCGGGTGCCTGAAGCGCCGTCCAAGCGTCTTCAAACGTGTCGAACGGCAGGGTCACGTCCCAACGCGGCCGGCCGATGCCGTCGAGCACCACTTCTCGCACGTTCCTTTCCTCGTTTTTCTTGTCCTGCAGCATGTAATGCCAAAGCGCTTCCGCATCCACAGACGGTGGAGCACCCCCGAGCCACCTCAAGAGCGCGGCATCTGCGGCGTTCATCGCTTCTGGGGCGCTGTAGCGGAGGGCGCACCGCATGCCGTGGCCTACGCAGCGGCCGTGGCTCAAGGGGGTAGCGTGTGCATGGCTCCAGGCCTCGAGCGCGTGTCCTACGGTGTGGCCGAAGTTCAGGGCTTTGCGTAAACCGGATTCGAAGGGGTCCGCTGTGGCAATGCGAAGCTTCGTCGCGATGGAGGCTTCAATCCGGGGTACGACATCGGTCAGGGTGGGCGATGGGATGGCGGCGAGCTGTGCCCATGCCTCCGGGCTTTCGAGGAGCGCGTGTTTCGCCAGCTCAAACCAACCGGAGAGGAGCTCTTCTTGTGGCAAGGTCGTCAGCCATTCTGGATGCACATGGACCGCGGTGGGCAGCTGGAATGTCCCCAGGATGTTCTTCATTCCGCGGAAGTTTGCGGCGGTTTTTCCGCCGTGGGCGGCAGCGATCATGCCCACCAGCGTGGTGGGCATCGAAACGGAGGTCATTCCGCCTCTCTTCCGCGTCGATGCGGCAAAACCCAGCGCGTCGGTGACGGTGTCTCCGCCGACCCCCGCCACCACATCGCCCCTGCCCAAGCCGAGCCGTTCCATGCTTTCCCACAAAGAGAAGATTCCCTCCGTGGACTTCAGCTGTTCCCCGGCCTGCACAGGCTCCCAATGCGGAACTTCCTCCCAACGGGGTTCAAGCTGGTGGATGCGCGCGGTGTCGAGGCGGGCGTCGTAAAAGATCGCCCGAGGTGTTTTTATACTTTCGCTGAGCGATGTGTAAAAAATCACCGAACAATTATATAATTATGGGTGTGTTGCTT
>CAZMNI010000292.1:0-1922 GCA_964567615.1 uncultured Chryseobacterium sp.
CGCGCGGCGGGCGCGGGCGCGACGCGCCCCCGGGCCCGCAGCGCCCCGAGCGACGCCAGGGCGGTCAGCGCGAGTGCGCTGCCGAGCGCGGCGGCAAACGCCGCAGGCGTGCGCCACGCCAGCCCCCCGTACACCGCAGCGGCGATGAGGGCGGTGGTGCCGGTTTGGCAAAGCTGCAATGCGTTGAAGAAGCGCACGTTGCCGCGTGCCACGGCCACTTGACCGTGGAAATTGACGATTCCTTGCAGCCAGCCCAGGCCGGCCACCGTCCATGCCGCACCGACGGAAACCCCGGGCACGGCAGGCAGCAGCCCCGTCGCCACGGCGACGCCCCCCAGCCACACATGTCCCGGAATCACCAAATCTTCAAGTGCCACCTGCCGCGCGAGGTACACCACGGCTCCTCCCGCAATCAGGCCGCCCAACGAGGCCGAAAGGAGCAACCCCAGTTGCAACAGTGCCACATCACCGACCCCCGTTGCACCCAGCATCTGTGCATTCAAAAGCAATGTCAAGGCGGTGAAACCTAACACTGCAATGCGGGCGGCAACGGAGCCGGTGGCTTTTGAAAACACCTACGTGAGGGTTGCGTGTGAGGCGCCGCTGCGCGGCGGAGGTTGCGTGTGAGGCGCCGCTGCGCGGCGGAGGTTGAGGTTAGAGGACGGAACGGTAGGCGTCGAGGTAGGCGCGGGCGACGACGGGAACTGAGAAGAGCTCTTCCGCCGTGGTTCGAAGCAGATCGCGGTTCCAGCGGGTTGACACGGTGTAGGCGATGGCTTCAGCGAGCGCGGCTTCGTCGCCGGGAGGGACCAGGATGCCTTGGGCGGGACCGAGGTGTTCGCGGATGCCGCCCACGTCGCTGGAGATGACCGGGATGCCGCTCGCCCACGCTTCGCCGATGACGCACGGGAAGTTCTCGTAGTGGCTGAAGAGCAGGAGGCCATCGGCTTCGCGCATGCGGCGGGCGACGGTGCCCAGGGGGAGTTCGCCTTCGAAGGTCACCTGGCCTGCAATGCCCAGTTTCAGGGCGAGTTCCTCGTGGGGGGCGGGGTCTCCGTCGCCGAGGATGACCACTTCGAGTTGCGGGAGGTCAGGCAGGCAGCGTTGCAGGGCGCGGAGGATGCCGGAGATGTTTTTTTGGCGATCCACCAAGGAGCTCACATGCAGCAGCGTAAACCGGTCCGGGCGCACATCTGTCGCCGGCAGCGGATGGAACAGGCGCGTATCCACCACGTTCGGAATGGTTCGGTAGCGCTCCTCGCCGCGGATGCCGAAGGTGCGCATCGCCGCGCCCAAATCGTCCGATACCGGGCAAATCATCGCCGCTGCTGCCCCGGTCTTCTTCAGGGCGCGGCGCTGCCAAAATCCCAGCCGCTTCCCGGGTCCCCGCTGGTACGCCGTCCAATGCTCCGTCAGCACGAGCGGCACGTTCCAACGCTTCGCGAGCTCGCGCGCTGCCGCCCCCGCCGGATACCCCACATGCAAGTGCACCACGTCCGGCGCCTCGGTCACCTCCTCTGCCAGCGCGAGCAGCGCGCGGGTCGCCCCCCGCACCACCGGTTTGCGGCCCGGAAAATAGACCGTGCGCTCCAGCACCCCCGCCCGGCGCACCACCTCGACACCGGCACCCGGCCCGTTCCCGCGCATCACCGGCGCCGCGTACCAAACCTCCGACGGCGCCACCGTCGCAATCGCCTGCACGTGCCGCTGCACGAAATTCCCCAAGGTTCGGTGTACCGCACTGGGGTACCAACTTGCCAGGTGCAGGACCCGAATCGGAGCTTCGTCAGACATCGGCGCGAAGTTCGAAAATTCATCTATCTTTGCGCCCCGCTTCGGCGGAAATGGTGGCCATAGCTCAGCTGGTCAGAGCACTGGATTGTGGTTCCAGGGGTCGTGGGTTCGAGCCCCATTGGCCACCC
>CAZMNI010000293.1:0-1880 GCA_964567615.1 uncultured Chryseobacterium sp.
AAAAAACGCAGGCCTTGCGGGCCTGCGTTAAAAGGAGATTCAAGCGAAGAGAAACAGGCCGATCAGGGGACTACTGGGACCGACACCCAAGCCGACCCGTTGTAGATGCGTAGATGGCCAGTCGAAGAGTTAAAGTAGAACGATCCCTGCACAGGTGAGGAGGGCGCGCCAGTCGGCATGACGGCATCGCTCATGTTGAACTGCCCCGAAGCAAAAATGGTCCCCGCATTCAGCGCCATGGCATTCGCAAGGCTGACCATTTCGATGCTGATGTCGTTACCATCCGAAGCGCCACATTGGATCAAAATATCATCTTCACTGATGATTTGCATCTCGTCGCCATCGATAAGTCCGGAGGGAATGACGTCAAAATCTGCCGCATAGTCATCGTCGCAGTCGAATAATATGTAGATGTCAAGGTTGTCTCCGCCAGAGGAAACGCCGAAATCCGTATCGAAGTAACTGTCACCATCGTTCGAGCCGATGATGAGGTCGTCTTGCACAATCCATTCCGCGTGATCTTCCGTGTACATGCGGAGGTTGTCGTTCACGTAGAGCATCCACTCGTCGATGTCGTGGCGAATGGTGTCGCTGGCAAAGTCGATGACGCCGAGGGTGTTCGTGAAGTTGATGACCGGCTCGGCGATGTTTGTCCAGTCGATTTCGTTCGCGGCGACGCGGGCATAGAGCGTGTCGACGTCTGCGCGCAGGGAGTCGGTCCGTTCGAACAGCGTATCAGATTCCACCATGAGACCGGAGACGCGCGTCCACAACGTGTCGATGTTCGTGGCGGCTTGCGGAGTGAGGACGTTCAGGTACTCCTTTCCGCCGCCCGTGGTGCCGGACCGCATGGTGATTTGGGCAGTGAGGTGCTCGGTGCAGAGCATTCCGGCAAAAGCGCACACGGCGAGCCGGGAGAACAGAGTGATTCGCATCGCTGATAAAATTTGGTCGAGCGAATATACAGCTATGTGACAAAAAATGATGCTAAATTATACGCCGAAGTGTGATGTACATGAGATGAACCGGGAGCCCCATCACCGTGAAGTATGAACCGTGGATGGCTGCGATTCCGATGGCTCCGATGGGGTCTTGGATGCCGTAGGCCCCTGCTTTGTCGCGCGAGGCGCCGCTGGCTACATAGCTCGAAATCAGCCCTTCGCTCAGTTCAGAAAAAGTGACTTGGCAGGAATCTGTGCCGGATACAAGGCCACCTGCGGCGGTGGAAACTGTGAAACCCGAATGCACCCGGTGGGTACGTCCTGAGAGCCGGTGCAACATGTCCACCGCTTCCGCGTCTGTACGCGGTTTGCCCAGGACCAAACCGTCGCATTCCACCACCGTATCGCCGGTGATCAGCACGTCGTCGGGATGCAACGCCCCTTCAAACGCATGTGCCTTCAGGCGCGCAACGTATTCTGCCACATGGGTTGCAGGGAGATCCGCGGGGAAGGATTCGTCCACGTCCCGAACGACCACGACGGGGTCCAGTCCGATGAGCTTCAGAAGTTCAAGGCGACGGGGCGAGGCGGAGCCGAGGAGGATGCGCTTTCCAGCGAGGTGGGGGAGGTACATGCACCAAATCTAATCCGCTACCTTCGCGGCATGCACGAACGCATCCTTATCCTCGACTTCGGGTCGCAGTACACCCAACTCATCGGTCGAAGAATCAGGGAATTGAACGTGTATTCGGAGATCATTCCGTGGCATGCCTTCACCGAAGTGCCGGCGGATGTGAAGGGGGTGGTGCTGAGCGGTTCTCCGCACAGCGTGCGCGAACCGGATGCTCCACGGCCCGACCTCAGCGCTTTGCTCGGCAAGGTGCCCGTCCTCGGCGTCTGCTACGGGGCCCAGTTGCTCGCAGAAACCCACGGCGGCCG
>CAZMNI010000294.1:0-1873 GCA_964567615.1 uncultured Chryseobacterium sp.
CGCTCGTCGCCGCGCTTCCACACCCCCACGTGCAGGATGTCCTTGCCGAAGAAGGCCTTCGGCGTCACCTTGCTGACCTGCATCACCCCGTCTGCGCGGATGACCACCACGTCGTCGATGTCGCTGCAATCGCAGACGTATTCGCCTTCGCCGCGCTTGAGCCCCGTCCCCACGAAGCCCTCGGCCGCGTTGACGTAGAGCTTCTCGTTCGCCACGGCCACTTCCGCGCGGTCGATGGACTCGAAGGTGCGCAGCTCGGTTTTGCGCTCGCGCCCGGCCCCGTACTTCTTCTTGAGCATGCGGAACCACTCGATCGCATAGTCGGTCAGGTGGGCCAAATGGTACTTCACCTGCTCGATGTCGCCCTCAAGCCCCGCAATCAGCTCGTCCGCTTTGAAGGCGTCGTAGCGCGAAATCCGCTTGATCCGAATCTCCGTGAGCCGCTCCACGTCCGCGTCCGTCACCGGGCGCAGCAGGTGCGCCACATGCGGCGCGAGCCCCGTGTGGATGGCCGCGAGGATCTCGTCCCACGTCTCACATTCTTCGATGTCGCGGTAGATCCGGTTCTCGATGAAGATCTTCTCCAGCGAAGCGAAATGCCACTTCTCCTGCAGCTCGCCCAGCTCGATTTCGAGTTCCAGGCGCAGCAAGTCGCGCGTACGGTCCGCCGAGAGCCGGAGCAGCTCCGTCATGCCGATGAACCGCGGCTTGTCTTGCCAAATCACCGCCGAGTTCGGCGACAAACTCACCTCACACTCCGTGAACGCATACAGCGCGTCGATGGTCTTGTCCGGCGAAACGCCCGGGGCCAAATGGATCACCACCTCCACCAGCTCCGCCGTGTTGTCCTCGACCCGCTTGATCTTGATTTTGCCGCGGTCGTTCGCTTTCAAGATGGACTCGATGAGCGAGCCCGTCGTCACCCCGAACGGCAAATCCCTTACAATCAGCGTCTTGTTGTCCTCCTTTTCGATGCGCGCCCGCACCCGCACCCGCCCGCCGCGCAGCCCATCGTTGTAGTTCTCCACGTCCGCATAGCCCCCGCCCGGGAAGTCCGGGTAGAGCGTGAAGCCCTTGCCCTGCAGCACCGCGATGGAGGCGTCGATGAGCTCGATGAAGTTGTGCGGCAGGATTTTGCAGGCGAGTCCCACGGCGATGCCTTCTACGCCTTGGGCCAGCAGCAACGGGAACTTCACCGGCAGGGTCTCCGGTTCTTTGTTGCGCCCGTCGTAGCTCAGCAGCCACGTCGTGGTCTTCGGGTTGAAGAGCACCTCCCGCCCGAACTTGCTCAGCCGGACTTCGATGTACCGCGGCGCGGCCGCCCGGTCCCCCGTGGCGGTGTTGCCCCAGTTGCCTTGGCAGTCCAGGAGCAGGTCTTTTTGGCCGATCTGCACGAGCGCATCCCCGATGGACGCATCGCCGTGCGGGTGGTACTTCATCGTGTTCCCGATGACGTTCGCGACCTTGTGGTAGCGGCCGTCCTCCATCTCGTCGAGGCTGTGCAGGATCCTGCGTTGCACGGGCTTCAGGCCGTCGTCCAAATGGGGAACGGCCCGCTCCAGGATGACATACGACGCATAGTCCAGGAAGTACGCGTTGAACATGCCGCGCACCTGCAGCACGTGCTCCAGCCCCTCGGCCTCGCCTTCGCTTTCCGGGGCGTCCTCCGGCTCGTAGTCCAGGTGTGCTTCCTCGCTCATGCCGCTTCGTCCTTTTCGATGCGCAAGTTCTCGATGATAAACTGCTGCCGGTCCGGCGTGTTTTTGCCCATGAAGAAGTCGAGGATCTCGGCCAGCGATCCCTCCTTGCCCACCACCACCGGATCCAGCCGGATGTCCTCGCCGATGAAGTGGCGGAACTCGTCCGGACTGAT
>CAZMNI010000295.1:0-1849 GCA_964567615.1 uncultured Chryseobacterium sp.
TCCCCGTGCAGCAGCCGGATCACGTCGTTGCCATTGAACCACGTGGCCTGGCTGGTGATGTCGCTCATTTGGAGCAGGTACGGAACGGCCTGCGAGTTCACGAGCACGAAGACTTCACCGGGCATCAGGGTCCCTGAAAGGGCCTGGGAATTCGTCGGCGACGTGGCCCCGTTGTTCCACGTTTCCACGGTGTATTCGGCCAAATCGACCGGCAGCGCGGTGGGATTGTACAGCTCGATCGCCTTGTTGTTGCTGTTCCCCTCGAGGTACTCTGAAATGAAAATCTCCGTACAGAAGCTGCCGCTGGGGCAATCGAGGATGTTCACTTCGAGGAAGGTCGAGCTGAGGCTGTCGCATTCCACGCCGGCGATGTCCACTACCGGCTGACCGGCGAGCAAGGTGCTTTCTACAAAGCCCCCGAGGGCACTCACGCCCCAAACGTGCCAGGTCCCCGTCGTTCCGAGCGTATTGAAATCGAAGTAGGGAACTTCGCTCACGGCCACGATGGACCCCGCCACGTCCGCGACCACAAACCGGTAGGTTGCTTCCACCGCCTCGGACGTGTACCCGAAGGGAATCACGGCATTTTCAAACCCCAAACACCCACTGATTTCTGGCGTTCCAGCGGCATCTGTCAACACCCCACCGTCACATGCTGGGGCCTCGCACGTCACGCCGAGGAAGCTCACCGCGTTGTACGACACGGAGACACACCCCGTCCCAGAAATCCCGCTGAACGGCTGTCCCGGCTGCACCGTGGCGGCGTCGAGCGGATTTTCATGCGACACGGCCCATACCTCGAACAGGACATCCCCCAATCCCGCCACATTCACCGCCAAATCCCCGTCCGTCGCCACAATCAACCCCGTCTGCGCGTCCACCAACACCAACGTGCGCAAGGCACCCGGAACTGCGGTGGTGTGCACAAAATCCACCTGCACCAGCGTGGCGTCGGTGCACACCGTCTCGAGGTTCGGATTTGCGAGAGACAGCGAACCTCCGTCGCACATCAACACATTCGAGTACCCTGGGGTGGGCGCTTGTTGCACGAACAAGTTCGTCGCGAAAGGCGCGCCACCGTTCGGGATGCGGGCATTCGCATGAAAATTCGGCAGACCGCCCGCGGACTCGTTGACCTGCACAGAACCGGGGGTGAGGATGTTCAGCAGCGCAGCATCGAACGGCGAATTCGTGCCGTACACCACGGCATCGATGAGGTCTTCGTTGAGCAAGGGGGTGCCGTTCGGAAAGGCCGACGCAGGCATGGCGAACAGGGCAATCGCGTCCGTGCCCGGCTGCAGAAAGTTCCCCTCTGGCATGAGCAGGTCTGCGGCAGAGATCTCCGGCCCACCGACCACGAAGTACCCGTCGGCATTGAGCGCATACCCATCCAGCGCGATGGTGCGGTAACTCAGGTCGTTAAGCCCGTTGTACAGCACAATGCAGTGGCCGTCTAACGCGAAGTTCGGCGGCCCGAGGAGCTCGATGAATTCAGCCGGATCGATGCCCGGATTCTCCACATCGAATTCGTTGATCACGATTTGGGCACCGCTCAGCAGCGGTGCCAAAACAAGCAAGATGGGGAGCAGGAGGCGCATGTGCAGAAGTTGCAGAGGGGGGCCAAATGTACGGCAGCCACTTTGCCCTGCATCGAACCGTCCAAACCATTGATAACTTGTCTATTTTAGCCATAGCCAAATCGCTTCGCCATGTTCCGACTCACTGCTTTGCTCGTGGGACTGTGGTCCGTGTGTGCCCCCCTCGCGGCACAAAACGGACTCTACGCAAATCCCGACTACTTCTCCGTCACCCTCGGAACAACGCCCATCGGCAACGTCAAAGCGAACGA
>CAZMNI010000296.1:0-1827 GCA_964567615.1 uncultured Chryseobacterium sp.
CCATCCTTGCGGATTACGAGCGCATTGCTGCGGGCGCTGGTGCTCGTGCCATTTCCGATGACGAACAGGGCCTCTTCCGGCACCATCAAGCTGGGATTGGCGGTGCCTAAGCTGGCCACATCTACGAACGTACCGAATTGTACTTCATGGAACGACCGCGCTTCAGACTTCTCAGCTGCAGCGATGGAGCTATGTCCGGTTGCCCGTGAGAAGGAGCCAAGTGCGGCGCTGTTGTAACCGCTGGCCACCGTAGAATCCCCGAGGGCAAGGGCATGTGCACCGCTGGCGACAGACTTCTCACCCAAGGCGATGCTTGACCATCCCGTTGCCTGCGTGTAGTGGCCCAAGGCATACGAGTTCCCGCCTGAAGCCGTGGAATTGTTTCCGAATGCATGCGAGTGGGTTCCACTTGCTGTGGATGCCGTTCCAAATGCTCGGGAGTGATCTCCCGTTGCGTTGGCATCGTCGCCGAGTGCCATTGCGTGGTTGCCGGTGGCTGTGGTCGAACGTCCCAAAGCCACAGCATGCGTACTCGATGCGCTGCTCGAATTTCCGGTGGCTAAAGCATGCCACCCGGAGGCTGTTGAACCTTCCCCGAAAGCCATAGAACCTGAGCCCGACGCAGTAGAATTCCACCCCAGTGCGATGGAATTGCTACCTGAAGCCGTGGCGTTGTACCCCATCGCGATGCTCGCCCAATTCGTGGCATCCGCGCCGCCACCGGATGCAAAGGCGCCAGAAGACGTTGCGGTAGAACTTGCACCCATTGCTGTGGCCGCCCAGTTCGAGGCAGATGCACCCTCACCCGAAGCGAACGAGGATGCCCCTGAAGCGGTCGCATTAGGTCCCAAAGCCACAGCGGCCCATTGGTTCGCCGTTGCACTCCGACCGATCGCAAGTGCATCTACGGACGATGCGGAGCTGCCACTGCCCAAAGCCTTCGACCCGAAGGAACTCGCTTGTGCGCCTGGGCCGATGGCCAAGGTGCTCCATTGAGTACCCACGCCTCCGCCCAGTTCGATGTTTCGCGCCACCGTGAGCGAAGAATCCGACCGGAGAGCCCGCGTGCGCACCCACTCCCCGACAAGCAAGTTCCCGTCGAAGTCGGCGTCCCCGCGCACCAACAGGCTGTCCGTGAATTCAGCCCAGCCCCCGTGTAGCGAATCCGCTTCGAGGTCCACGAGGTTGCTGATGCGGCCTCCGTGGATTTTGTCGCCACTGATTTGGTCATCCGCAAGCGTCAGCGTGCCGGATGAGACATCGATGGTTTCGCCCGCTCCCGCCGTGACGCTACCGGTGAGGTCACCGGTGAAAGTCGCTGCCTGGACATTTCCCGTGACCCGCGCTCCGGTGGTGGCCACGAGGCTATCGGTCAAGGCGATGACGGACTCAAGCGAGTCCGCCTGCATCCGGATAGCGCCGGTGGCGTTGTGCCCGTTCAAATCGAGGTCCTGTGAAGCTTGTGCTCCGTTGTCAAGTACGTCAGCCCAAGTCAGCGAACCGACTGTGCTACTCAACGCATTGAGCCGCGCGAAAAGCGTGTCGATGTTCGTGACAACTGCACGGTTGTCCACTCCGAGGTACGATTTTCCGGAATTTGTCGCCGAGGTGGTCATCGTGACCTGGCCAGAGGCGGAGAAAGACAGCCAGCCTAGCGAAAGGCTGAGACTCGCTCGGAGGAGGAGTGTGCGTCGCATGTAAAAAGGTTAAGCAAGAGAAAGATACGACAAACGCTCATTAAAGTTTCATGAATGGGTGTAAAATATGTTCAAAAAAAACGCAGGCCTTGCGGGCCTGCGTTAAAAGGAGATTCAAGCGAAGAGAAAC
>CAZMNI010000297.1:0-1810 GCA_964567615.1 uncultured Chryseobacterium sp.
GGGCATGGAAGTGTTGAAGCAGCGCTCGACCTGGGCGTGGACCATTCGGATCGCAGTTTCTGCGATGTTCGTGGTGTCGGGACTGGCGAAGTTGTTTCCGATCACCCCGTTTGAAAAGCAGCTGTTCGACCTGCTCGGCGGGTCGTTTTGCACGGCGCAGTACCTCGCGCGGCTGATCGTGGCCCTCGAGTTTGCCATTGCGGTGGGCATCCTGCAGCGCCATTTCTTGAAACGCTTCGTGCTGCCGGTGACGGGCCTGCTCCTTGTGGCATTTTGCGTGCACCTCGGATGGGACATGTACCAGCACGGCGGGCTGGATGGCAACTGCGGGTGCTTTGGCCAATGGATTCCCATGACCCCGCTCGAGGCCCTCATCAAAAACCTTGTGACCCTGGGCCTGCTCGGCGTCTTGTGGTTCCTTGTCGAAGAGGACCGATCGAAACCCCACAACTTCGGTTACATCCTGTTGATTTACACGGCCATCGGCATGGCCACGTTCGCCTACCGCCCGTTCTGCCCGTGTGAATCTGCCGCAGAAGTCCCGGTGACAGTCCCCGCAATGACCACCACCGAGCCCATGCCCGAGGCCCTGCCCGACTCCACCGGCAACGTCCCCGTCCCCGCTTCAACCTCAACCGCCACCCCCCAATCCCAAACTCAACCCCAACCCCAACCCGGCCCCGCCGCCACCACTTCGCGGTTCGCGGCCTACGGGAACTCCATCGATTCGGGGAAGAAGATTGTGTGCATGTTCGTGCCGGATTGCGACCACTGCAAGGAGACCGCGGCGGAGTTGTGCCGCATGTCCAAGCAAATGAACCTGCCACCGGTGCACATCCTGTTCCTCGACGAGGGCGCGGAGGTGATTCCGTCGTTCTTCGAGGCGGCCGGGTGCGCGACGAGCTACCAGGTGCTCGGGCACGGACCGTTTTTCTCGCTGCTGGGGAGCGGCAGCGACACGCCGGGGGTGTTCTGCCTGTGGAACGGCAACGTCGTGGCGTCGTTTGACGGGACAGGGGGCAACGCCTTCAATGCGGCGAAGCTGAAGGCAGCGCTGAAGCTGAAGTAAGGGGTCGAGGCGGAGTCAGTCGCGCGCGCGGAAGTCGAGGTTGTGGGTCCAAGCGACCTGCACCGTGTGGTTGTTTTCGGCGCGGAGGCCGTCGGCCTTGACAATGAACTGGTTGAGGTAGCCGAATTGCAGTTGCGAGGTGGGAGAGAAGCGGTAGCCCAGGGCGGCGTAGATCCGGTTTTGGTCCAAACCATTGCGCGCCACCCCCGGTCCCCATCCCGCGAACACCTCGTCGTACGCGAACGCAAACCACGGCCCGGTCAGCGGCACGAGCACCGCCGCCCGGTACCGCATGCGGTGGCGCAGCACCCGCTCCGTCTGGCCGACGACCTCGAGCCACCGCTGCTCGGACCGGTACCTGTGCTGCACTTGGAAGCGGCCTACCTGCTGGCTCAGTGCAAGTTGCTCCCACGCGCGGTGCTCGTCGTTCACCTCCGCCACCGGCTGCGCACCGTACGGAAAGGTCCGGATCCAGCCGTAGCCCGCCGTCGCCACCGCCCCCGACCGCAGGTACCGGTCGACGCCCAGGCGCAGCAGCGACTGTTGCCAAACCGCACCCCAGTCCGCCCGTCGCCATTGGTATTCCGTGTGCAGCCCCCACCGCTCCGTCAACCGGTGGTTCCCGGTCGCCACCGCCCACGCATGGCCCGCCACCGCGATGTCGCGCTGCCCGACCACCCCACCGGTCGCCCCCACCCACATCGCCGCAGCCACAGCCGCGCCCCGCACCCCCCGTCGGAT
>CAZMNI010000298.1:0-1786 GCA_964567615.1 uncultured Chryseobacterium sp.
CACCGCAGCGCGGTCCTGCGTCTGTTGGACAATGCGGATGCCTTTGTCGTGATCGACGGCGACCCGGGTGGTTACGTCGGTGCGCCCATGGAAGAATACCTGCGCATCCTCGCGAGCGATCAACGCGCCGTGCCCGGCAAACCGATCATCCCGTGGATCTGGACGGGCTGGGGCCGCAATACTCAGGGCGGGTTTTGGCGAGCACCCGTCGGCCCGCTGGTGGAACAATGTTACGACGCGCTGAAGGAGACAAAGCGTGGAGATTGGGAGATATTGCCCGGACGCAGCCACCGTGAGGGCTGGGCCAATGGCCGGACCACCATCGCGCTCGCCGAGAAGGCGGGGCTGATGTCTCGTGCGACGTTGTTGTGTTACGAGGCGATCGAGTTCGAGCCGACTCCACCGGCCGCCGTGCTGCAGTTTGATCTCATCCGCAATGCGCTGCAGCAGGAGAGCCAGTATGCCGGTGTCGCCAAAGGCGTTTTCGGCAATGCCCAACAACCTGTCATGGTCTTGCCGAATCTCTACTACTTCGCCCGCGCCGCTGCGGATCTCCGGTATCTCGATCGTGCGCAGGATGACGTGCTTACCGACTTGGCACGGGAACTCGGAGGTGATCCTTCCGTGCTCGTGCCCGCTTGGTCGTGCCTGCAACTTCCGCTGGAAAATCTTCCCGCTGATCTAGCGGAAAAAGTGCGCGCGCAAAAACTCGATTCCGAGTTCGCCCGTTGCATTCCCGGCGGACCACAGCGTTACGTCGAGATCATCGCCGCCCAGGTGCAATCGCGACGACAACTGCTTCAGGCCACGGCGCACCCGCCCACAACCGCCGCCGAAGCCTCCGCAACGCTGGCCGACGGTGCTGCGGCTTTGATCCGTTGGTGGCAGGTGCATCGCTACGTCGGCCCCGGCAAGAAGGGCGATCCGTTTCGCTGGCAATTCCTGCGACCGGAGCAAGTGAATGTCTTAAAAGCGCACGCCGGGCTGTGCCGGAAGTTTGGCTCCGCTCCCTTCGACCAAGCCGCTCGGAAGATCGCGGATGAAAATCTGCTCAACGTCGATGACGCAACCAAGCGACTCGATGAACTCGCACCTGCCAAACGGTGAAACCTAACAACGAGACAGGACACCAAATGAATCTCAAGGTACCGCTTCTCTTCCTCCTTCTTACCGCAGGCTTCACTCACGCCGCCGACATTCCATTCAACCTTGAGAAGCCCGGGAACGTATCACTGGCAATTTACGACAAGGACGGAATCCAGGTGCGAACACTGCGCAACGCCGAACCGCTTCCCGCGGGCGGACATCGCATCGCGTGGGACGGCCTCGATCGAAACGGGCAGCCCGTTGCGCCGGGTGAGTACACATGGAAACTCCTGCAGACCGAGGGGCTCACCGCCGAGTTCCTGATGCACCTCGGGACCTCCACCGCCGAGCATTGGCCGGGCAACCACGGCGGCCCCACGGCCACCGCCGTTGTGGGTGATCAGCTTGTCGTGACCGCCGGTAATTCCGAGTCGCCCGTCACGACCATCGCTCTCGACCTCGCCACCGGCAAACGCCTTGCGAACTCGGGTAACGTCTCGGCCTGGCACGCAATCAGTGACCTGGCGTACGACGACACGCCTCTGCCGCTTCCGGAATACCCGCTCCCCAACGGCCATCTCTACATGACCGTGCCCGAGGATGGCCTTGTGCATCTGGCCCGCCCCACCGGTGGGTCGGTGACCAGCGACTATTGGAGAAAGAAATACAAGTTCCCGACGCACTTCGTGCCGCTTCTGCG
>CAZMNI010000299.1:0-1786 GCA_964567615.1 uncultured Chryseobacterium sp.
TGATCCGCGATCTGAAGATTTCCTACAACAAGGCGCGCCAAACAGCGATCACCACCGAAATCCTCGAAATCGTCGCGGGTTCGGAGGCACTTGACGGCTGATTCGCTGTAGTTTCGGCCGCATGGGGCTGCAATACCGCGTGTTGGTGTCCATGTGGGCACTGGTTGTGCTTGCACTCGCTTGTACGCTGGTGGTTGCTTACCGGAGAAGCGCGGCCCAAGAAGCCCACTACAACCAGCAGCGCCTTGAGCGGAAGGAGCAGGCCGTGGCCAGAAGCCTTGAGTACGTCCTGGGTCCGGCGTCTGGCGTGATGTCTGCGGTTGCGTTGTCGGAGACCTTTTCAGATAGGATTTGCGAGCTAAGTGATGTGCACGGTGTATCCATTTCGCTGTACACCTTGGCGGGGGACCTGGCAATCAGTTCGACAGCGGGTGCACCGTCCGATTCCACAGCTTGGTTGAAAATTCCGCCCCACGTGATGGAAGGGATTTTTGAGCGCGCTCCTGGGCCTTCAGGTGCGGTGAGGGAATTCGGTGAAGATGTGGACTTCGGGGGCTTTGTGCAGGCTTTTTGGTTGTTTACCGATTTGGAAGGTGAGCCGGTCGGCATCGCGAATTTTCGGTACGACAAGCGGGGATACGAAGGGGAGGATTTCGCGGATTTTGCGCGGGGTTTAGCACCGGTCTATGCGGCATTGCTCGTGTTGACGACGGGTTTGGCGGTGGTGCTGTCGCGGACCGTGACCCGTCCGCTGCGGCGGCTTGTCAATGGCATGCAAAAGTTGGAGCCCGGATCTGACCCGGTGGAGCTGCGGTATGTTGGGAACGATGCAATCGGGGATTTGGTAGAGCAGTACAACCAATTGCATGCGCGGTGGCAGGAAGGAGCGGAAGCCCTGGCCCGGGCGGAACGCGAAAACGTGTGGAGGACGATGGTGGCACAGGTGGCCCACGAGGTGAAGAATCCGCTGACACCGTTGCGTTTAGGCGTACAGCACCTCGAACGCGCGTGGCAGGATGGGACGCCGGACTTCGGGCAGCGGTTGAAGCGGTTTGCGTCGTCTGCGACGCACCAAATCGACGGATTGACGGCCCTGCTCGATGACTTTTCCCTCATGGCATCGGTCGATCCGGAGCGGGACCGCACGCCGGATCTGCGTTGGCCGCTCACGTCCGCCTTGGAATTGCATGCAGCGGCCCATCCGGAGATTTCGTTTACTGCCCACCTTCCGGAGGAGCCAGTGCCGGTTTTAGGGAGTGAGCGCCACTGGCTGCGGGTGGCAAACAACCTGCTGACAAATGCCGTGGAAGCGATTCAATCCGTGTCCGGTCGGTCGGGGGAGATTCAGTTGTCGTTGTTGTGGGAAGGCCAGGTGTGCACATTCGAGGTCAAGGACAACGGCGAGGGGATGGATGCGGAAACGCTCGCACAGATGTTTGAGCCGCGGTTTTCGACGCGGTCCCGGGGCTCTGGATTGGGGCTGTCGATGGTGTCGAATGTCGTCGCACAATGCGGAGGAACGGTCGGTGCGCAGAGCATGGAGGGCGAAGGCACGGCAGTACAGGTCCGGTTGCCGCTCGCGTAATTCACAGCCCGACGGTGAACAACTCGGGTTAAATCGTAGTGCTCGTGTCAAGGTGTTTCCGGAATATTGGCCGGATGTTAAAAGTTCTTAAGGGACTTTTCAGCAAACAAGTGGAAATAAAGCATTGATTATCAACCTAAATCCTGTTCAATGAAAGCAAAACTGCTGTTCCTGCTCTCCTTCATGGTGTGCCTGAACGCT
>CAZMNI010000300.1:0-1739 GCA_964567615.1 uncultured Chryseobacterium sp.
CGTGTCCGAGGAGCGCGATTCGTCTTCATACTGCTTGCCGATGCTGGATCCGCCGGGGAAGTGCCGGAAGTAATCCAGCGCGCCACCGGGTTCCGATGCGTCGTAGCCTGCGCCGCCGCCGCGGATGGTGATCGCCGTGGTTCCCGCCGCGATTGCCACGCCGAGCGCTGCTTTCGGGTTGAACATGGAGCCGATCGGTCCGCTGATGTCTTCGTCCACGACGTTCCAGTGCCAGATTTTCTGGCCTCGCCAATCGACAAAGCCGCCGGCAAACTGCGTGTTCTCGTCTCCGCGGTTCTGCGCGTAGTTCGCTGCGTTCTGATAGCTGGTATCAGAATACAGCGAGTTCAGCACTTCGGACGGACCAAAGAACAGGTAGTTCGGCACTTTCGCGCCGTTCTTCAGCTTGCGAGCCGTAATCGGTTTGCCACCGATGCTGGTAAGCACGCCGGCTGCGCGGGCGATTACGTCCGTGCTGGCAACGTCGGTGCTCTGGAGCGCCTGGATGCTCGACCGTGTGGAGGTCGGGAAGATCAGGTTGCGCCCGAGCGTCGCGCGTTCGCGCAGGCGTTGCATGATGAAGTCGCGCTGAATCAGCCCGAGGTTGCGATCGGTGGCCTGAATCACGAAGTCCTCGAACTGTCCGGACTTCATCAGCTTCCGCACTTCCTTCTTGGTCCACGCCGTCGCCACGCGAACATCGTCCACGTAAACGTCGTAGGTGCCAAACTTCACGCTGCGTTCCTTGCCCATGAGGGTGGTTTCGCCGAGTGTCGCGGGTGCGTTAAACGAGCGGGCTGCGGTGAATGTCACGCGCTCGCCGCCCATTTTGCTCAGGTCATTGATGATGCACAGCGGAGCGCCGGAAAGACCCTCCACGGTTGCATTGTTGTCACCGACTGCCGCCCACTGGCGGAAAGGGTTGTCGGTTTGCGCGCCAGTGCGGCGCAGTTTTTCGTTCCACAGACGTGGAATCGCGTCTGGTGTTGCTGCCAGCAAGGCAGCGGCCGTGTAACCGGCGGGTGCGGTCGAAAGACCCATATAACTCCTTCACTCCCCTTGGGAATGGCCTGCCTCCGTTTCCGGATTCAGGTCTTCGGTGCCTCGGTCCCCTATCGGCGAGCCGCTTTGAGCAACTGATCGAGTTCTTCGTCAGATAGCTCGCGCTCTGCACCTGGGGTTTTCAAGGCGGTAGCAATGCGATTTTGCCCCAAACGGTTGCCCGTTTGCAG
The DNA here is from genome assembly GCA_964567615.1 of uncultured Chryseobacterium sp. Lineage (GTDB taxonomy): Bacteria > Bacteroidota > Bacteroidia > Flavobacteriales_D > Sanyastnellaceae > CAMCYM01. Next base: position 1,233 of record CAZMNI010000300.1, read on the forward strand.
AGCGGCCACATGCGTTGCCGACTTTTTCGGAGGATTCACGACCTCCTGCCCGCCGATGTCGGCAGGGAAGGGTTTTCCCGGATACACCTGCGCCCACGCCATGCGCGCCACGCTTTCCACTTTCCCCGGCCCGACCAGATGATCGGGCAGCGAGTCGAGCAGTTCGTTGTAGGCGTTTACCAGCGGGTCTTCGGGATCCGCAAGCTGCGGCACCTTTGCCTGCACTCCTGCGAGTTCCTTCGCCCCGGCCTGTTGCGCTTCCGTGGTCGAGCGTGCTTCCGCGTCCTGCTGCCGGATTTCCAGCTTTGCCAGTTCGCGGTTGGCTGCATTCACCTTCTTTTGCGCGGCCCGGATGGCATCAGTGTCAAACGCCGCCTGCGCGTCGATCAACTCCTGTTCCGCCGTTTCCAGTGCGGCCTGTGCCGCAGTCAGCGCGTCGGGCGCTTCCTGTGTGGCACGTCCGGCATCTGGAGCGACATCCGTTTTTGAATCGGATTGGCTTTGTTT
>CAZMNI010000301.1:0-1711 GCA_964567615.1 uncultured Chryseobacterium sp.
CCATCCGCTCGGTCGTCGTTCCGTTCCACGAATTCTCGTCGTGGTTCGACACGAATGTCATCCGGTAGGGTTCCCGGCCGAACCGCTCGAGCTCGTGCTTCAGGTACGTCCGCAGCGAATCGATGGGCATCGTGCGCCTCGCCACCTCGTTGAACAGGTGGTGCGCGTGCCACGCGTAGCTCATGTCGAACGCGCGGTCGTGGTGGTCTTCTTGTTCGGCCTCCGCGAGCATGAAGATATCGGGCTTCGCCTGCTCGAGTTTTACGCGCGCTTGGTTCCAAAAAGAGGTGGGCACCTTCATCGCCACATCGCACCGGTACCCGTCGATGTCCGCCTCCCGCACCCAAAACAGCAACGCATCCGTCATCGCCGCCGACAACCCATTTGCATCCGCCCGCTCCCAGTCCAGCTGCGTCACATCCCACCAATCCGTCCCCAGCGGCGGCTGCAGCTTCCCCAGCGAATCCCGCAAAAAGAACTCCGGATGCGACGTCGTCCACTCGCTGTCGAAGGCCGTGTGGTTCGCCACCCAGTCCAGGATCACCTTCATCCCCAGCGCATGCGCGTCGGCCACCACGGCCTTGAAGTCTTCGAGCGTCCCGTAGTCCGGGTTGACCGCGTAGTAATCCTTGACGCTGTAGGGGCTCCCGAGGCTGCCCGACCCCGGCTCTGCGATGTAGTTGTTCGTGTTTTCGCCGCCCTTGCGGTTCACCTCGCCGATGGGGTGAATGGGCATGAGCCACAGGATGTCCACGCCCAGCCCTTGCAGCCGCGGCAGGTCCTTGCGGAAGGCCTGCAGCGTGCCTTCGGGGGTGTGTTGGCGCAGGTTCACCTCGTAGATGGTCGCGTTGCGCGACCACTCCGGGTGGACCAAACTGTCGCCCACCGCGCCCGACCCGACCACTTCCGCCCCGCCGGTCGCCCCGGGCGTCCCAAAATTCCCGCACGCCCCCACCCCTTGCACCACCACCAGGGCCCATCCTGCGGCCCACAAACGGTTCTTCATCATGCCCCGAAAGTACGTGTCAATTCTACACTAACCATGCAAATCAGGGCACAATCAAGGACTCCAAATCTTCTGCAAGCACCCCATGTGCCGCACATACTTTGCGGGATTCTGCCGTATGTGCCACCGTGATGGCCGTGTACTCAATGTTCCATGAAGCCAGTGACGGCTTGAGCGACAGAAACTTCTGAACCTGTTCCTTGAACCCCGCCAACTCGCCTCGACTAACCTTCGCTGCCGATCGTTTGCACGTCCCGAACCGGATGCGCTGCACCTCATCATTGAACGCGATGAAATCGATCTCGATGTCCGAGCGGTCCCAGTACCCTTCGATGCGCTGCGTCAACGGAAATCCCTCCACACCCCGCTTGCTCCGCTCTTGGTACAACGCACCGACGAGCTTCTCTAACCCGAACCCTTCTGAATCCATCAACTTCTCGTTTGCGCGCTCGACCAACTCCGACACCGGCCTGAACTGCACCGAAGCCACGGGTTGCTTCAGCGCGTGCATCCAACTCCGCAAGAAGTTGTCCGAGATGTAAAACCGTCCCGACCGGGAATTGTAGCGCGCAAAAATGGGCAGGCGTTTTTCCACCATCGCATACTTGTCCACCAGCAAGTTCAAGTATCCGCTGATTTGTAAATCAGATCCTTTTTGATGGGCGTTGAGGGCTTCTTTGATGTCTCCACTGCTGCAGCCGGGAT
>CAZMNI010000302.1:0-1708 GCA_964567615.1 uncultured Chryseobacterium sp.
CCACCCCACCCCCCACCCCCCCCCCAGCCCCAGCCCCAACCCCGTCCCCACCCCCAACGCCAACCCCGTCCCCAACCCCAATCTCGTCCCTCGTCCCTAACCCCCGGCGCGCAGCGCCGCCCCCAACCCGCTCCCTTGCCCACTTTCACCCCCGCGCCACTTGCAGGAATTGCTGCCGCTTGGACACGGAAAGATGCTGCGTTGATGGAAGTGCTTGAGGCGGATCGGGTGCATGCAGCAGGTGTGCACGATGCGCGCGCGCTGCGGTCGGCGGTGGCGGATGCCGTGGAAGCGGGATACCGGCGAGCGGGGTGTGTGGTACCGGAGGCGCTCGGGCGGTTTCGGTCGGGTGCACGCACCGTCACGACCGGACACCAACTCGTGATCGCAGGTGGTCCGGCGTATTTGCACGCAAAAGCGATGACGGCGATTCGGCGGGCAGGAGGGGAGGGCGTGGCGGTGTTTTGGTTAGCATCCGAAGACCACGACGCGCAGGAGGCCGGCACGTTGCCGGGCACGGACGTCCGCTGGATCCCGTCTGAAGGCGGTCCGGTCGGGCGGTGGACGGTGGACGAGGCGCTGCGCGAGCGGCTGGGCGACTGGGCGGACCGGGCCGGCGTGCACGCGGCAGACCGTGAGGCACTGCTGGCCGAGGCAATCCCTGGGCGCCGGTATGCCGAGGTGTTCCTGTGCTGGATGGACCGGTGGTTCCGCGGGATGAACTTGGTTGTCATCGACGGCGACGATCCGGCCTTGAAGGCGCTTGCTGCGCCGTTGCTGCGCGCAGAGGCCACCGGGAGGGGCATCGCGCCGGCGGTGGAAGCGACGACCGCCGCACTCGAGGCGGCCGGCTACCCAGCCCAAGCCCGCAGCCGGGCCGTGAACCTGTTCGAGCTCGTCGCGGAGGAGGAGGGGGCAGGTCGCAGGGTGCGCATCGACGCGCCCGTCGCGATTCCCGATGTGGGCGAAAGGTGGGAGCGGTGGAGTCCCGGCGTGTTGCTGCGTCCGCTGTACCAAGAATGGCTGCTGGGCAGCGATGCGGTGGTCGGTGGACCGGCCGAGGTGGCGTATTGGTTGCAGTGCCACGGGGCTTTTCGCGCGATGGGCGTGCCGTTTCCCATGCTGCACGTGCGCGATTCGGTGGTGGTCCATGGCCGGGGCTCACGGCAGCTTTTAGACCAAACGGACTTCAATCCGGTCCTCGATCCACCGGCTGCACTTGCAGACCGCGTTCGTGCCGTGCTCGCAGACCGGGCCATTCCAGAGTCGGTCTCCGATCCAGTCTTGGCGGCACTGGCTGAATTCGAATCGGCTCTGACCGGTGCTGCGCGTCCGGTCGATCCGACCCTCGAAGGTGCCGCACGGGCCGCAGCGGCCCGGGCCCGCGGCGAATGGGATGCTCTGGCGAAGAAAATCAGAAAGGCGTACAAGATTCGTCACAGTACGGAAGTCGCTGAAATTGAGCGCGCTGCGGAATGGATTGCGCCCGGTGGCGAACCCCAAGAGCGCGTCCGGACTGCGTTGGAGTTGGCTGGCGAACTCGGCGGTTGGGAGGCGTGGCGTGCAGTTTGGATGGAGGCTGCAGCGGGAGGGGGGGAGGAGCGGAGGGGGGGGGAGTGGGGGTGAGCGGCGCTGCGCGCCGAGGGACGGGGACGGGGTTGGGGTTGGGGTTGGGGTTGGGGTTGGGGTTGGGGTTGGGGTTGGGGTT
>CAZMNI010000303.1:0-1704 GCA_964567615.1 uncultured Chryseobacterium sp.
CGGCGTGGCCCACCAGCAAGGTGGACCGGGCGGCGTCCCAAAAAAGCGCCGTCGGGGCGCCGGCGCTGAGACTCCGCACCTTTGAGCGCTTCTCTACCGTGCCGTCCTCGGGCCGGAACGTGAACACGGCGCCGGGGGTGCGCACAGCTACAAAGCCGGCATCGGACGCGGTGTCACCGGCGGCACTGCACCAAACCAGCTCGAGGCCTTGGCCGTAGGGCAGGTGGTCTTCCCAGGTGCCGATGGCGCGCGTTTGGGCCGCAGCCGGCACGGATGCGGCAATCAAAGCATTGTAAATGAATAGCCTAACCTGCATATCTCCACGCTTGCGGGCCCTCCGTTTCCAGCCGATCCAGCGCCGCTGCGTCCGTCAGCGCATACGTATACCCCCGCGGCGTCGGCTCGGTAGCTACGATGCCCCAAACGATGAGCAAAGCCAGCAATTCCTCTGCAGCAAAGGGCTCCAGCCGTGCATACCGGCACACCTGGCGGAATTGGAGCACGCGCCCCTCCCGCCACCTGGCGAACAATTTGCCCACGTACTGGTCGTAGCGAAACTCCGACCGCTCTTGCCGCATCTCGTACTGCCACACGCGCACAAGCACCGGTGACGCCTTGTGGTTGCAATCTTCCCGCCGCAGCCAGGCTGACCAGCGCCCCTGTTCGTCGTCGCAGAAGTGCGGCCGACCGACGGACCGCGGCACTTGCACCTCCAGCACCGTGCGCAGTTCCGCCTTCCAGACCTGGATTTCGAAGGGAACCGCAGGCCGGCAGTGCAGCGTGGCCGCGGCCTGGATCATGTGGTACTCCTCCTCCGCCTGAACGCCGCATACGGACCCGTTGTCGCGCACACCGACGAGGAGGCGCCCGCCCGCCGTGTTGGCGAAGGCCGCGAGGGTTCGCGCGATTTTTCGCGCGTCTTCCACCCGGGTTTTGAAGTCCTGGTGGAGGTGCTCGCCCTCGGCGATCATTTTCAGCACATACGACATGGCGGTTCTCAAAACTACGGGCCTCCGCACGGCTGTGCGCGGCCGGGGTGTGAAAAAGTGCGAACACCCTGCGGCAGGGGAGCGATTCGGTCTATCTTTGCACCGAAAATTCTCAGAAGGAGTGCGATGAAGAGGGGTCTCGGCCCCTCTTTTCGTGTCCGACCGAATCCCATGATCCGCCCTGAAGACATCCGCGCACTGGCCGAAGCATTCCTCGAAGGAACGCAGGGCTTCGTCGTGGACGTCGTTGTCCGGGACGGCAATGCCATCAAGGTCTTCCTCGACCACGATGTCGCCACCTCCATCGAGAACTGCATCGCGTTGAGCCGTCACTTGAACGCCTCCCTTGACCGGGATGCGCAAGATTTTTCGCTCGATGTCAGCTCTCCCGGCCTTGACATGCCGCTGAAGCTTCACCGGCAGTACGTGAAAAACGTCGGCCGTGAAGTGGATGTGCGGCTGGTGGACGGGGAGAAGGTGGAAGGGGTCCTTGCGGCTGTCGAAGCGGATACCATCTCCCTCGAGGTGCAGGTCCGGGACGCGGCCTCGAAGTCCCGGAAGCTGATTGCATCCACGCGCATCCTCTCGTTTTCTGACATCGCGTCCACCCGGATCGTGGTGTCTTTCAAAGCACCTAAGAAGCAATTCAACCCGTCACACCCATGACTCAACTCAACCTGGTGGACTCCTTCCGGGAGTTCAAAGAGTTCAAAAA
>CAZMNI010000304.1:0-1680 GCA_964567615.1 uncultured Chryseobacterium sp.
ACCCTTCGGGCAAATTCGCTACAATCGCTTCGTGCAGAACGTGAAACGCTTGCTGCCGCTCGGCAGGCACCTGCTCAAGAATGTCCTCTACCGTCATACGTGCTGCATTCACCTCAACCCAAACCCACGGCACCCCTCCTCGGTTGCATCACATCCCCCTCAAACTCAAACTCAAACTCAAACTCACTCATCCTCCCCACACGCATTTTCGAAGACTGGAAGCCAAATCAGCAAATCCGGAATGCCCCGCGCGCCGTCGTTGTTGAAATCGCCGAAGCACGCGCTGCCGTAGCCGCCGTAACCCGCAGAGCCGTCCGGAATGCACTTTGAAGTAGCGGCATTCCAAACCGTACCAGCGCCACAATACACCGCAGGGTTGATGTTGCACCAGCCGTTTGAATTTGCAGCCGGGTTGTAGTTCGACCCGAGCGGATCCATGCAGCCGACGACCGTGCTGCACGAACCGTCTTCCTCCGTCGCGGCGGGGTTGTAGTTCGCTTCCGCGGGGTCCGTGCATCCGAAGATTTCCTCTGCATCGCACACATCATCCCCGTCGGCGTCGGCCAAACAAGCACCCGCACAGTTGCGGTAGGTCACCGGATAGGTGCAGGAGCCCGGGACGTTTGCCGTGGCCGCGAAGTTGCACGCTGATGCGTCCATGCAGCCGATGACTTCAATCGCATCGCAGATGCCATTTCCATTTGCGTCGCCCGCGGGATTGCCCGCACAATCGATGCAAGTGGAGGCGGGATAGGTGCAGGAACCGTCGTTCGAGATGGCAGAGGCGTTGAAGTTGCATGCGAGCGGATCGCTGCAGCCGGGGGCGAAGGCGAGCTCGGCGGCTTCGTCCGCGATTTGGTCGTCGGCCTGCTGGCCGGCGACAAACACCTGCACGTTCAAGTCGAGCGAAATCACCCCGTCCGAAGTCAATTGCGCCAACAGCACGCGGTTGTCAGCGCCTGCCACGCCCAGCGCGTTGCCGGGGATCAGGAACCAACTGCCTCCCGCGCCGGAGTTTACAATGAGGGCATCTCCCGCTTCGAATGCCGCCAGTGCAGCACCCATGCCGATGGAATTCACGCCGTTCGCTGCGCCGGCATCGCCCGGAGCGGCGCCGATGGTCAGCCACGAATCGAAGGCGAGCGTCGGGGCGAAAGCCAGAAAACTCGTATTGATGCTGGTCGCAAGGGCGGCGCCGAAGGTATCCTGATAGAAGTCCGTTACCGTGCTGATTTCAAGTGGATTCGTTCCGCTTCCGTACACGGCACTGACATAATCTGTGGGCGAAGTGAGGTCGGCGTAGACGCGGTAAGTCACTTGGCCTGAAAGGGCTCCGCTGGTATGTACTTGGACGATTTCCGTGGAAATGCCGGTGAGCTGGGCGGAAACGGCGGATGTGCACAGGGCGAACAGCGCACACCACGCATGCCGGGTTAGGAGTCGGACACGCATGGACGGTTAGGTTTTTTGGTGAGTCGAATATACGAATGAAGCCACACGAATGACGTATCCAATACTTTTTTATACAAATTCACGGAAAATGCGTGGCGTGCGAGGGGGTGTTTTTTTTGGCCCAAAAAAAATCCCCCGGAACAACCGGGGGACCTCTGTGCGTGTGCGTTGAACGCTCGGGGTGGCCAATGGGGCTCGAACCCACGACCCCTGGAACCACAATCCAGT
>CAZMNI010000305.1:0-1647 GCA_964567615.1 uncultured Chryseobacterium sp.
ACGCGTCCGCTCATCGTGCCGGGGCCGAGGTGGCGGACGGTGGTGCCGGCGAGGAGGGAGTCGACGGCGTCGACGGCGCTCCGGCTGCAGGTTTGGGCCGCGGCGGGCGCGCCCGCGAGGCAACAGCCCACGGCAAAAAGGACGAAATGCTTCATCGCATCGGCAAATTAACTGTCACATCTACTGGCACTTCCCTCGAAAATCCCAAGGCCTTCGCCGTCACGGTCCCTTCCGCACGCACCGGCAGCGCGCCGCCCGTCATGAAGGCCATCAGCCCGTCGCCGAGGACTCGTCCCAACTGGCCCGGATCGGTGGCCACCGCCAGCCGCACCGCATGCTCCTGCCGCGCCGGCAGCACCGCCCCTTCCGGAAGCGACAAGGTCCCCACCCGCTTGCCGCGCACGCTCAGCGCCACCTCGACTTCGGTCGCCGTCAGCGCCACCGGGTTCGGGTTGTAGAGGACCAGCAGGACCGTGCCCTGCGCCCCGCCGGCCGCCGAGAACGCGACCTCGTCCCACCCCCGCATGCCGCGGAACTCCGGCGACTCCACGAAGCCGCAGCCCGCAGCGAGGACGAGCACCAGCCCGAACAGCAGCGCCCTCATGCCTGCCCTTCCCGGTGCAGCCGGGCGAAGTGCGCGTGAAACAGCGGAATGGTCTCGATGCCTTTGAAGTAGTTGAACAGCCCGTAGTGCTCGTTCGGCGAATGGATGGCGTCGCTGTCCAGCCCAAACCCCATCAGCACGGTCTTCAGCCCCAGAATCCGCTCGAAGCTCGAGACGATGGGAATGGAACCCCCGCTGCGGTGCGGCACCGGCGGCACGCCGAAGGTGTCTTCCATGGCCGCCGCCGCCGCGCGGTATGCGGCAGAATCGGTGGGGGTCACGGCCGGCATTCCGCCGTGCATCGCGGTGACTTTCACGCGGACCGAGGGCGGCGCGATGGCCGCGAAGTGGGCAGAGAAGAGGGCGGTGATGCGGTCGGGGGTTTGGTTCGGGACAAGCCGCATGGAGATTTTCGCAGACGCCTTCGATGCGATGACGGTTTTCGCGCCTTCTCCGGTGTAGCCGCCCCACACGCCGTTCACATCGAGCGTCGGCCGGATGCTCATCCGCTCCGGCGCCGTGAACGCCCGCTCGCCCGCCGTGGCCCCGATGCCGATGCTTTCGCGGAAAGCCGCTTCGTCGAACGGCGCCCGCGCGAGGTCGGCGCGTTCTGCCGCCGTCAGTTCCACGACGTCGTCGTAGAAGCCCGGCACGGTGATGCGGCCCTCGGCGTCTTTCAGCGACGCCACGAGCTCGCACAGGATGTTGATGGGGTTCGGGGCCGCGCCGCCGTACAGCCCGCTGTGGAGGTCCCGGTTAGGACCTGTGACTTCCACTTCGACGTAGCTCAGGCCGCGCAGGCCCACGGTGATCGACGGGCAGTCGTTCGCCACGATGCCGGTGTCGCTGACGAGGACCACATCTGCTTGCAGCCGCGCGCGGTGCGTTTCGAGGAAGGCGTCGAGGTGCTTCGAGCCGACTTCCTCCTCGCCTTCGATCATGAACTTGAGGTTGCACGGCACCTCGCCGGTCGCCACCATGGCTTCGAGGGCCTTGATGTGCATGAACATTTGGCCTTTGTCGTCGCACGCCCCGCGGGCAAA
>CAZMNI010000306.1:0-1618 GCA_964567615.1 uncultured Chryseobacterium sp.
TCACCGCGACCAACTCGCTTGCGCTGCTTCCGGGATCCCTCTGCGGGTTGCAGATTGCTGAGATTCATGGGATGTGCTGGTTGAGAATTAAACGTTTTCCACCTTCAGCATGTGCGACACTTTGCGCACCATGCCCAAGATTTGGGGAGTGGCTTCGTGCGTCACCGGCTGGTGAAGCTTCTTGATGCCAAGTGCCACAATCGTGGCTTTTTGGCGCGCCGGACGCTTGATGGCGCTCCGGACTTGGGTAATGGTGATCTGGGCCATGGCCGATTAGCCGTTGAAGACTTTAGAAACTGATACCCCGCGCATGCGAGCGACCTCATCCGCATTGCGGAGGGCCTTCAGCGCGTTGAAGGTAGCCTTCACCACGTTGTGCGGGTTAGAAGAGCCGAGGGATTTGGCCAAAACATCCTTGATGCCGGCACTCTCCAAAACGGCGCGCATGGCACCTCCGGCAATAACCCCGGTACCTGCTGAAGCGGGACGAATGAGGATGTGCGCACCTGCGTACTTCATCTCCTGTTCGTGCGGAATGGTGCTGCCGACGAGCGGAACAGTAATCATGTTCTTCTTCGCGTCGTCGATGCCCTTTTGAATGGCCGTTGCCACTTCGCGGCTTTTGCCCAAACCGTGTCCCACACGACCCTTCTCATCGCCGACCACCATGATGGATCCGAACGAGAACGTCCGCCCCCCCTTCGTGGTCTTTGCGACACGGTTGATGCCGACCAAACGCTCCTTCAAATCAGGATCGCCCGTCCGGGGTTGCTGCTGCTGCTGATCGCGGCCTTTGCGTTGTTGACGTTGTTCCATAGGTTCAGAAATTCAAGCCACCCTCGCGGGCCGCATCTGCCAATTGTTTCACCCGGCCGTGGTACAGGTAGCCGTTGCGGTCGAAGACCACCGAATCGATTCCCGCATTTTTCGCGTTCGCAGCAATCTGCTTGCCCACCCATGCGGCTTGCTCCAACTTCGTCAGGGATTTCACAGAATCCTGTCCCAACGACGTGGCAGAAGCCAAGGTCCGGCCAGACAGGTCGTCGATGACCTGTGCGTAAATCTGCTTGTTGCTCCTGAATACGGAGAGGCGCGGACGCTCCGCGGTGCCCTGCACCTTCCCACGCACCCGACGCTTGATGCGCTCCCGCGCAAAGGTCTTATTCGTTCCCATGGCTTATTTCGATGCAGTTTTACCGGCCTTGCGGCGGATGACTTCGCCCACAAACCGAATCCCTTTCCCTTTGTAGGGCTCTGGCTTCCGGAATGAACGAATTTTTGCCGCGACCATGCCGATGAGTTGCCGGTCATGCGACATCAACGTGATGGTCGGGTTTGAACCCTTCTTTGTTTCCGACTCAAGCTTGATTTCGTTCGGAAGCATCATCACGATGGGGTGGCTGTAGCCGAGTGCAAGGGTCAATTCCTGACCCGCTGCGCTCGCCCGGTAGCCGACACCCACGAGTTCCATGTCGACACGGTACCCTTCGGTCACCCCTGTCACCATGTTCGCAACGAGGGCACGGTACAACCCGTGCTTCGAACGGTGTTCCTTCTCATCGCTCGGACGTGCAAACGTCAGAACGCCCTCCTCCTGCACCACCGTGATGGCCGGATC
>CAZMNI010000307.1:0-1617 GCA_964567615.1 uncultured Chryseobacterium sp.
CCGCGGCCAGGCCCGTTCCCTGCATTTCATACAGCCCAAGCTCTGACGTCGTGCCAAACCGGTTCTTCGCCGCACGCAACATCCGGTAGGCGTGGTGCCGCTCGCCTTCAAAGGTGAGCACCACATCCACCATGTGTTCCAGCACCTTGGGGCCTGCGATGGAGCCTTCCTTCGTGATGTGGCCGATGAAGACCAGGGGGGTCGCCGTTTGTTTGGCCCAGCGCGTCAGCGCTGCGGACGTTTCCCGAATCTGCGACACGCTGCCAGGCGCAGACTCCACATCTGCGAGGAAGAGGGTTTGCACCGAATCCACGAGCACCAGCGAGGGCTCTGCGGTCCGCAACTGATCCAGCACGGCCGCCGCGTCCGTCTCGGGAAGGATCAGCACCTCCGCCGCCACTTCACCTAACCGTTCCGCCCGAAGCTTCACCTGCTCCGGACTTTCTTCGCCTGCAACGTACACCACCCGTCGCCCCGAGGCCCCGACCGCCATGGCCACTTGGAGCATGAGCGTGGACTTTCCGATGCCCGGCTCGCCGCCGAGTAGCACCACGCCACCCGGCACCAGTCCTCCGCCGATGACCCGATCAAACTCCGCATCTCCACTCGGCAAACGTGTGACTTTCAATGCATCCACCTCACGCAACGGCACCAGCAATGCCGCATTTCCCGCAGTCCGTCGTGCGTGCACCGCCGGCAATTCCGCCGCTACCTCCTCCTCCTCCATGGAATTCCACCCCTTGCATGCAGGGCATTTGCCCACCCACTGTGCGGCAGCGTGCCCGCACGCCGTGCATACGTACCTCCGCTTTGCCTTCGCCACGCCCCTTGCCCGCAGTTACCGAATAATGGTCAAGTGGCCAGAATGGTCGATGCCGTTCGGAAGCAAGAGGACGTACCAGTACGTGCCGTCTTCCACGTCTTCAGCGAGCCAGTCTCCGCTGCGGTAGTCGAAATTCTCGTAAACCATTTGGCCCCAGCGGTTGAAGACCTGCAAGAGTACATCGTCGTACACGTTCAGTCCGTCGATTTGGAAGCTGGGGTTCTGGTCGTCGCCGTTGCCCGGCGTGAAGACGTTCGGAATCGTGAGGGCACACGCATCCATGACCACGTCCCAAGAGCCCGGAATGCCTGCTGTGGCACACGGGTTGATGGCAAGCCCAGTCAAGGTCACTTGCTGGCCCCAGCACTCCATCGGGAAAACAGCGCTGACCACACTGACCGCTTCGTCCGGGTCTTCGAAGTAGATGTTCTCCCCGTTGCATTCGAGGTACCACGTGAATTCCCCTGCCATTGTGGCGTTCAGGTCGAAATCGTACACCACTTCCGGGCACAGGGTAAGCGGTGCATCCAGCACAGGGTAGGGGTTGACCGTCGGAGGCACCCCGATGTACAAGTACGTGCATGCCGTGTTGGTCGCACAACCAGACGGATCCGTGTAGGTCATGCAGATTTCCGTCCCGTCGTAGGATGCGCCATCGGCCACCGTCCACGTGGGCCCCTCGCTCCCGTCCGGCCAAACCACCACGTAGCCCGTCGGCACGTTAGGCACCACCACCGCTTCGCCGTCGCCCTGGCAATCGATGGTCATGTCCTCAAGCGGCAAGGGAATGTCCT
>CAZMNI010000308.1:0-1594 GCA_964567615.1 uncultured Chryseobacterium sp.
GGTGCACGGGCGACTCGCTGCCGGTGCCGACGGATTGGGGCGTGTTCAAGGACATTTACTGCGCCGGCAGCGACACGACGCTCGCGTTCCTGAAAACCGTGCTGGACGAGGTGCTCGAAATCTTCCCGTCGCGGCTGATCCACATCGGAGGGGACGAGGCGCCGAAGGTGCGTTGGGAGGAATGCCCGCGGTGCCAGCGGCGCATCCGGCAAGAAGGGCTCGGCGATGCCCATGCGCTGCAGTCGTGGTTTATCAGCGCCGTCGGCGAGCACCTCGCCGCCCGCGGGCGCCAAATCATCGGCTGGGACGAAATCCTCGAAGGCGGCTTGCCCGACGGCGCGACGGTCCAATCGTGGCGGGGGATGGGCGGCGGTTTGGCCGCGGTAGCGGCAGGACGCGATGCCATCATGTCGCCCACCTCGCACTGCTACTTCGATTACCCGCTGTCCGCCATCGACCTCGAAACGGTCTACAGCTTCGACCCGGAGCCTTCCGGCCTCGACACCCTGCAACTTGCCCCTGGCGTCGCCGCCCCCGGCCGCATCCTCGGCGGCGAAGGCAACCTGTGGTCCGAGCGCATCCCGCAGCACCTCGTGGAATCCCGGCTGTACCCGCGTGCGTTGGCCCTCGCCGAGGTGCTTTGGTCCCCCGCCCCCCCGCTGGGCGTGCCCCGCGACTTCGACGGCTTCCTCGCCCGCCTCGACGGCCACCTCCTGCGCCTCACAGCCCAACGCATCGACTACGGCCTCGAAGGCGACCCCGTCACCGCGGCCTTCGCCCCCTCCGCCACGCCCGGCACCCTCGCCGTCGCCTTGGCCCCCGCCTTCCCGTGGGTCTCCGGCGCCGCCGGCTTCTACCTGCCCGGCGACTCCCTCCCGCGCAGCTCCGGCATGCTCGGCGACACCCTCCTCATCACCGGCGAGGGCGAAATCCGCGCCCAAGTGCTCCACCGCAACCGGCTCCTCGACGCGCTGACGGTCTTCCCTGTCGCCGGCCACGCCGGCCTCGCCCGCCCCCTGACCCTCCTCCACACGCTCGACGCGCGCTACCCCGCCTCCGGCCCCGGTGCCCTCGTCGACGGCCGCCTCGGCTCGAACGACTTCCGCGACGGCACGTGGCAGGCCGTCCAAGGCCCCGACCTCGGCGCCACCGTCGACCTCGGCACCCCGCGCACCCTCGATTCGATCGCCATCGGCCTGTACCTCTACCAGGATGCGTGGATCTTCCTGCCGGACCGCATCGACGTGGAACTTTCGGTCGACGGCCGCGCGTGGCGCCCCTTCACCCTCACCCCTTCTCCCACCCCCCGCGCCCCCGACGACCGCCAAACCCGGATCCGGACCGCCCTCCCGTTCCCCCCGAACACCACCGCCCGCTACCTCCGCTTCACCGCCCGCAACGGCGGCCCGTGCCCGACGTGGCACGACGCCGCTGGCGAACCGACGTGGTTGTTTGTGGATGAGGTGGTGGTGTACTGAGGGAGTTTGAGTTTGAGAGTTTGAGTTTAAGTTTGAGTTTGAGTTGGGAGAGCGCGCGGGGCGCGCCAAATGTCAGCGCGGAGCGAGTTCGCGGCACCGGCGAATCAGCCCCCACA
>CAZMNI010000309.1:0-1591 GCA_964567615.1 uncultured Chryseobacterium sp.
GCGGGGATGTTCAATCCTGTGTCGTTTCAGCGGGTGTTGCCGGTGTGGCGCGCGGAGGAACACATGGCAGCGGCGCGTGAAGTGTACGGTGCATTTGAACGGCGGTTGGGGTGCGCGTTTGTGCATTCGACCCCGGTGCTGAAGGTGTTTGCCAGCGCGGAGTATGCGCGGGTTTGGGCCGAAAGGATGGAACAACGCCACGAGGTTGCCGCGTGGATTGCACCTGGGACTTGGCGCGAAGTTCCCGCAGGCGTTCAGGCGCCATGGGGGGTGGGTTGGGTGCCCGAGGCGGGGTGGGTGAATGTGCCAAAACTGGTGCAGAAGTGGGAAGCCGAGTTGCGGGCTACCGGGCGGTTCAAGGAGGGCACCTGGTCGCGAGCGGTGGGTGTTCCGAAAGGGTTTGACAGCGTGTTCGATTGCCGCGGTGTCGGTGCGCGGGAAGATTTGGCCGCATGTGGACTGGACCTGCGTCCTAACCACGGCGAGGTACTTACCCTCGCAGGTGCCCGATGGCCCGAGGGGGCATGCTTGAACTCTGTTTCGTGGCTCCTGCCCGTGGGTGCGGGGCAGTGCCGGCTGGGGTCTACCTACCGGTGGGACATCGCAGACGAGCGGATCCACGCGGATACGGTGGGGCAGCTTGTGGAGAAGGTAGCTGCGTCGTGGAGAGGGGTACACCAGGCGGGCGTGGTCCGGCACGAAGCGGGTGTGCGGCCCACGAGCCCGGATCGCAGGCCCTGGATCGGGGAAGTTGGGCCGGGGCATTGGGTGTGCAACGGACTGGGAACGCGCGGCGTGCTTGTGGGGCCGTGGACTGCCGCGCGGCTCCTGGATGCGTGGCAATTTCCAGCGTTTGAATTGCCGGGAGAGGTGAATGTGCGCCGTTTCCGTACATTCAACCCAAATTGAAAGCCACGATGGATTCCGCAGAGCAACCCGGAAAAAAGCCGAAGAAGCTGAAAAAGGAGAAAAAGGCAAAAAAAGCCGACAAGGCCCTGCGCAAGGCAGAAAAGCACGCTGAAGCGATGCGCTTGTTAGCGGGCGAAGTGCACGGGGAACTCCGCGGAGCATCCCGACCGTCTGCACACGCCACGGAAGCTGCCTTGCGTCGGGATGTGGTGAAAGGGTGGGCGGCAGTGGCGCGCGCCTGGGGCATGGCGCCGGCTTGTGCCGCTTGCCATGCCTACTTGCTCGGGGCGGAGGTACCGGTCACCACAGACGATGCCATGGCAGCGTTAGGAATCAGCCGTGGCTCGGCGCACACGCACCTGACGGGGTTAGTGCGGGACGGCTTCGCACAGACCGCGGCGGTGGAGGGGAGCCGTCGGCGTGGCTTCGTGGCGGTCCGCGATGTGGAGGCGTTTGTGCGTGCGACTGTGCATTGGAGACGCCGGGTGCAGTGGGAGCCGCTGGAGGTGCTGGACCGGGTGGTTCGCAGCCGGGCGGCGGAGGGGGAACTCGAGCAGGGCACCGAACACCTCGTGCGCACGGTGCGCGACGTGGTCGCGGCGGCCCGCCAAGCGGACGCGGTGCTTTTGCATTTGTTTGGCCCGCCGGAGGCGGGAAGAACACCCCCCCGTTGATTACCTTT
>CAZMNI010000310.1:0-1583 GCA_964567615.1 uncultured Chryseobacterium sp.
CGGCAACACATCGAACACAAACACCTCTCCGGCCGCAAACCGGAACGTCCGCAGGCGGACCCACGTCTTGTCCGGTCGCTGCCGTCCCCACAGGTAGCACACGCCTCCGCCCTCGGTCCCCTCGCTCGGCTCCAGCGCCACCCGGTGTGCGGCATCCAACACCACCTCCCCCAGCCGGATCCACCCCTGCGCATCCGTCGTCCCGCGCACCCGCACCGGCCCACCGATCTCCTCCACCCGGACTTCCGCCCCGTCCATCGGCGCCCCATCCAGCTTCCGCCACTCCAGGGCATACTCCCACGCTGCCCCCGGCGTCGCCACCCCGGCCTCGGGCAACACCGCCCAGAGGTCCACCCCTCCTTCCCCGCCCCGGTCCGAAGCCAAATAACACGGCCCCCAACCCGGCCCCTCCCCCTTCGCCGCAGCCACCAGCGCCACGTCATCCCCCGGCCCGTTGTACGGCGACGGCAGTGCCACCGCCCGCGACCATGCACCCTCCCGGTCCGCCCCATACAGGTCGTACCCCCCTGCCCCGCCCGCCCGGTCGCTCCCGAACACCAACTGCCCGCGCACGAAGTGGGGAAACACCTCCTGCTCCGGTGAATTCAATCCTTCCAGCGAACGCGGCACGGACCAGCCCCCGCCTGCCTCGCGATGCACAACGAATAGGTCCAGATCTCCTCGCAGTCCTGGGGCAGAAAACACCGCCATCCCCCGCGCAGCATCGACTGCAGCGTGGGCAATCGCACCCGAACCCTCCCATTGCGGCACTGCAAACGGTGCAAGCTCCAACCGCCTCGGATCGGCGAATTCAAGGAAGCCCACGCCCCGTACTGCGCTGAAATTTTGCCGTTCTGCAGCTGCTGTGCCCGTGGCTCGGGCAAAAAACAGCGCCTCGCCATCGAAGCCGAGGAGGAGGTCCGTGGCGGGACTCGACAGGGCGGGGAGTGGGTGGAGGGTTTGGGCCGCGCAGCGGCCTGCCAGCACCACGAGTAGCCCGACCCAGACCCCCTTCATGGCCGATCTGCGCGCCAAACCGCGAGCGCGTCCGCTGCATCCCGGTACCATTCCGCCCCAAACCGCCGCTCCAGCGCCGTCCGGCAAAACTCCAGCACCGACACCTTGTGCGCCGCCCCGCACGTGCGCGCAGCATCGCAAATGGGCCAGCGGTGGTAATTCAGCGCCACATAGTCCGGCAAGGTCCGCACGCGAATCGGGTACAGGTGGCAGCTGATCGGCTTCGGGAAATCCGATTTCCCTTCGCGCCAAACGCGCTCAAACGCACACTTCGCCGTCCCGTTCGCATCGAACGTCGCATACACACACGCCCTGCCCCCGACCGTCGGCGTCACAAAGTCCCCGTCGTCGTCCACCTCAAAAAACCCGGTCCGCTCGATCTCCGCGAGCGCCTCTGCCGACAACAACGGCCGCACCGCCTCAAACACCTCCTCGATCTTCGCGATCTCCCCTTCGTCCAGCGGCGCACCACTCTCACCTTCCACACAACACGCCCCCTTGCACGCCGCCAAATCACACACGAAGTGCTCGTCAAACACTTCCTCCGAAAGCAACGTCTGTTCTAA
>CAZMNI010000311.1:0-1578 GCA_964567615.1 uncultured Chryseobacterium sp.
CAGCCGCACTCAACCTCAACCCCAATCTCAATCTCAACCTCAAACTCCCCCTCAATCTCACACTCAATCTCAAACTCAACCTCAATCTCACTCTCAGTACTCCACCTTCTTCCCTCCCCCTTCCTCCCCGAACATGAACACCCCGGAATTTCCGCCGGAGTGCGCGAAGGCCCGGAACATTCCGCCCGAGTTGAACGCGAAGACCACCTTGCCCGCGCGGTCCACTCCGATCACGCCGCCATCGCCTCCGAGCTTGCCGACTTCCCCCATCGTTGCATCCGCAGCATCCACCAGCTTATCGTTCGCATACATCACACGAGCATGAATGTCATGCGCAACTGCACTGCGAATGAAAAACTCGCCCCAACCCGTTGCAGAAATGGCACACGACCGATCGTCCGCCCACGTGCCCGCACCCACCACCGGACTGTCTCCGATGCGGCCCCACCGCTTGAGCGTCATGCCACCCGTGGACGTCGCTGCAGCCACGTGCCCGTTGCGGTCCAAGGCCACGCACCCGACGGTACCGTGCTTGTCGTCCGCCCGCGCTTTTTCGTACCGCTGACGCGCCTTCTCGGTGTCAAAGTAGGCGTCGGGAACCTCGGGGATGCCCTTGCTCCGGGCAAAGGCTGTTGCACCCGCCCCGCTGAGAAAGACGTGTTCCGTTGAGTCCATGACCAGCCGGGCCACGCGGATCGGATTTGCTACACCCCGCAGTCCCGTCACGGCACCGCACCGGCGGTCGCGGCCATCCATGATGGACGCATCGAGCTCGTGCGTGCCCTCGGCCGTAAACACCGCCCCCCGGCCCGCGTTGAACAACGAATCATCCTCCAAGCGGGCCACCACTCCTTCCACCACGTCCAGCGCCGGAGCACCGGATGCAAGTGCTGCTTTTCCCCAGTCCAGGGCGCGTTGCAACGAAGCCCGGTATGCGGCCTGCTCTTCGGGGGTGTAGTCCTCTTCGCCAAAGTAACCTGCGCCACCGTGGAGGGCAATCGACCATTCCCTTACTTCCTCTTTTTCAGGAGATTTTACTCCACAGGCGGTCCCGAAAAGTGCCAACGCGCAGGCAGCGATGAAATTGCGGTTCATGGCCGGAAGGTGCGACGAATCGGCTAACTTCCGCACATGGAAGTGTGGCACTTTTGGGCCGTAGCGGCCTTGTTGCTGTTTGTGCTAGAAGTGTTTACCGCTGGGTTCGTGCTGGCTTGCCTCGGCATCGCAGCGGTGGGAGGCGCGCTTGCCGCCGCCTTGGGCGTCGGGCTTGCGGGCCAAACCGTAGCCGCGGCCCTCCTCGGCGCCGTCGCCTTCTTTGCACTGCGGCCGCTTGCCCTGAAGCGGTTCATGGGGGCAGGCGGTTTGGCCAGTGGGGTCCATGCCTTGATCGGCAAGCGTGTAACGTTGACCGAACCTTTCCGGCCGGATGCCGGCCACGCCGAATGCCGCATCGACGGCGATGTCTGGCGCGTACGTCCGCAGGCCGGCTGCACCTTCTCACCGGACACCCGCGAAGTCATCGTCACCGGCATCGATGGCAACACCCTCCTCGCCACCCCCGACTAACCCCAACCCCAA
>CAZMNI010000312.1:0-1577 GCA_964567615.1 uncultured Chryseobacterium sp.
ACGCCGTTGAAGGCGCCCGGGCCGTAATACGCAGAGCTTGCACCGGCCACGATGTCGACGGTCTTAACGTCGAGTTCGGGGGCGCCGAGGAAGTTGCCGAGGGAGAAGTTCAGGCCAGGGCTTTGGTTATCCACCCCGTCGATGAGCTGCAGCGAACGGACCGGCGAGGTCGAGTTGAAGCCGCGGGTGTTGATGATTTTGAATCCGAGACTCGCCGACGTGACGTCCACGCCCTTCAAGGCGCCGAGTCCTTCGTAGAAACTGCCGGAGGGCGCCTCTTTGATGGCGATCACGTCCATCGACTCGACGGTGAGCGGTGCCTGCTTTTGCTTCTCGCTGATTCGCTCGCCCACGACTTCGGCGGCATCGATCAGGATTTGGTCCGCCTCCAGGCGGAATTCAAGCTTCTGGGAAGCCGCAGAAACGACTTGCTCCAACGGCGCGTAACCGACAAACGAGATGGACAGGGTCACCGGCAACGTCGCCACTTCAAGGCGGAAGAGCCCATCGAAGTCGGTGGTCACCCCCTTCGTGGTGCCCTTGACGATGACGTTTGCAGAGAACACGGGCTCTCCGGTGGAGGCGTCGAGGACCCGGCCCCGGAGTACCGTTTGGCTCGCAGCCGACAGGCTGCCGAGCACACAAAAAAGGAGGCAAAGGAATCGCATGCTTGCGCAAGATGCGCAAAATCGCCGGGCTTTCTACTCGTCGCCCGCGCGCACGACGGAAATGCGGATGCGGCCGGCCAACTCCACCACATCGCCCTCCCGGATCTTGCGGCGTCGGCGCTCCTCCGGCTCCCCGTTCACCCGCACAAGCCCGGCATCCACCGCCCCCTTCGCATCGCCCCCGGTCGCCGCATTCCCGGTCGCTTTCAGCAACTGCAGCAGGTCGATGTACTCCGTGCGGAGTTCGAACACTTCTTCGGTCATCGCACCGCCGGCCGCGCCGTTCCGAGGTCGGGGTAGCGCGCTGGATCCGCCTCGGACATCAACGCGTACGCTGCTTCGACGATGTCGTCGTGGGACGGTTTCGAGAAGTAGTCGCCGTCCGAACCGTACGGCGGCAGGTGGGGCCGCGCCGTGAGGGTGACCGGTGCGCTGTCGAGGTGCCGGTACGCCCCGGCGCCGTGCAGGATGGCGTCGAGGAGGTAGGCGGAGGCGCCGCCGGGCACGTCTTCGTCCACGATGAGCAGCCGGTTCGTGCGGGCCACCGAGCGTGCGCACGCGCCGTCGAGGTCGAAGGGGAGCAGCGTCCTGCAGTCGATGAGTTCGGCCTCGATGCCGAGGCGGGCGAGCGTGCCGCAGGCGCGCTCTGCGATGTTGCAGGTCGAGCCGTAGCTGACGATGGTCAGGTCGCGCCCCGGGCGGACCGTGTCGACGACACCCAGCGGAATCCGGAATTCGCCCGGGTTCGCGGGCATGCGCTCCTTGAGCCGGTATCCGTTGAGGCATTCCACGACGAGGGCGGGTTCGCCGGCCTCGAGGAGGGTATTGTAGAGCCCAGCGGCTTCCGTGAAGTTACGCGGCACGCAGACGTGCATCCCGCGCACACTGTGCACGATGGCGCCCATGGGC
>CAZMNI010000313.1:0-1576 GCA_964567615.1 uncultured Chryseobacterium sp.
TTCCCCCTGACCCGGCCTTTCTGCTGCTTCCGGAATTTTGTACGTTTCGGCTGTAACATGATTTCTCAGCTCTATCAGTTGCGCGGAGTACGACGACGTTGACCTGCACCCGCTCCGCCACCGCCACTCGGGCGACGATCTGCACCTGGGCCTCCACCCGGACGGCGCTCTGGACCTCCCGCAGGCTTCTTCGGTGCAGGAATCGGGCTCAAGTCCCGCTTTCCGTAGACTTCGCCACGGCAAATCCAACACTTGATGCCGATTCTGCCGTACGTCGTGTGGGCTTCGACAATGCTGTAGTCGATGTCCGCACGGAACGTGTGCAGCGGAATGCGTCCTTCTTTGTAAGATTCTGAACGTGCAATTTCAGCACCGTTCACCCGGCCCGCGATGTTCACCTTGATGCCCTCGGCGCCCATGCGCATGGTTCCTGCGATGGCCATCTTGATGGCGCGGCGGTGGGAGATCCTGGCTTCAATTTGGCGCGCGATGCTCTCCGCAACCAAGCGCGCGTCGAGTTCAGGCCGCTTGATTTCGAAGATGTTGATCTGGATTTCTTTGCCCGTCAACTTCTTCAGCTCTTCGCGCAATTTGTCCACCTCCTGACCGCCCTTGCCGATGATCACCCCCGGACGCGCCGTCCGAATGGTCAACGTCACCAACTTCAGCGTCCGTTCGATGACGATGCTCGAAACACTTGCTTTCCGCAAGCGCGCCATCAGGTACTCGCGGATCTTTTCGTCCTCAACGAGCTTCTCGCTGTAGTCCTTTCCTCCGTACCAGTTGCTGTCCCATCCGCGGATGAATCCGAGGCGGTTTCCGATGGGGTTTGTCTTCTGTCCCATAATTACTTGACGGAGTCTACGATGATGGTCACGTGGTTGCTGCGCTTGCGAATCCGGTGCGCACGGCCCTGAGGAGCCGGCTGCAACCGCTTCAGCATGCCTGCACCGTCTACTTTGATCTCACGAACCACGAGCGACGCCTCTTCCGGACGCGCTCCGTTGTTCTTCGCCTCCCAGTTCGCGATGGCGGACCGAAGGAGCTTTTCCAGCCGATTCGATGCTTCCCGAGCGCTGAACTTCAGAATGTTCAGGGCTTGGAATACGTCCTTGCCCCGCACCGTGTCAGCGACCAAGCGCATCTTGCGCGGCGACGTCGGGCAGTCATTCAACCGCGCGATGGCCGTGCTCTTCAATTCTTCCTTCCGCTGATCCGCGGCGTTGCGTTTGCGTTGTCCCATGGTATCAGCGCTTCTTGTCCTTTTTGTCGGCGTGGCCGCGGAAGGTTCGTGTAGGAGAGAATTCACCCAATTTGTGGCCGACCATGTTCTCGGTGACGAACACCGGAATGAACTGCCGTCCGTTGTGGACTGCAATGGTCAACCCCACGAAATCCGGGGTAATCGTGCTGGCACGTGACCATGTCTTGATCACGGCCTTTTTGCCGGATTCCTGCATGGCGTTCACACGAGCGGTCAGCTTGTAGTGTACGAACGGGGGTTTTTTAAGCGAACGGGCCATAACGATTACTTCTTCCGGCGTTCAATGATCAACTTCTTCGAAGGCTTCCGCGG
>CAZMNI010000314.1:0-1568 GCA_964567615.1 uncultured Chryseobacterium sp.
CCTTTTTAACATCTGCCACCACGGCCATCGGCTTCCTCACCCTTCTCACTGCAGCCATTCCGCCGGTACGCAACTTCGGATTGTTCACTGCGGTAGGCGTCGGAGTGGCCTATGTGTGCGCCTTTACAGTGCTACCCGCCTTGCTCGTACTCGCCCCGCCCCCGCCGCGTGAGCGAAAAGGCGGCGATGGAACGTGGGAGCATGGCCTTTCCAGGCTGTTCCGTTGGACCCTTTCACACGGTCGAACCATCGGGTGGGCCTCGGCCGCAATTGCGCTATTCTCACTCACCGGGGCATTGCGCGTGAACGTCGACACACGGCTGCTGGAAGACCTGACCGAAGACGACCCATTGCGCCGTGAATTCCACTACTTCGAAGCCCATTTTGCAGGCGTGCGCCCGTTTGAATGCGCCGTTGAAGTCCCAGCACCATTGCATGCCTACGACCCCGAGGTGCTTCGCGAAACGGAAGCCATCGCCACACACGCTGAGCGGCTTGGGGTCGGTGCCGTGCTCGCACCGAGCCGGGTATTCGCACTGGCCCATCGCTGGAAAAATGGCGACGCGCCATCTGCGCAACGCCTTCCGGACGAAGATGCTGCCGTAGAGCAGTTGGTCGCCTCCGTCAATCGAGGCGTCGGGAAGGAGGCGCTCTCGCGGATGGCAGCGCCTGAAGCCGGATTGATTCGCATCGCCGGTCGAACGGCAGACGACGGAGCCAGGGCACAAGCTGCTCGGGAGAAGGCTTTGTTGGATTGGCACAGGACGGCTTTTCCGCGGTCCTCCCTGATTCTGCATCCAACGGGAACAGCGCGCCTGATTGACCTGAACAATGCCGACTTGTCAAAGGATTTGACATCGGGTATTTTGCTTTCCATCGGCGTCATCGCTTTGCTTGCTGGTTGGATGTTCCGGAGTTTGGCAGTGGTGGGCATTGCCGTTTTAGTCAACATTTTGCCCATCGCGGCCATCGCCGGGGTGATGGGTTGGGCGGGAATCGATCTGAAGGTGAGTACAGGCATCGTTTTCTGCATCGCCTTCGGCATAGCGGTGGACGACACCATCCACTTTTTGAGCAGATTAAGGATTGAGCTGGCTGCGAATACACCTCTGCCACAAGCCATCCGGATTACCCATCGATCAACGGGCAAAGCCATCATCCTGACGAGTGTAATTCTATGTGCAGGGTTTGCAGTGCTGACGTTGAGCGATTTCGCTGGTACGGTATTCCTCGGCGCCGCAATCGCCGGTTCACTTGCGCTCGCTGTCGCCTTTGACATGCTGCTCTTGCCTTTGTTGATGCTGAAATTCTACCGCCCGCGTCGATCTTCGGGGCATGAACTCGACGCGTAGGTCCTTTTTGAAACGGTTCGGTATGGCTGCAGGGGCACTCGGACTTGGTCCCGCCTTGGTGAGGCTAGATGCGTCTGCGCCGAAACGCAGAAAGGCCCGTGCTTCTGAAGCATCTCCGGTCATGGTCAGTACATGGAACCATGGGCTAGAGGCAAATGCCGCGGGCTTTGCGGCCTTGGCTCTGGGGGGGAGTGCTTTGGACATGATCGAAGCTGG
>CAZMNI010000315.1:0-1564 GCA_964567615.1 uncultured Chryseobacterium sp.
TGCCGAAGCGGTCGAGCTTTTCGGCGAGCTTGAGCGCGGTTTGGCCCCCCAACTGTACGATGACCCCCTCGGGCTGCTCGTGCAAGATGATGTCGTAGATGTGCTCCCAAAAAACCGGCTCGAAGTACAGCTTGTCCGCCGTATCCGAATCGGTCGAAACGGTTTCTGGGTTGCAGTTGATCATGATGGCTTCGAACCCGGCCTCGCGGGCAGCCAGCACCCCGTGCACGCAGCAGTAATCGAATTCGATGCCCTGTCCGATGCGGTTCGGGCCGCTGCCGAGCACCACCACCTTGCGCCGGTCCGTCCGCACGCTTTCGTTCTCGTCCTCAAACGTCGAATAGTAGTACGGCGTCGCTGCGGGGAACTCCGCCGCACAGGTGTCCACGAGCTTGTACGTCCGTCGGATGTCGAGCGCGATGCGGCGGTCGTGGACCTCGCTTTCGAGGCAGCCGAAGAGGTGGGCGAGTTGGCGGTCGGCGTAGCCCTTGCGCTTCGCTTCGAGTAGCAGCGCGCGCGGCACGTCGCTGAGCCGGTGTTGGGAGAGTTCGTCTTCGAGGTGCACCAGTTCCTCGATGGCCCGCAGGAACCAGGGGTCAATCCGCGTGAGTTCCTGCACCTTCCGCATGGGAATGCCCAGCTTGAACGCGTCGTGGATGTGGAACAACCGGTTCCAACTCGGGTGGGCCAGCGACTTGAAGATGGCGTCCTGGTCGCGCAGTTCCTTGCCGTCGGCGCCGAGCCCGTTGCGGCCGACTTCGAGGGATTGGCAGGCCTTCTGCAGCGCTTCCTGGAACGAGCGGCCGATGGCCATGACCTCGCCCACGGACTTCATTTGGAGCCCCACCTCGCGGTTTGAGCCCGGGAATTTGTCGAAGTTCCAGCGCGGAATCTTCACCACCACGTAGTCGAGCGTGGGCTCGAACATGGCCGACGTCGAAGCCGTGATGGGGTTCATCAGCTCGTTGAGGTGGTAGCCGATGGCCAGCTTCGCCGCGATCTTCGCAATCGGGTAGCCGGTAGCTTTCGACGCCAGCGCCGAAGACCGGCTCACCCGCGGGTTGATCTCGATGGCGATGATGTCTTCCCGCTCATCTGGCGACACAGCGAATTGCACGTTGCAGCCGCCGGCGAAGTCCCCGATGGACCGCATCATGCGGATGGCCATGTCGCGCATCCGCTGGTACGTGGTGTCGCTGAGCGTCATGGCCGGCGCCACCGTGATGGAATCGCCCGTGTGGATGCCCATCGGGTCGAAGTTCTCGATGGAGCAGACGATGGTCACGTTGTCGTTTGCATCGCGCAGGAGCTCGAGCTCGTACTCCTTCCACCCCATGACCGCCTTGTCGATCATCACCTCGTGGATGGGGCTGAGGTGCAGGCCGCGGGTCAGTGCCGCTTCGAAGTCTTGCTTGTCGTAGACGATGGCCGCGCCGCTCCCCCCGAGCGTGTACGAAGGCCGAATGCACAGCGGAAATCCGAAGGCCTGGGCAGCCTCTTTGCCCTCGAGGAAGCTCTTCGCCGTGGCTTGCGGCGCCATCCCGATGCCGAGTTCGCCCATGAG
>CAZMNI010000316.1:0-1555 GCA_964567615.1 uncultured Chryseobacterium sp.
CCGCCACCACTGCGAAGCGCAAAAGCTGGTCCTGTTCGGGAACTTCGTCGCCGCCGTGCGCGGACTGGTCCCGATGCTCGAAGGATGCTCCCCGCTGGTGATCGACGGTCAAACGCCGGTCCCAAAGCGTCCGCTCATCGTCGATGCGTTCAACCGCGAGGACGAGCACCGCGTGATCCTGTGCAACTACAAAGCCGCCGGCACCGGCCTGAACGGACTCCAGACCGCCGCGCATCACTTCGTCGCCGGAGAGTGGCCGTGGACCCCATACGCGCTCCGTCAGGCCGTCAGCCGCCTGCACCGGCAGGGACAGAAAAGCACCGTGTTCCAGTGGCACCTTGTCTGCCCCGGCACCGTGGACGACGAAAGCCTCGACCTCCTCAACGAAAAAGCCATGACCTGCGACCAACTCATAGACGGCACCGAATCCACCCGCCAAACCGAGGCTTTCACCCGAGCGCGCAAGGCGGCGGCGGGGATGATGAACGACAAGCTGAGAGATGCCGCCCAATGAACACACCGAATAACACGCAAGACGCGATGGCGGCATTCTCTCCAGCGACTGGTTCGGATTTTCAGTGGATTGATGCAAAGCCGCTACCCTGCGGAAGCAATGACTACCGAGCAGTCCCGGAGGGCGAATACACAACTGACTGCTGGGTGCGCGAGAAGGATGGGTCGCTTGACATTCGGCGTGAGCATCATCGGAGCGGGGCTGGTTTTATGGATGCCTACAATCGAGGTGCGAAAGTGATAGCCATAAAAATTCCCCGCGTTTCTTTCGCCGAATCGCTGGCCCGTGGACGGCGCACTCGTAACTGGGCATGAATCCGAACGATGTTTAGGCAACTCCTGTTCGTATAATATGGACCTCAAAACAGCACTTCAAAAACTTCGCGACACCATCCGTTTGAAGCATTTATCTATCTCAACCGAGGAATCCTATTGCTCGTGGCTGAACCGGTTTTCCCGATTTGTCAAAGCGCGGTGTTCGGGGGATGAAAAGCCCGAGGTGAAAATGGAAATGTTTCTTACCCAGCTTGCGAAACAAGGGGTTTCTGCGAGTACGCAGAATCAAGCGTTTTGCGCGATGCTGTTTTTCTATCGCGATGTGTTGAAGATGGATATTGGGAAGGTGGATGCGTTGCGGGCGAAGAAGCCGGCCATGCTTCGGTTTGCTCCGGAGGCTCACGAAGTCATGGCGGTGCTGAACGCTGCACAGGATGTAGTAGGTTATCCGACGCGCATCCTCCTACGCCTGCTTTATGGGTGCGGACTCCGCGTTTCCGAGCCGCTAAATCTGCGCGTGCGTGACGTGCTGCTTTCCGAGATGAAGCTGGTCATTCGAGGGGCAAAGGGAGGGAAGGATCGATTTGTCGCCATCCCGTGCTCAATGCACGCGGAGATTCAGGCACAGATGGAGTTTGCCAAAGCGGTGAGCGCGTCCGGGTGCGGGAGTGCGCACGATACGAGGACGGTGAGGCGGAAATCTTCGGTCTTGTTTCCCTGCCCGAACGTGACCTGCACTTGGCGGGCCGGGCCTTCGGGTTGCGGG
>CAZMNI010000317.1:0-1553 GCA_964567615.1 uncultured Chryseobacterium sp.
GTTCAGGTTCTTTTTGAACCAGCACTGCGCCCCGATGGTCACCACCGGATAGCTCTCGCCGTGGTAAGTCACCGAAGCCCCCGGGCCGCAGCCCACGAGGTAGGTACAGGTGCCGTCGTCGACATTCGCTTGGGGGTCATACTCTGCGTAGCGGTTGTCCGTACATCCTGGGAACGAAGGCGTTGCGCACGACCCGTCGTCCACCGTGGCCAGCGGGTTGAATTCTCCGAAGTTGATATTCGTGCATCCCAGCACCGGGGCGAGGCGCACGCACCGCACGGAATGGCCCCGGCGCATGCTGTGCTCGGCCGTGGCAACCGCCGCCGAGGTGTGCGTCAACCCGCGCGACGAACGCGTAGAAGCGTAGGAGTTGCCCGACGTCCACCACCACGCCGATTCCGTAAGCCCCGTATACCCCACCGATCCCACCACCCGCTCTCCGCCCGGCCGCGCCGTAAATCCGCTCGCATTCGTGGCACCCGCGTTCGGCGAAGCCCAATGACTAAGCCCCGCCCCCTTCAACGCACCGCCTGCCACCGCCGTTCCCCCGAGCGCATTGACCAGCCCATCGAAATCTGCCGCCGAGGGCACCGCCCAGAACTGCGGGCACAGCGGGGCATCGTCCGCCGCCGCATACCCGTTGTACAGCAGCCCGTACGTCGCCGCATTCCCCGCGTCGTTCCCGTACACTGCATACGCCGCCGTCGTCAGCCCGTTCCACGTGCCCGCATCCTGCACTTCCGCAATCGCCGTCCCGTCGCGCCGCTGGGTCGTGCGCAAATTCTCTTTGAACCAGCAGCGGTCGCCGATGGCGACCAAACCGTACGCCACCCCGTGGTACGTGTAACTCGTCGCCCCCAAGCACGGATCAGACACCCCATCCGGCTCCCCGTCCCCGTCGTTGTCCACCAAATAGCTCGGGCAGTCCCCGTTGCTGTCCGCCACATTCCCCGCACAATCGCACGCCCCGGTCGGTACCCCGCCACACCCGCACGCATAGACCGCCCCAGGCCCGTTGCACACCCCACACGCATCCGCGGCCCCCACGCACGCATCCCCGTCGTCGCAGATGTTGTCGTCGTCCGCGTCCGCCGCACACCCACCGCCGCAGTTCCCCAACGCATCCACCACATCGCCGTCGCAGTTGCACGCCCCGGCGGGCAACCCACTGCACCCGCACGCATACACCGCCCCCGGACCGCCGCACACCCCGCACGCATCGGGGTACACGCACGCCGCCGGATAATGCACATTCGCCGCCGCCGCGTACGTACACGCCGCCGCATCCGTACAGCCCGCCACCGCCGCTTCCGTCACCCACGCCGTCCCATCCCAAACCACAATCGTACCCGCCGCCAATCCACTCCCATCCGGCAACCCCGGCTCCCCCGGCTCCCCTTGCTCTCCCTGCGGCCCCACTGGCCCTGTCGCACCTGCCGGACCGGCAATGCCCTGCGGACCGGGTTCACCTTGTGGACCTGCGGGGCCCACTGGCCCCGTCGCACCCGCCGGACCGGCCATGCCCGGCGGACCCGGGACGCCCGGCGGGCCGG
>CAZMNI010000318.1:0-1546 GCA_964567615.1 uncultured Chryseobacterium sp.
TCGCGTAGGGTTCGATGAGGTCGATGACCTTGATTCCGGTGAACAGGACTTCGGTAGAGGTGCTCAGGTCTTCGAAGCGCGGGGGCTCTTGGTGGATGGCCCGACCGCCCTGCGGGTTGATTTGGCCGATGCCGTCGATGGCGTCGCCGACCACGTTGAAGAGGCGGCCCTTGATTTGGTCCCCCACAGGCATCGTAATGCCCAGACCGGTCGCGGTCACTTGCGTGCCGCGGCTCAGGCCTTCGGTGGAGTCCATCGAAATCGTACGCACGGTATCTTCTCCGATGTGCTTCTGGGTCTCAAGGACCAAACGTCCGCCTGGACGCTCTACCACGAGGGCGTCGAGGATCTTCGGAAGCGGCGTTCCTGCCGGAAACGTGACGTCGACCACCGGGCCGATGACTTGAGAAATGGTACCGTGCATGGCGATGAAATTCGGCGCGAAAGTACAGCCAAATCTCCTCCCCGCACAACCTACCTTTGGGTGGTGAAGGTGCATGAACGGGCCCGCGATTTTCGGGCTGACCGACCGATTGTGCTGACCGTCGGAACCTTCGACGGCGTGCACGCTGGGCACCGTGCGGTGCTCGCAGCGCTCGGGCGCAAGGCCCGTGAACTCGGTGGGGAGACCTGCCTACTGACCTTCTCCCCGCATCCGCGCACGGTCTTGCACCCGGACTCCCACGGCCTGCAGGTGCTCAATTCCGCAGACGAAAAGCGGGACTTGCTGGAGGCCGCGGGCCTGGACCACCTCGTGGTAGAGCCGTTCACCCTGGACCTCGCGCGGATGTCGCCCGAGGACTATGTCGAAGACCTGTTTGTGCACGGCATCCACCCCACCTGTGTGATTGTGGGGTACGACCACCGGTTTGGACGCGGGCGGGCAGGCGATTTCCACGCACTTGCCCGGCTCGGGAACGTGCATGGATTTGCCGTCGAAGAACTCGCGGCCGCCTGCGTGGACGAGGTACGCGTAAGCTCCACCAAGGTGCGCGAAGCCCTTGCCGGTGGCGATGTGGCCACGGCTGCTGCATGGCTTGCAGCACCCTATCCCTTCACCGGCCACGTTGTACACGGGGCGGGCCGCGGCAGTGACTTGGGTTTTCCGACAGCAAACATCTCGCCGGACGACCCGCTGAAGCTGGTGCCTGCGGACGGTGTGTATGCGGCGTGGGCTGCGCTCGAGGGGGAGCGCCCTGTTCCGGCGATGGTCAACGTGGGCACGCGCCCCACCTTCACCGCTGGGGACGAGGACGCGCCGGCACCGGAACGCACCGTCGAGGCCCATGTGCTGGAACCGCTCCGGAAGTGCTACGGCGAGCGGATGCGTTTGTTTTTCGTGGCGCGGTTGCGGGACGAAGTGCGGTTTGCAGACGCGCAGGCGCTGCAGGCACAGTTGGCGGCTGACCGCACCGAATCGCTCGATGTGCTCGCGCGCACGGGCGGGGTGGAACGCACGCTCCGGCTGGCATGAGGGCCTTTCTTGCATCCGGATTGCTGCTGCTCGCCGGCTCCGCCGCCGGCCAAACCGCACGCAGCCTCGAAG
>CAZMNI010000319.1:0-1545 GCA_964567615.1 uncultured Chryseobacterium sp.
GACCGCAGCTCCGATTCCACGGAAAGCCCATAACCGCTCTTCATCTCCATCGCCGCCGTCCCCGACCGCATGGCAGCCTCGACCCGGATCCGTGCCCTGTTCACCAACTCTTCTTCGTCGAGTTCCGCCAGTGCGCGTGCAGAATTCAAAATACCCCCTCCCCGAGCTGCAATTTCCGAATAGGTCAGCCCCTCGAGTCGATCGAGGAACTCGCCCGTGCGGTCTTCAGCAAACACGGGATGGCAATGGCTGTCGCACCACGAAGGAAGCACGAAGCACCCTGAGGCATCGATAACTTCAAGATCCCGCCAATCTGAAATCCCCGGAAACTCCGACATCGTTCCGTAGTCCACGAATTTCCCATCCTCCACCGCAAGCCAAGCGTCTTCCAAAACGGGGAAGCGCCGCATGTCCGCTCCTGCGAGGAAGGCCGGAGGAGCATCGAACGCACCGACAAGTCCGCGGATGTGGGTGACGAGCAAGCGCATGGTGCGAAGGTAAGCCCCGCCGGGCGTAGCTTTCGGACATGGCGGGCAACACCTTTGGCACCCTTTTTCGGCTGACGACCTTCGGAGAATCCCACGGTCCGGCATTGGGTGGTGTCATCGACGGTTGTCCTGCAGGGCTGCGGCTCGACCACGAGGCCCTGCAGCGCGGGTGCGACCGGCGCAGACCCGGCTCCACGCCGCTGGGCACGGCGCGCAACGAAGCAGACCGCATCGAATGGTTGTCCGGCTTCTACGATGGGCGCACCACAGGAACTCCTCTTGCCTTTGTCGTGCGCAATGGGGACGTACGGTCTGCGGATTACGCCGCCTTTGAAAGCGCTTGGCGGCCGTCCCATGCGGACTTCTCGTACGATCAGAAGTACGGCTTCCGCGATCCCCGCGGAGGCGGTCGAGCTTCGGCACGCGAAACCGTGGCGCGCGTGGTCGCCGGCGAAGTGGCCCGGGCACTTCTCGCGGAAGTTGGAGTCCGAATTTCCGCTTATGTGGACCGGGTAGCGGACATCGCGTGGGAAGCGGAACCCACGTACATCCCGCACGAACGTGTGGACGGGCAGGCCGTTCGGTGCCCCGATCCAGCGACGGCGGCCCGCATGGCAGTGCGGATCGAGGCGGCGCGGGCGGCAGGGGACAGCGTGGGCGGCAGCATCGTTGCGGTGGCGGATGGGGTGCCAGCGGGTTGGGGAGAGCCGGTGTTCATGAAGCTCGAGGCGGCCATCGGTGGGGCGCTACTGAGCATTCCGGCAGCGAAGGCCGTTGAGTTCGGAAGTGGATTCGCGGGCACGTATGCCGGAGGTTTGGCCCACAACGACGTATTTGTGGCCACTCCAGATGGCCCGAGGCCGGGAACGAACCGCAGCGGTGGGATCCAAGGCGGCATCTCAAACGGCTTGCCCGTGGTGGTGCGGGTGGGCTTCAAGCCCGTGGCGACCGTTGCGCATCCGCAGCACTCGGTGGACCGAGAAGGGAATCCTGCGGTAATCGAAGGCGCAGGGCGGCACGACCCCTGCGTGTTGCCGCGCGCTGTGCCCATCGTCGA
>CAZMNI010000320.1:0-1511 GCA_964567615.1 uncultured Chryseobacterium sp.
CATGGCATTCACCGCTTCCGTCAACTTCGGAAGCACCTCGAACGCGTCGCCCACGATGCCGTAATCGGCCGCTTTGAAGAACGGCGCTTCGGGATCCGTGTTGATGGCGACGATGACCTTCGATTGGTTCACGCCGGCCAGGTGCTGGATGGCGCCGCTGATGCCCACGGCGATGTACAGCGAAGGGCGGATGGCGATGCCGGTTTGGCCCACGTGCTCGTGGTGGGGACGCCAGCCGATGTCGCTGACCGGTCGGGAACACGCGGTCGCCGCGCCGAGGGCGCGGGCCAAATCCTCCACTATCCCCCAATGCTCCGGACCCTTCAACCCGCGGCCCGCGGAAACGACGCGCTCGGCCTCGGGAAGCGGCACACCGCCGCCCGCTCCGGCCGCTTTGAAGCCCCGCACCTTTACGCGGTCCGCCCCGGTGTCGCACGCAAGCGGCTCGACGGCGGCCGCGCCGCCTCCGGTCTGCCGGACGCCGAAGGCATTCGGGGACACCGTGTAGACCACCACCGGCGTGGAAGCCGTGATTTCTGCGGAGGCCTTGCCGGAGAACACACCGCGCCGGACCGCGCCGCCGTCGGGCAGGGCGGTTACGCCGGTGATGCAGCCGGCGCCGAGGCGCACCGCGGCGCGGGGCGCAACGGCCCGGCCGAAGTCGTCGTGGGGGGCCACCACCGCCGTCGCGCCAGCGGCACGCGCTGCGGCTTCGACGGCACGTGCCACCGCACCGCCGTCGGCACCTGTGCCCGGGTGATGCAGGACCCGCACGATGCCCACCGCGCCGAGGCCGCCGTCACCGTTCAGGTCGCCACTCACCACCGCGACGGCCTCCGTGCCGGATGCGGCCGCGAGGGACGCGGCGTAAGATGCCGCTTCGAGGCCCGCCTTCGTGGCGCGGCCTTCTTTCACTGGAATTGCTGCGAGAATTGCCATGGGAAGTGCAGGATCAAATGACTTTTGCTTCCTCGCGGAGCAACCGGATCAGTTCTTCGGGGTGGTCCGCAGGGACCAACTTCACCGCACCCTTTGCCGGCGGCAAAGCGAACGCCCGCACCGCCGTGGCAGGAGCGGCCGAGGAGGCCTCGACGGCCAGGGTTTTCGTGCGGGCGGCCATGATGCCGCGCATGTTCGGGATGCGCTGTTCTGCCATGCCCTTCGCAGCTCCGGCAACGAGGGCGCCGGAGACTTCTACCGTCTCGGTGCCACCTGCTGCGTCGCGGTCGAGGACCCAGGCATCGCCTGCGCGGTCGAGCTTCGTCGCCAGCGGAACGTAGGGCAGGTCGAGCAATTCGGCGACCATGCCCGGGACGGCCCCGCCGTTGTGGTCGATCGTCTCCTTGCCGCACAGGACGAGGTCGTAGCCCTTGCCCCGCGCGTGGTCGGCGATGGCGGTCGCGGTTTGGAAGGCATCCGTGGGGTCGAGGTCGATGCGCACCGCCTCGTCTGCACCGATGGCCAGCGCCTTGCGGATGCTGGGCTCCACCGCCACCGTGCCCACCATCAGG